>DGFE01000101.1:46072-47300 GCA_002391525.1 Competibacteraceae bacterium UBA3908
CTGATCGGTTTCGCCGGCAGCCCGTGGACGCTGGCGACCTACATGGTCGAGGGCGGCTCCAGCAGGGATTTCGCGCGGGTCAAAGGTCTGCTCTACGAGCAACCCGAACTGTTGCACCGGCTGCTGGACGTGATCACCGTGGCGGTGACGGCCTATCTGAACGCTCAAGTCGCGGCGGGCGCGCAGGCGTTGATGGTGTTCGATACCTGGGGCGGCATTCTCACCCCCCGCGCCTATCGGGAATTCTCGCTGGCCTGCCTGGCGCGAATCGTCGCCGGTCTGACCCGCGAGTTCGAGGGTCGGCGGGTGCCGGTGATCCTGTTCACCAAGGGCGGCGGCGCCTGGCTGGAGGACAGCGCCGCGACCGGCTGCGACGCGGTCGGCGTGGACTGGACGGTGGATTTGAGCGACGCCCGCCGGCGAGTGGGGTCGAAGGTCGCGCTGCAGGGCAATCTCGATCCCGCCGCGCTGGCCGCCCCGCCCGTGCGCATTCGTCGACTGGTGGCGGACATACTGGCCGATTTCGGTCCGGGTTCCGGCCACGTTTTCAATCTCGGGCACGGCATCCAGCCCTGGGTCGATCCCGAACATGTCCGAGCCCTGGTCGAGGCCGTGCATGAAGCGAGCGCGCCTTATCACACCGCGGCCGGTTCGTGAACGGCGCGGAGTGATGCGCATGGTGAATCCCAGGTCGGCCAGCACCCGCATCCTGTCCTGCGGCGTCGTGGTGGTTCATTGGAACCGCGATCATTACGACTATTTGCTGTTGAGGGCTTACAATTATTGGGATTTTCCCAAGGGCGTGGTCGAAGCGGACGAATTGCCCCTGCAAGCGGCCATTCGCGAAGTGGAAGAAGAAACCACGCTGACCGGACTGCGGTTTCGGTGGGGCGATGTTTACCGGGAGACCCATCCCTATAATCAGGGTCGCAAGGTGGCGCGCTATTACCTCGCCGAATCCGCGTCGACCGAGATCCGGTTGCCCTCCAACCCCCAACTCGGTCGACCGGAGCATAGCGAATACCGCTGGGTGGACCGCGCCGAAGCCTGGAACCTGCTGACTCCGCGCGTGCGGGCGATTCTGGAGTGGACCGACAGCGTCATGGCCCGCCCCCCGTGGCGGCGCTGACCGCTCCAGCAGGCCGTTCGCCCCGGCGGTTGCCGGATTTTCCCAAAAAAACATCCTGGAGGTTACCGCGATGGCCAGCAACTACCAGCCGCTTCCCTT
>DGFE01000031.1 GCA_002391525.1 Competibacteraceae bacterium UBA3908
GCGACTTTTTCGTTGACCGACCATTCGGAGTAGATGTCGGGGTAGCAGGCGATGTATTCGAGGATTTCAGTCGCGGGAGTGCCGGGGTAGGCGGCGGCGACCCGGACGCCGGCTTCCCAGGCGGCGCGGGCAACCGCTTCATTGCCGGAAAGGAGATGGCGGCTTTCAGCCTTGGCGTGAACCACGGCATTCATGATGGGAAGAGCCTCTTTTTTTATGGTGAAATGCTGGCGGACAGGGAACGCGCGAGCGGATATTCGCTAAACTGGAATCGATTAAGACGATAAAAGTTTAACCGCAATCGGGAAACGGCAACAACAAACAACATAAGGTCTTGTTCGGAAGAGCGGACGCAAGCAGGAGACCGCCAGGGCGGCCTTGTCGTCGGCGCTTGCCGGGACCCACCGCATTGTTTGATCGTTTATTTCGCTAAGGATGGAACAATCCATGCCCACGACCAGAACCGGGCTCCAGCGCCACGGCGGCGAGCGGACGCTGGTGGCCAACGAGCAGCAGTCGCGGCTGGCGCTGGCCGCCGCGAATCAGGGGTTGTACGACCTGGAGGTGCAAACGGGCCGGATGCGTGTCAGCGATACCTACGCCCGGATGCTCGGCTACGATCCCGCCGACTTCACGATCTCCGAGGCCCGATGGGTGGCGCTGCTGCACCCGGACGACCGCGACCAGGCGGTTGCGCTGTACCGGACATATCTCGAAGGGCAGCTTGTGGAGTACCGCTCCGAGTACCGGCTGCGCACCGCCGATGGCGGCTGGAAATGGCTGCTGTCGCTTGGCGGTATCGTCGAGCGCGCCGCCGACGGGCGTCCGCTCCGCATGTGCGGCACCCATACCGACATCACGCGCGAGAAACTGAACCAGACGTACATCCGCTGGCTGACGCGGCTTTACGCCACCCTGAGCCAGACCGGCCAGACGATGGTTTTGGCGCGCAGCCGCGCCGAATTGCTGCGCGAGGTTTGCCGCATCGCGGTCGAGCAGGGCGATCCGCGAATGGCGTGGATCGGACTGATCGACGCCGCGAACGGACGGGTGTCGCCGGCGGCGTGCTTCGGCGAAGGCGTGGATTCCCTGGAGCGGCTGACGCCGGGCGCCGATGCCGGACCGGTCGCCGAGCAGGAATTGATCGAGCAGGCGCTGCGCTGCGGCGAACCGGTGATCGTCAACGATCTCGCCACCGATCCACGCGCCGCATCCTGGCGCGCGGCGTTACGGGACGATGGCTTCGCCGCCCTGGCGGTCTTGCCGATCCGGGAGGCGGGCGCGTTGGCCGGAACGCTCAATCTGTATTCGGGCAAGGCGAATTTTTTCAACGGCGAGCTGGTCGCGCTGTTGCAGCGGCTGGCATTGGATGTCTCCGCCGCGCTCGACCGCTTCCGGCTGGAGGTCGAGCGCCAGCGCGTCGAGCGCCTGCTGCGCGAATCCTCCGAACGCCTGCAACACCTCTCGTGGCGGCTGCTGTCGGTGCAGGAAGAGGAACGCCGCGCCCTGGCGCGAGAACTGCACGACGATGTCGGACAGCAACTCGCCGCCCTCAAGCTGAATCTGGGCGTGCTGGGACGCGATCCGAGCGATCCGGCGAACCAGCGTCGCCTTCTCGACTGTCTGGAAATTACCGATCATATCCTCGAACAAATCCGGGACGCCGCGCGCAATCTCCGCCCTTCGGTGCTCGACGACATGGGGCTGCCGGCGGCGCTGCACTGGTACGCGCGGCGGCAGGCGGAACGCGCCGGTTGCGAGATCGTGGTCGAGGATCGGTGCCCGCCGCTGCCGGCGGAGATCGAAACCGCCGCGTTCCGCATCGTGCAGGAGGCGGTCAACAACGCGATCCGGCACGGCGGCGCGCGCCGGATCACCATCGTCGCCACGGTCGACGACCGCCGGCTGTCGCTCGCGGTGCGAGACGACGGCAGCGGCTTCGACTCAAAGGGGCAAGTCGGCGGACAGGGAGCGGGCATGGGCTTGAGCAGCATGCGTGAACGCGCCGAACTGATGGGCGGCCGGTTCACGCTCGGCAGCCAGCCAGGCGCGGGAACCACCGTTGAAGTCACGATACCGTTACCGGAGACGGAATAATGAACAGTTTCACGGTATTGCTGGTAGAAGACCATACGCTGGTGCGGGCGGGTTTGCGCACGCTGGTGGAGGGATTCGAGGGATTCCAGGTCGTCGCCGAGACCGGGGACGGCCGTGAGGCGGTGCGGCTGGCGCGGCAATGGGCGCCGGACATCGCGCTGATCGACATCAGCATGCCGGGCTTGAACGGGCTGGATGCGACCACCCTGATCCTGAGGGAGACGCCGGAAACGCGGGTCGTCATCCTGTCGATGCACACCGCGGAGAATTACGTGCTGGAGGCGTTGCGCGCCGGCGCGGTCGGCTATGTGGCCAAGGATGCCGCCGTCGATGAACTGGAACGGGCGTTGCGGGCGGTGCTGAAGGGCGAGCGCTGGCTCAGTCCGGCGGTGTCGCGCCATCTGCTCGACGAGTATCTGCGACTCGTCCGCAATCAGCCGCCCGCCCCCGAAATCCATTCCGGTCTCGGCCTGTTGACCGCGCGCCAGCGCGAAATCCTGCAACTGATCGCGGAGGGCCGCTCGACCCGCGAGATCGCCGAACGGCTGTCCGTCAGCACCAAGACGGTCGAAACCCACCGCAACCAGATCATGGAGCGTCTGAACATCTACGACATCGCCGGGTTGACCCGCTTCGCCATTCGCGTGGGCCTGATCGATGTCGAGAAATGAATTTATATTGTGATAAGTATATGAATTTAGCCAGGTAGCCCGGTAGGGTGGGCACGGCCCCCATGAACCGTTCAACCGATACCACCGAAATGGCGGGCCATGCCCGCCCTACTTGGCTTCGCCATTCGCGTCGGCTTGATCGATGTCGAGCAGTGAATTTAAAAAGTGACATAAATATGATTTTATAATCAGGACTTACGCAGTAGCAGTAGGGTGGGCATTGCCCACCCTACACCTGATACTGTCTCCTAAAAGATCAG
>DGFE01000198.1 GCA_002391525.1 Competibacteraceae bacterium UBA3908
GCGGGCGAGGTGGCCCAGCAGCACGGCCAGCGCCAGTTCCAGCAGCACGCCGAGAAACAGCGACAGCGCGAGGAGCCATTCCGTCCGCGCCAACGACAGGCGGTAGAGGCGGATCACCGCGCGCACGACCTCCGGATCGACCCGTTGCAGGCTGACGAAGAAGAAATCGACCGAGCAGGACAACGCCAGGATCAACAAGGCCAGCCGAAACGAACCCAACAGCAGGGCAACGGCAAAGGTGGGGGTGGGAAATGCATACCGATAGCAGGCGGCGAGCGCCCGGCTGACCACCAGCAGGGCCGCCATCGCGATCGCCAGCCAGGATGGACCCGCATGGGTGGCGATGATTTCGCGCTGAATCAGGAAGGAGGCGGCGAGCAGCACGCCCGCCATGGCGAATTGAATAAAACTGCCGAGTCTCGACAAGAAGCGGGCAAGCATGAGATTACTCCCTCGCAGGACCAGTGGGTGGCCACTGTGCCACGGGTCCGGTCGAGGGAGTGGGACCGGCAAGCTTGCCGTCGATATTTCGGTCAACTATCGGATTGCGAGCGGGTAGTCCTGAAAAGCGAATGCTCCATCGGGCATTCCCCCCTTTGGCAAAGGGGGTGAGGGAGGGTTTGAGAAGCTTCGGTTCCCGCTCAGGACGGTACCATCACCGTCGGCATCAAACCCATCCGCCTGACCCGACGGGCGAACTTGCGGTCGTCGAAGGATGCCATGCTGTCGCAATCCCGATAGCTGGCATGGTGCAGGGCGTCCGCCAGGTCGAGACCGGCGGCGCAGTGGGTGAGAGCCTGCCGCACCGTTTCCCGATCCTCGATGCTCACGTGGGGCAGAGCCAGCAAATGGCTCAAGACGGAAGCGATTTCGGCAGCGGAAAAGCCGTAGTAGCCTCGCATCACCCATTCCAGTTCCAGCAGCACGGTCTTGCAGACCTTGAGCGGTCGACCGGATTCGATGAGACGGCGGGCGGCCAAACGCTGTTTCTCCGCTTCCTCGTCCCCCTCGTCCTGGATGTAGTAGCGGGCCAGAACGTTGGTGTCCAGGCCGATCATGGCTTCAACAGATCGGCCGGATCAAAATCCACCGGAACGGCGGGCCGTTTGCTTTTGAGCATCCCAAAGCCACCGGCGGACACGTCTTGCGGGGTGCTTTTGACCCGCATCTCGACGTGGTCTCCCACCAGTGAAAACTCGATCTTGCTGCCTTGCCGAATCCCCAGCCGTTGCCGAACGGATTTTGGAATCGTCACTTGACCTTTGCGGGTCACCGAAGATTGTTCCACGGGCACCTCCCGAGTAATACTTGGTAATACTATTGCCGGACACGCCCCGTTTCAAGCGAGTAGCAACGTGGCCTACGCCATCGCCGCGCGTCGCCCCTCGCGGCAAGTCGTTTCATCTTTTACGGGTGGCCGCCGAGCCCAGCGCAACGGGTTGGTGGAAGACCAGGCAGGTGGTCATGTTTTCAACCAGACGATCACGGAACAGCCGATGCGGGCAGTTATGTTATCATCGGCAAGGCGATGTCTGACGCATGATTCCGAGAGGCTTGCCAACATGGGTACGCTGACCATCCGCCTGGACGAGCAACTCGAACAGGACCTGAACCGGCTCGCAGCGCGCACGCGCCGCACGAAAAGCGACCTGGCGCGCGAAATGCCTCGCAAGCACCTCGCGTTAGCTCACCTGCGCGAACTGCGGGGCGACTTGATGCCCTACGCCGAAGCGGCGGGCTATCTGACCGACGATGACGTGTTTCGGGATGTTTCGTCATGATCCGGCCATTCAGAAAATCCGCTGACTTTGAATGGCCTGCGACCGTTGGTGGGTTTGGCGGTTGATGCCGATGACTCCAGGAAGCAGCGCTTCGCCGAGGCTATCATTTAAGCTGCTGTCGTAGATAACCCAATACTCGTTGCCGTTGCTGGGCATTTTCAGCAGTGGTTTCGATGCGCAGACCCAACCAATACCTGCCGTCATTGAGTACACCATACAGATCGCGATGATTGTCGGGCGCGCGTGACAAGCCTACATGCTGGCCGGCGCCGGCATCGTAGCGAACCCGCCGCACGTAAACGTTACGTGCTATTTGATTGACCGTTTTTTCCCATCCCGTCGGGCGATGATGAGCAGCGCCTTCCAACTGGATTTTATCCGCTGGTGGAGTTTCGCACTCGGGCGGCCAGCCGACCGGCTGGGTCTGAAACAGTTGCACGGCGAATTCGCCCAGTACATTGGGCGCGACGTGCGATTGGCCATCAAGGGGTGGCGCGAAGCGCCGGGGTGGTTCGACCACCCGCGCAGACCCCCGACCTCCCGTTGCGAGAGGGGAGAGGCGAATACTTTTCCATCCACCACTCGATTGGGAGGTTACGCCGTTTGGGAGGTTACACCGTTGGCAAGGGATGCCGCCAACGCAAGCCTGGAAATCGAGCGAATCCCCTGTCCGTGGTGATCCACTCATGGCCGGACTCTATCGCCAGCGCGGCCAGATAGGCATCGGGAATTAAATTCCCGGTGGCCGCGGTGGCGCGGCAGAGTTGGCTGAAAATATCCCAGTGGCGCCCACCGGGTCGCACGATCACACAGCGAGGATGGGCACGAATCTGTTCCGCAAAAGCAAGAGCCCTATCGAGCGGCGTGGGAACCCGGAATATTTTGGGATGAGTGACGATGCGCAGGAACCCGCTTAAAACCAGTTCCGCCACACCAAAGGCTTGGTCGTCGTTTAAAACGCCCTCCAGCCAATTGCGATAACGGGCATGGTCTGGCGTATCCTGGCGATGGGCATAGACCAATACATTCACATCAGGCAGGATCATCGGCGGCGTCCATGATCGCAAGCAAGGACGCGGAATCGTCCAAATTCACCTCGGGCAGAAGTCCACCCTGGCCGTAGGTGATCAGGCGAACCGGGAGAACGGCCCGGCGCCGCGCCAGCCAGTCGCGCAGCGCCTGCTCCACGATCTCGTTCACCTCATGGTGGGTGGCGGCGGCGACGGTTTCCGTTTCTTTCAACAAGTCGTCGGGAAGTTGAATGGTCACTGGCATCGCAAAATTCTCCTCATAAAAGGCGTTCCTCAATTGGACAAGAATCATGAATCAAAGTGATCCGGCCGGTATTGTTGGTTCAGAAAATCAGCCGCCCACGCCAAAGCACTTGAGGACTCGTCGGTCAGGTGGAGCCAGAATCTGGCACCGAATCTATTATCCCGAAAAGTTCCCACCAGCATTTGTCTTTTTTCTTCCTCCCTGACGTAAAAACCAATTCCTTTAATGGATGGTTGCTTGTCATATGGCAGTGAATTGGCCGTAACAATCCAAGGGAATTCACGCCAGACTTTCTCGACAAACTCCTTGAAACCGACCGGGTAATGATCGTCTCTGAAGGTAGGCGGTTTGCGGTTATCAGATGGAACAAGGTTGATCGGCTTTGGGTTTCGCAACCGAAATCCAGTGAGATAAATTTGACCAATCGGGCCAAGTTCATAAACCGATTCACCATTTACAGGAACCTCGACCAGAAGAACCCGCAGTTTTTCATCAATGGCTCCTAATTCCGTCGATGAAAATGCCTTACCTCTTTCAAAGTCTGTTAATAGATCGGCATTTCGGGCTAGAATTTGGTCATCAAAGGTTATGGGCAGCGGTGGAAAATCGATAATCTCCGAAAACCGCTCATGCTTGTAAAGCACAGGGATATTCAGAGCTTGACCTACGATAACCGCAATAGCGATCTGGGCCTTATAACCGCCGGTAGCATCAATCGCAATATAATCGGATCCACCGAATCGCTGAATATAATCACCAATGCAACGCACAAGATTTCTAAGACCATGCACTTTAAAGTCCTTCGGTCTTTCATCCTGGAGTTGATCCACAGCTTGGTATTCTACGGTCCGTAATTTCAGGTCACTACGGTTTCGGAAATAATGCTGCAAAACTTCGCCAGTGTTTCTACCATTCGGCGTGTCGGATACGAGAAAGATGATGTTTTCCAAGGAAAGCCAGCTTTTTCCCTTGGCTTCCTGGACAGTATTGATTTCCGCCCCGCACAACCGTTGTGTTGGATCAACTGATAATAGTTCCTGTGCCAGTTTTTTCCAATGCCCTGAATCAAAAGCTTGCCGAATCGCCTGCCAATTTTCGGGAGCGTTTTTGGTTTCTGTCGACAACTGACGCAAATTCGGGTCAAACAGACTGGTTCCGACAGTACAGATCAGTGTATTTCTCATGGATACATCTCCAAAAGTGATTTTATAGTGCATCAGCTATCAACAGCGAGACCGCGATTGAAGCCGATAGCGAAACAGGTAAAATTGGGTATGGTTTGCCGCAATTAAGGTCAGGATAGGTTCGCGCGAACTGCCGACGATACTAGATATCGCCGTCGCTGCGCCCGCTCATTTCTTCTGCATCTGCCCATAGCCCACTGCTGTTTTCGCGCCGAATCCCAGCCACTCAAAGGCGTGCCGGAAAGCCACTTCCAACAGGATTTGCCAGGAATCCTTCAACGACTCCGGCAACGCAGCGGGATCGCACTGCACGAAGAACTCAAAGCTGCTGCCTGGCGGTACGGTCAGGAACAGAATTGGATTGGGCTGGCCGCTATCATGCGGCGTGGTTTTGCCTTGATAGTAGTCACCGTAATGCGGGGTCATGATGTCCACGGCCAGCTTGCCGCCAGCCGGTTCGGGAATTACATCCCAGAACATCAACGCACCCCGGTTGCGTAGCTCGTCGCGCAATTTCTGACTGGTCATCAGATCATCCAGCAGCAGAAACGGTTGCTCCCGATACCGCCGCCACAACTCGCCATCCAGCATGGCGCTAATCAAGGCTTCCAACCGGTCGCGGGGCACAGCATCTTGGGTTTCAGGGTTGCGATAGGCATCCTGCCAGCGTTGGGCTTCCTCATGTTGCGCTGGAGGCATCCTGTCGCTGGGGCCGATGAGATAAACACTGTTTGACTCGAAGCCGAACAGCCACCACAGGCTTACGATGTCCCAACCGCCAGCATCGCCGTAAAATCCCAACGCCAGTTCCTCCGCCGCGCGCCGCAATACACCCTTGACGCCGGAACCGGGCAAATAGGGCAGACCATACGAATTGAGGAAGGAAAAACCGTTTTCCAGCGGATGTTCGTTGCCCAAGCCAGTCATGAAGGGGGCGACGGAGTGCGCGGGCAAACGCCAGACCAAATCGCCGAGGTTGTTGGCCAGCGTTTTCTTCCGGTGGAGCAAGCTCCGCACCATTTGCTGGGTACCATTACCGAGAGGAATAATGCGGCGAATCGCGCCCTGTTTGCCCTTGTCTTTGTCATCTTTGCTATCCGCTTCCCTAAGCCAATTGGTTGGGTTCCAAAGTTGGAAGTACAGCCCAAAACGATGTCCTGGAGGAGCCTCGGCAAAGAGTCCCTGATTTACATAGCTTGGAACAGCGGCAACGGCCATATCAAGTCTCCTCAATCATCTGCTCAGGCGTATATGAGCCGACGGCCCTTGGGAGCCGGGATAGACTCGCCCTGTTCGCGGGCGACATCGAGCCAGAATGCCATCGCGTCCCGCACATTGCGCAACGCTTCTTCATAAGTGCTACCGTGAGCCATGCAACCAGGAAGCTCGGGCGCCTCGGCAAGGAACGCCTGATCCTCGTTACTCCAGTAGATGATGATCTCGTAGTGATTCATGATTGATCCCCGAGCTTATATTGAACGATCACGTTTCTGACTTGACGCACCTGATAGGGTTTGGCCTTGCCATCATCCCGTTGCAAGTTGATCTTTTCGGCAATGCCGGGTTTGGTGAACAGATGATGACTGCCCCGTATCCGTTGCTCGAATCCCAGCCACAGCAGGAGCCTACGAAGCTCGTCGAAACCGACGTCAGCGTCGGAGGTTCCACGCAGAATCCGCTCCAAGAGTTTGTCGTACTTGCCCATATTCACCCCGACGCCCTTGCGGCCGCGAACTGCCGAATCCAGCGTAGCAGCGCCAGGGTTTCCTCGGTGGCGCGGCGGAAGAGTTCAGGTTGAGCGTTGTACAGCGCCGGCATGACGGTGTTGAAAGAAGCGTCTTGCTCGGATGGAAAGTCGTTGCCGCTAAATTGGCGGCCCAACCAGCGCATGAGGTGGATATTTAGGGCATGGTAACGATCCATGACGCCTTCTTTCGTCTCGCCCTTATCCTGATAGAACGCCAGTGCTTGCATGAGCCCGTTATTCATGATCAGCGCTGGCGCAGCCTTCGCCAGTTTATCGTAATCCTTGGGGATACTCTGAACACATTCCCAGGCATAGGCCGCGCGCTGTTGATCGAGACTGGTGCTTTTCACAGGAGCTTTGGATTTCAAGGTAATCGTCGCTTTGGCTGTGTATTTGGCCATGTTCGTCACCCTACCACCTTGCATATCACTTGCCCGCGCCCGGTCGTCGCATCGCCGCCAATTTGCAATAACTTGCCATCCAGTCCACCAAACCCATTGTCGTCACCCGTGAGTACGGTTCTCAATGCTTCCGCTGCATTCAACCGGGCTTTGTCGCCGCGAATTTTATCGGTGGTACGTTCCACCGAGGCCATCACCGGCGCAATCAGCAAACTTTCTGGCGGTAAATTCTCGGTGTAGAACAGCCCGCCGTCATCCGCCGTACCCGTCTCATTATTGATTCGCACATGCGGTTCGACCACGGTGGCGTTGCAGGCGAAGTAACCGAAATCCTCGTCGGACAACAGCACTAAATCCGTCTTCACTTTGTTGCGAAAGAAGGTGTAAGCATCACCACTGGGCAAGGCGTTTTCAGCCAGCCATCGGGCGATTGGAGACAAGTCGTTATCGGGTTTACCGTCCGGTGCCGGCTCCGGTGCGGTGAATTCAAACGCTTCCAACAGTAACTTTGTACCGCTCAACAACTGTTGGTTGAGCAACCGGCAGTGGCCAGCCTTTACACCAGGAATGGTCCATTTCGTATTTTTGGTGCCCGTGACGTTTAATGTCCTCATCGCTCGCGCCAGCGCCGTCGACGAGGTGGCGTAAACAAACGCGCCCTTGACGCAGCGCACTGGAAACGCAACCAATTGCGCGTCACCGAAGCTGACCGCGCCGGCGAATTCCGAAGCGTCGGTTTCCGGTCCGAATAGCCGGTTCAACAGGTTGCCCTTGTCTTTGCGGCCGTTATCGTCCAATTGGGTCCAGAAATGATGCCGCACCGCGCCTTTCAGCCCGGAGCCGGCAATCATGGGATATTCGGTATGCCGTTCGCGCTGAATCGGGTTGTCGATCAATCCAATGGCCGTACCCGCACCCATGTGAACCGGGCTGACGCAGTAGATGAAAATCGCTTGTTGTGCTTGGAACATAATCTTTTTCCCTGAATGAAATTACCGTTTCGGCCACGCCGCAACGAACAGATTATTAAAGCCTTCGACGCGGCGGCTGAGGAGATTATTAAAGCCTTCGACGCGGCGGCTGAGGTCAGGATAATCACTCATCGCCCAAAAACCTTCCGAGGCAAGCTTGCGGAGCGCCTCGGCCTTGCCCTGGAAATCGTCAAACCAGTACACCGAACCCACCGGCGCGACGCGCTGCGCCGATTTCGGTTGCCGCTGGGCCAAATCCCAGCCGCTGACCGTATCGGCGCGATTGACCGCCGCCGCGACCAGCCGCGCCGTGCAATGGTCTGGCCCCTTCCAAAGGTTGTCGGCATCGAGACCGGGCAACTGCCAACCGTCGGCGAACAGGCCGGGCGTCGCCAGCACCAGCCGAAACCGACGTTCCTGTTCGATGCGCCGCCAGTCGGGAGCCGGCAGCAGCAGGTTCTTGGACGACACCGCTTGCAGTGTCGCGCCACGTCCGTCGCCGCCAAAGCGCAACAGCCCGTCTTTCGGCAACAGGCCATTCACGCCATCCACGCCGACCAGAAAGCCCACATCTCGCCCTTTGCCACCACCATCGCGACGGTTCAAAGCGACGGTCTGAGCGGTGTACAGCATTCCCCTGGCGACGGTGCGTTGCGCACCGTTCAAAGCGATGCCGAGGCGGTGATCGAATTGCCAGAGCTCACCGCCACGCAGCAAGTGTTCCTTGCCGAGTTTTTCACCATTGAGATATGCGCCCAGCCCAGCGGCGTTCAACCACACATTGCTTTGCGGCTTGGCCGGGCCTGCGGCGCGCAACAGCGGCGGTTGCGGAAGCGCGTAGCTGCTGCTGGACAGGGTGGGATGCGGCGCGGTGGGTTGGAGATACGTCGCGTCGTCCAGTGTCCTGGCCGTGACCACCACGTCCGCTGGCAGTGGAAAACAGGGCTGTATCTGTTCCTTTTCCCGACAAGCCACGGTGAACAGACTGACCCGGAACTTGCCCGGTTTTTGGGGCGTGCCGAGGCAAGCGTGCAGCGCGTCGGACAGGCCCGGCAACCGTTCGCGGGCTTGAGCGAAGGCGGCCAGATCAATGCCGTGATCCGCCAGCATCCGGGAACGCAACGCGCCAGCGGCCAGCGACGGCCAGGGCGGCATCAGCGCCTCGCCATAACTACCGGCGTCGCCAAACAGCTTGTTACCGCGCAGATAAAGCACGTCCAGGGGTTCGATGAAACAGTAGTCAGTCATGGCTATTCTCCTTGCCGGTGTCCACGCGGTCTTCGCGGGCCAGAAATTCGGCGACGGCCAAAAAGTCGCGGATGATGCCGGTGGCGGTACGTTTATCTTCTTCCGGCTTGGAAGATGAACCCGCGAGAGCCACCGCCAGTTTGCCAAGTCCCCGACCCAGATCGGCCGCTTGCTGTTTGTCGCTTTCCTTCTGGCATTGCCGGGCGAATTGATAGGCCAGATTGTCGGCCAGCAGTTTTTCGTACAGTGCCGGGTCGCTGAATTCGCCGGGCGGCGGCAGTTGCGGCAACCAGCTTTGCGCCAGATAGGCCACACGCCGCGACAGGTGCGGGTTGGCCAGCGCCTCGCGCAAGCGCAGCAGCATTCCGATGGGGGTGCTTTCCAAGCCTTGCGCCGGGTCGAGATCGCCAAACCAGCGGCTGACCAGTTCCACCATGCCGCCGGACCGCTTGAGCACGCGAATGGCGAACGCATCGCGCCCGCCCCGGTTCTTGGCCTGCTTCTCCGCATCGCGCAATTGCCGCAACACCGCCCCCAGCGGGGCGGAATGGTGGGCGACGACCGCGCCGGCGGAAGCGGTCGCTTTGTTGCCCATCACCCGATACAGCCGGTTGCGCAGCCGCGCATGACCCTTGCGAAGATCCAACCGGGCATTGTCTACTCCCAGCAAGCGCCAAGCGTGCCTACTCACTTCGTCGCTTGGAAAAACGCCGCTGTAGGCCAGTCGCAGCAGCGCCAGCACCGGCAGCAGATCATCCACCGACACCATCGCCAGCACGTCATCGCCACCCGCGTAAATCAGCTTGCCCTTGCAAACCGTCTCGACGACATACGGGGCCAGATGCAATGCGAAACTGTTGAGCGCCGAGGAAATGGCGATGTGGCGAGAAGGCGAAACCGGACGTTTGGCTGCGGCGTAACGCTTCAAGTCCTCCTGCTCGAATTTTTCGGCGACCTTATTGCGAATCTGTTCGTGCCAAGTTTGCTGGTAGCTTGGGGCATAAACGTCTTTGCCACCGGACAGCCACGCGCCCATCTTGTCGCCGTCCAGCATGATCAGGGCATAGTAGGTTTCGGGTTTGACGCCGAGCACGGTTTCGATGTCAGCTTCGGCCAAGGCCAATGCCTGTTCCGTCTGTTCCCGTTCGCGCGGATCAGGGCTACCGAGCCTTTCACGCAAGGTATCCAGATAAATCGGAAGTTTGCGAACCATTAAATCAGCGTCTTGATCCTTGCGGCGCAATAGAACAGCCAGTTTTAGAGGCAGCGCAGCCCCATCGCGCAACCCCGCAAGCTGGCTGCCGAGCGTATCGGGAAGCGGACGGCGATCCGGTTGCTTCAGCCAGCGCTCCAACGTCGTCGCCAGCGCCATCGTATGCGTGGACACCACGTAGCGCCGCAAACCCAGATCGAGCAGGCCATTGATTTCGCTGACGAACAGTGTCGGCCACAGCCGCTTGAGCGCGCATGGAGCGCAAAGGTGTTCGCCCTTGCGCGCCCAGGACGGTTTGCTGTCGGCGACCGCCGTCCAAAGCGTCTTCTGCTCCTTGCGCTCGCCGGGTAGCAAAGCAAGCTGGCCTTGGTGGGTGGTCAGCCATTCCCGCTCGCCGCACAGAGAACAGCGATAGCCGGTTTGTTCCAGTTGCGTGAACGGTCGTACCGCCTTGGCCGCCGCCTGCATCCGTTCCAGCAGGTCGTAAAGCGCGGGATAAAGCACACCAGGATTTGGATGGTAGAAGCGCGCGCCGTCCACTGTGATTTCCCGGCTCAACAGCTTCCAAGCGTCCCCGTCCAAAAAGCCCTTGTCGCTGATTGGTCGGAATGGTGTTTGCGCCGCCCCCAGCTCCGCGACATCCACGCCCTGCCCGGTTTCCCGTGCCAGCGGGGCGAACGGAACCAGCGCCCAATGGGCTTCCGGGAAATTTTTCAGTTGCGCGGCGACTTGTGAGATGGCGTACAGGTCGGGAGCATCGGTCACACCAGCGGTCTCCAACAGTCCCTTCAATGCGGCTTCCGCTTTCTCCTTCACCCATGCCCGCACTCTAACGGTGATTTTTTGCGCCAGTTCCGCGCCCAGCGCCGCTGGCACGATGGCGACAAACTTGTTGGGTAACGCAGCGACAAACAGCGGATTGGCGTCGCTTTGCCGGTTCAACCAATCCGGGCGCGGACAATGAAAATAGTGTTCCGACAAGCCTATCTCCTTGAGCAGCCATAAATCCACCTGCGGCACGCCGCGCAATTGCGGGAAAATCACCACGTCCGGTCCCAGTTGCTCGCAAATCACCTTCAAGCCTTCCCAAGCCAGCCGAGACAGCAAATGCGAACCCGCCCATAAATCTGAGGTGGTGCGCGCTTGGGCGATGAAGTCCTGCACCGGCCCGAAACTCATCGTTAACAGCGCCGGGTTGTGTTTCGGATCGAGATCAAAGGCGCTGGCAAAAGCGGAAGTCAGGTCAAGATGATTCCAGATGGTGTGGTCGGGTACGCGGGTGTCAGCAGGCAGTAATCCCCAAAATTCGCTAAGCTGAGCAATGTCATGTTGCTTGCCGAGTTCCGGACCGAAGCGCCAGAACGCCAGGGCGGTGCGTTTGGGATCAACACCATTGTCGCCGACCACGATCAGATTCTTGAAATGGTTAAGACTGGCGGTCTTGATGTCCTTTAGAGCCAGATTCTTGAGGTTGTCTAAATTGGCGGTTTCACTGGATAGCGGGTGAATTACCACCGGCTGCTTGTAGAAACGAACCTGGGTCCAAGCTACGTAGCGTTGCCCGTCTTGCGGCCATTGCGGGCGGTCGGCGGCGGAGGCCCATTGATCGGCTCGCTTGACGTGTTTACGCAATTTGTCGGGCAATTGGTCGGACTGAAAAATGAGTTGGCGAAGCTCCTTGACAGTGCCGCCTTCATGGCCAGCGGGGTCGCGCAAGAGTACCAGCGCCTTTTCGGCAGGGTCGTGAATCCAGGCGGCGAGTTTGGTGTGCCAATAAGTGATTTCCATGATGGCAATACCTCATTAAATCCGTTGCATTTGTTTATCGAGTATTCCATGCACTTTTTGCCAAACACCAAGCTGTTGTCCGACAATCCATTTTCGGTCTGCCTTGCTAAGCACATTCAGCAATTCATCCGGAATGCCACAGGGCAGGTGATAAGCCACTCCGATGTAGTCTTCCGTAGTCCTGGTAACTTTGAAGCGAAGTTGGTTGGCAAGGCGGGATTGATTGCCCCAGGAGCTAAAGTTGTGATGAGTGACCGGGTAAGCGAGTACATGACGCTGATCAATGCGATGATGGCGACCCGGATCAAAGTGGAGTGCGGTTCGAAAAGCGATTTTGGTTTTCGCTAACTCTACCATTGCTTGTCGCCATGTTGCGTGAGGCTGCTTCGATCTCCAGATCAACAGGCCATGATCATCTTTGCCGAAAGCTTGGGGCCAGTGGAGATTCAGACATTCCTCCAGCGGTTCTGCTAGTCCTTTGAGCAGTGAATCAGACTGATTTAGTGCTTCCAATCCTTTCAGTTTACCGCCTTTCAACACTTTCAATAACAGTGATCCCCATCCATTTCGGGAGCGCCCACCGATTGTTCCAAACCAGTGTATAAGCTGTATTATCACTTCAAAACATTCATTCTGTTTATCTGGTACGGCAAGTAGTAAACGGTTTTCCTGATTGCCAGTTTTTTTATCGGATTCTGGGGTTATAGCTTTACGGATACCCCTTGTACCGACAGGCCCGAATCCCAGATACAAAGAAGCAGCTACTTTATGGTAAGCATTATGTTCTGCACAGTAGTAATGCTGTCTGACATCGGGCGGAAGGTTGCTTAGGTCAACCTCCTCATGACATATCAATTCAGAGACGGCTGGCAACTGATTTAGCTTTCCTCTATTCCAGTTCTCCAGTCGTAGCCTGATCTTACTCTTACAGAAGTCGTTATCAGCGGCGTTGCCAAACAATTCTCCCTCGGCTTTGCGTAATTCTTGAACATTTCCCTTCGCCGCCACGACCCGCCACCACTGCCGTAGCAGCGCCTTGAACGGTGGCGTGCGCC
>DGFE01000153.1:0-6561 GCA_002391525.1 Competibacteraceae bacterium UBA3908
CCCACCCCCAAGCACCCCCCCCGCCCCATGCCCCAGCCCGATCGTGCCCGCCCCATCGCTCTCGCCGGCATCCTGCAAACCGTCGATCTGGCGCGCGGCACCGCCCGGCGCGGACAAGCCAATCCCGAGGATGTCGATACCTGCCTAAGCAGCCTGCTCAAGATCGACGCGATCAGCAGCAGCGACGTCTACGGCGGCATCGACCGCCTACGTCCCGGTCTGCGCCTGCTGGAACTACAGCTCAGCAACCCCCGCGATCTGGAATTGACCCGTTACGCGGTCGCCCTGCTGAGCCTGGAACGCAAGCTGTCCCGACGGGTCGACCTGCTGCGCGCCATTGGCGCCGGTCTGGAAGAGATCATCTGGAATCTGCCCCATTTTCCGGTCAGCCACGGCAACACCGTCGCCCGCTTCGCGGATATCTACCTGAAAAACATCAGTACCCTGTCGCCGCGCATCATGGTCAACGGCGCGCAGATTCACTTGAACAATCCCGACAACGCCAATCGAATCCGCGCATTGCTGCTGGCCGGTATCCGTGCGGCGACCTTATGGCGGCAAAGCGGCGGCAGTCGGCTGACCCTGCTGCTGCGGCGCAATCCCCTGCTGCGGGAAACCCGCTCGCTGCTGGCCAGCGTCGCGTGAATTCCCCGCTTCAGTGTTTTCGATACGCCTCCACGATGTTGGGCAACTGACCGATTTTGTCGAGCACCCGGCTGAGTTGCACCACGTCGGTGATTTCCACGGTCAGTCCCATGCGGGCGATGGACGTTTCCTTGTCGGTCAGGGTGTTCGCCCCCAGCACGTTGACCTGGTCGTTGGCCAGAATCGAGGTGATGTCGCGCAACAGCCCGGAACGGTCATGGGCGACGATCATGATGTCCACCGGATACGTGGCCGGCGTCTCGCCCCAGCCCACCTCGATGACGCGCTCGTGATGCTGGCTGGCCAGCCCCAGAAAATTTCTGCAATCCTGGCGATGGATGGTCACGCCGCGCCCCTGGGTCAGATAGCCGGCAATCGGCTCGAACGGCGCCGGCTGACAGCAGTGCGCCATTTGGGTCAGCAATCGGCCGACCCCGCGGATCCGCACGTCGTCCTTACCCGGTTCGGTGGATTTGGGCCTGCGCAGGGTCGGCAGGCCCTCTTCCGTCGCGAGCGGCGCGGGCAGGAGATCTTGAATCCGAGCCACCACCTGCGCCGTCGTCAGCGCGCCGTGACCGATGGTCGCGAACAAATCCTCCGGCTTGGGGAACCCGAGCCGGTCGGCCACCTTCTCCAGCTTGAGATGCCGGATGCCCAGCCGCTGGAATTCGCGCTCCAGGGCGGTTCGTCCGGCGACGATGCTTTTGTCCTGATCCTGTTGGATGAACCATTGCCGGATCTTGGCCCTGGCCCGGTTGGTCTTGACGTAGCCCAGATGCGGACTGAGCCAGTCGCGGCTGGGCCCTCCGGTCTTGGCCGTCAGGACGTCCACCTGCTCGCCGTTCCTGAGTTCGTAGGTCAGCGGCACGATGCGACCGTTGACCTTGGCGCCCCGGCAGCGGTGTCCCACCTCGGTATGGATGTGATAGGCGAAATCCAGGGGCGTGGCGCCCTGGGACAATTCGACGATGGCGCCCTTGGGTGTGATGGCATAGACCCGATCCTGAAACGCTTCGGCCTTGAACCGCTCCAGCAGGTCGCCATCGTCGGCCTCTTCGTCCCGGTACTCCAGCATTTGCCGTAGCCAGGCGATCTGCCGTTCGGCCGCATCGCCCGGCCCCTCGCCGCCCTCCTTGTAGCGCCAGTGGGCGGCAATACCCAGCTCGGCATGCTGGTGCATGGCGAACGTTCGAATCTGCACCTCCACCGCCCGGCCTTCCGGCCCCACCACCGCCGTATGCAGCGACTGATAGCCGTTGGGTTTGGGGTGGGCGATATAGTCGTCGAACTCCCGGTGAATATGGTTCCAATGGGTATGCACCACGCCGAGCGCGGCATAGCAGTCGTTCACCGTCTCCACCATCACCCGCACCGCCCGCACGTCGAAAATCTGCTCGAAGGACAGCTTCTTGCGCTGCATCTTCCGCCAAATACTGTAGATGTGCTTGACTCGGCCGCTGACCTCGGCTCCGATGCCGGCCCGGCGCAAATGACTCCGCAGTTCCTCCATCACGCGGGCGATGTAGCGCTCCCGGTCGGCTCGACGTTCATCGAGCGCGGCGGCGATTTGTTTGTAGGCCGCCGGCTCCAGATAGCGCAGGGCCAAATCCTCCATTTCCCACTTGATGCGACCGATGCCCAGCCGGTTGGCCAGGGGGGTGAAAATGTCCAGCGTTTCCTGGGCGATGCGCCGTCGTTCCTCGGCCGCCATCGGTCCAAGCTGGCGCAGGGTGTGCAACTGCATCGTCAGCTTGATGAGTACGACCCGCACATCCTGGGCCATCGCCAGCAGCATTTTGCGCAGGCTTTCCAACTGGCGGCCGGCGTGCCGGCTGCTTTGGTGCAGTTCGCCGATGGCATCGAGCTTGGTGATACCATCCACCAGCCGCGCGATGGTCGCGCCAAACTCCTCTTCGACCCGCCTGAGCCTGATCTGTCCGGTTGCCACCGATTCATGCAGGAGCGCGGCGACCACCACGTCATGATCCATGCCCAGATCGGCCAGCAAATCGGCGACCGCCAAATCCGGTTCACCGCTCAGGGCGTAAGCGTCCCTGACGATCTCGACCTGAGCCGCCGACCAGTGGACTTGCAGAGTATCCAGCCATGTATCGAAATCCGCGCCGGCCAGCGCGGTTTGCCTGGAACTGACCATATGCATCCCCCGAACACACCCCAGTAAGGAATACCACACCCGGCGCCGGAAGTTCGGCGGGGCGGAGGACGGGGAATTCAGCGGACAGAGCTTGAATTTGGAATTTTGATAGCGGGATTTTTAATGCAGAGTTCAGCCGGCATCGCGCCCTCTCCCGGCATGGCGAGAAGGGCTGATGGCGGCGCGAGGGAGACGGCCCCGGCTAGTTGTTCTTGGCGCCCTGATCCACCCACTTACGGATCAGGACCAGTTGATCCTCCGGCAGCTTCACCTTGCCATGCGGCATCTGAATGGAGGGGTCCACACCGGGACGGCCTTCGATCAGCCGGTTCAGGCTGCTGTTGAGGCTCTGACCGGGAATGATGACGGGACCCATCTTGGTGCCCTTCATCAACTCCTCATAGGTGCTCACCGCCAGGCCAGTCTTCTGGTAGCCCTCGCCATCGGGCGGGGTATGGCACTCCGCACAGCTCGCCTTCAGAATCGGAAGCACGTCCTTCTGGAAGCTCACCGGCTTGTCCGGCTGTTCGCCGGAACAACCCGCCAGCACGCCCAGCCCCAAAACCAACGCGGATGCAAGCAGTTTACGAGAGTTCATGGATCGCCCTTTTGAATGCATTTTAGACGGGTTATCGAGGAATATGGATGGTACGATGATAATCTTATCAGACTCCGGTGACACGGGGATGCCAGCGCAAGGCAAATCCTCTGCCCGGAGTTCTCGCCACGACCCGGCCAGGTTGATCTATAGTTGAATTTGAATGAGCCGAAGTCGTTGGCGAATTCAACGCGATACGCGGTCGGCGAACCCCCAGGCGGGTTCGGGAGGAGCAAAAATGGCTCACATCGTCGTCATGGGCGCGGGCATAGGGGGTCTCCCGTTCGTTTACGAGGCCCGGGAAAAACTGGGCAAGACCCACGACATCACGGTTGTCAACACCAGCGAGGAATTTCAGTTCGTCCCGTCCAACCCCTGGCTGCTGGTCGGCTGGCGTCGGCGCGGCGATATCGCGTTCCCTGTCGGTCCCCATCTTGAAAAAAGAGGCATCCATTTCATCGGCCGGCCGGTCATTCACATCGACGCCGAGCACAACCGGGTCACGGTGCAGGGTGGACAGACGCTCGATTATGACTATCTGGTCATCACCACCGGCCCCAAGTTGGCCTTCGACGAGGTGCCGGGCACGGGCCCCCTCGACGGCCACAGCCATTCGGTCTGCACCGTGGATCACGCCCAGATCGCCCACGACGCTTATGAACAATTCTGCGAAGCCCCCGGCCCGCTCGTGGTGGGGGCAATGCCCATGGCCAGTTGCTTCGGACCGGTCTACGAAAGCGCCTTCATCATCGATGCCGACTTGCGCAAGCGCAAGCTGCGCAGGCACGTGCCGATGACCCTGGTCACCAGCGAACCGTACATCGGCCACATGGGGCTCGGCGGGGTCGGCGATTCCAAGGGCTTGCTGGAATCGGAGCTGCGCAACCGGCATATCCGGTGGATCACCAATGCCAAAACCACCCGGATCGAACAGGATCACGCCCGCGTCGAGGAATACAACGAACGCGGCGAAGTGGTCAAGGAGCATCAGGTACCCTTCAAATTCGCCATGACCTTGCCCGCCTTCCGGGGCGTGGACCCGGTTGCCGCCGTACCGGGACTGTGCAATCCACGCGGCTTCGTGCTGATCGACGCCCAGCAGCGCAACCCCAAATACCGCAACATCTTCGCCGCCGGCGTGTGCGTGGCGATTCCGCCGGTCGAAGCCACGCCGGTACCCACCGGCGCTCCCAAAACCGGCTATATGATCGAATCCATGGTATCGGCCATCGTCCAGAACATTCAGGCTGATTTGGCCGGTAAGCCCGCCACCGCCAAGGGCACCTGGAACGCCATCTGCCTCGCGGACATGGGCGACACCGGCGCGGCCTTCGTGGCCCTGCCCCAGATTCCGCCGCGCAACGTCAACTGGTTCAGGAAGGGCAAGTGGGTCCACTATGCCAAGATCGCCTACGAAAAATACTTCATTCGCAAAATCAGGCTCGGCGCAGCGGAGCCGATCTATGAAAAATACATTCTCCGACTGCTGGGGATCGAACGGCTGGAATAAACCCAACAGGCGCGGGAAAAAACCGGGCGGCCTGCCTTCCCGTGCCTCCATTGCACGATGATATCCTTACGGACAATCCTACCTTAGGCGATTCGGCGTTATACTAAAGATAAATTGGCGCACACGGCGCTTGATGCCCGGCCCCAGACGCCTGCCATTAACCCCAATGCCAGACAATGCCGCGACGCTGGTGACATCATCAGCGGGTTTTTTGCGGTCTGGAGCGTCAACCGCCGTCGGGCATGGCCATAACCGTCAACACAACAGGACGAAAAACGTGACGAGCCCGAAACTCCAACCCGAACTGCAACGCATCATCGAAGCCCGCCACCACGATCCCTTCGCCGTGCTGGGCCGCCATCCCCAGGACAAGAAGGTCGTGGTGCGCGCCCATTTGCCCTACGCGCAGGAGGTCCACATCGCCGAGGGCAACCTGCCGCTGCAACGGATCCCCAACACCGATCTGTTCGAGTGGCAGGGCAAGCCGGAGCAGGTTCCCGAACGCTACCGGCTGATCTGGCGCGATTCCGACCACCACGAGCACATTTCCTACGACCCCTACTGTTTCCCACCACAACTGCCCGATTTCGACCTGTATCTATTCGGCGAGGGCAAGCACTGGCACGCCTACCGGTTCCTGGGCGCGCACCTGCATGAGACCGATGGCGTCCCTGGCGTCCTGTTCGCCGTATGGGCGCCCAATGCCGAACGGGTCAGCGTGGTCGGCAACTTCAACCGCTGGGACGGCCGGGTTCACCCCATGCGGGTCCGCGGCGGCAGCGGCGTGTGGGAACTGTTCATCCCCAATCTGTACCCGGGCGATCTGTACAAATTCGAAATCCGCAACCGCCACAGCGGCGCAATCCTGCTGAAATCCGACCCCTACGGCCAGCATTTCGAAATACGTCCCAGCACCGCCACCCTCGTTCCCAAACCCGATACTTACGCCTGGCGTGACGGGGATTGGCTGAATCGGCGCAAAGGCGCCGACTGGCTGCACGAGCCGATGTCCATCTACGAAGTCCATCTCGGCTCGTGGCGGCGCGGACCGGAAGGCGAGTTCATGAACTACCGGGAACTGGCGCACCAACTGGTGGATTACGTTACCGAACTGGGGTTCAGCCACATTGAGCTGCTACCGGTCACCGAACACCCCTACGATGCCTCCTGGGGTTATCAGACCACCGGCTACTACGCCCCGACCAGCCGCTTCGGCACGCCGGACGACTTCCGCTATTTCATCGACTACTGCCACCAGCACAATGTCGGCGTGATCCTCGACTGGGTGCCGGCGCACTTTCCCAAGGACGCTCACGGCCTGGCCCGCTTCGACGGCGAAGCGCTGTACGAACACGCCGATCCCCGCCTGGGCGAACATCTCGACTGGTCCACCCTGATCTTCAACTTCGGCCGTTACGAAGTGAAGAATTTCCTGCTGTCCAGCGCCCTGTACTGGATCGAGGAGTGCCACCTGGACGGTTTGCGGGTGGACGCGGTCGCCTCGATGCTGTACCTCGATTACTCGCGCAAGGACTGGATCCCCAACAAATACGGTGGCCGCGAGAATCTGGAAGCCATCGATTTCCTGCGCGAACTCAACACCGTGGTGCACAGCGAGCATCCCGGCGCGATGGTGATCGCCGAGGAATCCAC
>DGFE01000153.1:6822-14443 GCA_002391525.1 Competibacteraceae bacterium UBA3908
ACCCTGCGCTACATGGCGCAGAACCCGGTCCATCGCAAATATCACCACGATCTGTTGACCTTCAGCATGTTGTACTGCTTCACCGAGAATTTCATGCTGCCTTTCTCGCACGACGAGGTGGTGCACGGTAAGGGCTCGATGCTGAACAAAATGCCCGGCGACGAATGGCAGCGTTTCGCCAATCTGCGGCTGCTGTACACCTACATGTTCACCCATCCCGGCAAGAAGCTGCTGTTCATGGGCACCGAGTTCGGTCAGGGCACCGAATGGAACAGCGCCACCACGCTCGACTGGTACGTGCTCCAATACGGTTTCCACCAAGGAATGCGGTTGCTGGTCAAGGATCTGAACCGGCTCTACCATGGCCACCCGGAACTGTACCACTATGAATTCGAATGGCAGGGTTTCGAGTGGATCGACTGCCACGACGCCGAACAATCCATCCTGAGCTACATCCGCAAGAAGGATGATGATTTCCTGGTGGTCGTGGTCAACTTCACGCCGGTGCCCCGCCACGGCTATCGCATTGGCGTACCCCGGTTGTGCCGCTATACGGAAGTGCTCAATTCCGATTCCCACTACTACGGCGGCAGCGGGGTCGGCAATGGCGGCATCGACCTGATTGCGGAGGAACGGCCCTGGATGGAAAAACCCTACTCCATCAGCATCACCCTGCCGCCGCTGGGCGGCATCGTGCTCCGGCCGGAACCGCTGCCGCCAAAGCCGGCGCTGGAGGAAACGGTCGTCGTCAGCGAACCGCTGGCCGACACCGACCTCCCGGAGGCGGAATCGCCCAAGACGGCCGTCGCCGCGCCGCCGGTGGCCATACCGGACGCGGTCGAGGAGGAATTGGCGCAACCGGAATGAGCCACCCTCAAACCCCGATCCCGTAACCTGACCGACCGGGGCGTGGACTGGCGCCGCGTCCCGGTTTTTTCCTGTCGTCCTCAGACGTAGCCGCCCGCCAGCAATTCGGAGACGATCAGTTTCTGGATCATCTTGTCTTTCTGGCTGGTCGGCTGATCGAGCCGGAGGCGGGCCAGATACCGCCTGGCGGTCGCGGGCGTCGAACCGACCGTCATCGCCCTGACGATGGTCTTCATCAGATCGCCCTTGGTCGCCAGCCGCCGCTTGAGCCCCTTGAGCACCCGGCCCAGAACGATCTCCTCCTCGGTGAAGTCGGTTCCCAGCGGAAAATCCGGCAGCAACCCCATCTCCCGGTACCTTGTCAACCGCGCCTGAATCCGTCCGGGCGTGTTATGGAGCCAGTGCGGCGGAATCTGATAATCCTGTGGAATCTTGCCCGCCCGTTTGGCCTTTTCCAGCAATTCCGGTTGGAACCGCGAATCGGCGATATTGAGCAAAGAGGTCACCACCTCCTGGTCGGAACGCCCGCGCAAGTCGGCGATGCCGTATTCGGTGATCACGATGTCGCGCAAATGCCGCGGGATGGTCGTATGACCATAGTTCCAGACGATGTTCGAGGAGGTGGTCAGCCCGCTTTCCCGGGTGCTGCGCAGCAGCAGGATGGAACGGGCGCCCGGCAGTTCGTGGGCCATGGCCACGAAGTTGTATTGACCGCCCACGCCGCTGATCACCTGGCCGTTCTCCAGACCGTCGGATACCGCCGCGCCCAGCAGCGTCATCATGATGGTGGTGTTGATGAAGCGCGCGTCCCGCCGCTGCAAAACCGCCAGTTCCTCGTTACCGTAGAGGTGATTGACCTTGCGCACCGTGGTCATGCAGATTTGCCGGCTTTCCTGCTCGGGCAGCGCACGCAACGCTTCGTAGAAATCCCGCGGCCCCATGATGAAGCCGCCGTGCATCAGAATGCCGCCTTCGAGGCGACCGCCGAGTCCGCGCGCGACCACCGCCGCGTAACTGTCCGCGCGCTCCAGATCGGCGGCAACCCGTTCGGTTCCGTCGATCACCAGTTCGCCATCCTGATAACGGATCCGGTCGTTGAAAATCCCGAATTTGCGCAGGAACCCGACATCCGTCCCGGTCAAACGGGCCGGAACCACGCCCCGTTCCAACAACACCCGCAAGGTCCGCTCGTCGACCGTTTCGCTGATCGCGCCCTCGTTGAGCAGGCGCTGCAAGGGGATGCTGTCGTAGACCTTGCGCTTGAGAATGCCATCCCGGTAGAG
The DNA here is from genome assembly GCA_002391525.1 of Competibacteraceae bacterium UBA3908. Classification (GTDB taxonomy): domain Bacteria; phylum Pseudomonadota; class Gammaproteobacteria; order Competibacterales; family Competibacteraceae; genus Competibacter_A. Next base: position 8,973 of record DGFE01000153.1, read on the forward strand.
ATGCAGGAAGCCGTTGACGAACATCTCGCTGGCACCGTACAGCCCCTGCTCGAACGGCCCGGTCCCTCCGATCCGCTCGATCAGCTCGCCATGGCGGTCCAGGATGTGCAAATCGGCCAACATCTGGTTGTAGAGCGCGTTCTGCCGTTGCCGCAGCCGGCAGAAATGCACGATGGCGTCGCCCAGGCAGCCGATGCCGATCTGCAGGGTGCCGCCGTCGCGAATCAGGGCGCTGGCTTGCAGGCCAAGCAGGTAATCGGCGTTATCCACCGGCATGTTGGGGGCGCCGAACAACCGGAAATCGTAGGCCGGGTTGTCGAGCACCAGATCGAAAGTGGTTGGCCGGAGCATGGCGTCGTGGTACATGAACGGCATTTCGCGGTTGACCTGGGCGACCGTCACCATCGGCTGACCCCGGCGGCGCGCTTCCCCGATCATCGCCAGCAAATCCAGGGTCACGTCGGGATTGCTGCCCAGACTGAACCACGGTTCACCGTCCACGTCGCGCGCGGCAACCAGCTGCGCCACCACGTTGAGGCCGTTATCCATCAAATCCCGCGCGGCATGGGTGTAGTTGGTGCTGATGTAGTTCTGCTGCTGCATCGGCACGTTCAGGAAACCGCCGGGCTTGAAGAAGAATTCCGCGACTTCGACATTCGGCGGCAACCGGCCGGTTCGTAAATCGACCGCGTATTCCAGGTCGGGATAATTGCCGAACACCCGCTCGACGAAGGGTTCCAAAAACCGTTTTTCCAGATCGCTGGAACCCTTGGGTGTTTCGACGGTAATCGCGGTCAGAATCTTGAGCCGCAGTTCCGGATCCGCTTTCGCCCGCCGGTAGAGCGCGTTCACCAGGGGATTGGGCTTGCCGATTCCCAATGGAATACCCAGCACGATCCGCTTGCCGACCCGGTTAATGATTTCCTGCACACATTGTTCGACGTCCTGAGAATACAACGGGCTTTGCTGTTGCATGATCCGATCTCTCTGGGCCGGTGGGTGATGGCGTGGTCGATAACACCGTCAGGTAGCGGCGTTACCGAAAAACAGCAGGTCGCCACAAGATAGATCCCGCCGCAGGCAACGAGGGGACGGCCTGGCGTGGATTGTCATCGATTATAGCAGGATCACCCGTCCGGCCCCGTGGCGGGTTGGCCTGGAACGGACTACACTAACGCGCGCTTCGCCAACCGCGCGCCGTGGAACCCCATGCCGAAGGAGGATCGTCCCATGTCAGACAGCAGCCCGTCGGATGCGAACAAAGCCCTGGTCCGACGTAATTTCGAAGCCATCTGGAGTCAGGGCAATCTGGCGGTCGCGGATGAAATTCTCGCGCCCGATTACGTCGGCCACATCGCGACCCTGCCGGAACCGGTGCGCGGCGTCGAAGCGTTCAAGCAACTGATCGCGATGTATCACTTCTCCTTCCCCGATACCCGCTTCGAGATCCAGGATCAAATCGCCGAGGGCGACAAGGTCGCCTCGCGCTGGATCGCTTATGGCACGCACCGGGGCGAATTCATGGGGATCGCGCCCAGCGGCCAGGCGATGCACGTCACCGGCATGAGCTTCCACCGCATCGAGAACGGCCGCATTCAGGAATCGTGGGACGATTGGGACGCCCTGAGCATGCTGCAGGGCATGACCGAGGATGTTTTCCAATCCTTATCGATGCGCCTCTGACGCGCCGCTTGCATCTCCCGCCACGCCAGAGCGCGCCATGCGCATCGATTCCCTTGTTGCCTGCGTCGCCTGCCGGCCACAGCAACACTGATACGCTTTCGCGGTTTCAGGATCCCGGGGTTGGCAGTCGTGAACGGCGGTCTGGTCCATGATCCAGCCGGCTGATTTTCGCCCGGCCTGGTGGCTGCCCGGCCCGCACGCCCAGACCTTGTGGCCGGTGTTGTGCCGGCGCCGGCCCCGCTTGTCCCTGCGCCGCGAGCGCCTGGAATTGCCCGATGGCGATTTTCTGGACCTGGACTGGACCGTCGGCGCGCGGGGTCCCATCGTGCTCGTCCTGCACGGTCTGGAGGGTTCCAGCGACTCCCATTACGCCCTCGGCCTGCTGGTCGCCATCGCCCGTCGCGGCTGGCGCGGCGCGGTCATGCACTTTCGCGGCTGCGGCGGTGAGCCCAACCGGCTGGCGCGCAGTTATTGCGCCGGTGACACCGCCGATATCGCGTATGTCGTGGACTGGCTGCACCAGCGGGAACCGGCCGCGCCACTGGCCGCCGTCGGCTATTCGCTGGGGGGAAACGCCTTGCTCAAGTGGCTGGGTGAGACCGACGCCGACCCGCCGTTGCGCGCCGCCGTGGCGGTATCGGTGCCCTTTCTGCTCGATGCCTGCGCGCGACGGCTGGGGCGCGGCCTGTCGCGACTGTACCAGTTTCACCTGTTGCGCGAACTGCGGCGCAGCTACCGCGACAAATTCCAGCACCGGCTGGATGGGCCAATATCGTTGGACCAACTGACGGCCTTGCGGGATTTTTACGCCTTCGACGACCGGGTCACCGCGCCCTTGCACGGTTACGCCGGCGCCCACGATTACTACGCCCGCGCCAGCTGCCGCCCGTATCTGCGGCGCATTCGCGTTCCGACCCTGATCCTGCACGCTCTGGACGACCCGTTCATGTCGCCGGACGCGATACCGGAAGCAGCCGAACTGTCCGCCAGCGTCCGCCTGGAACCGAGCCCCCACGGCGGCCACGTCGGTTTCGTCGACGGGCGGTGGCCGTGGCGAGCCGGGTACTGGCTGGAGCGGCGAATCCCGGCGTTTCTGACGGAACGCTGGCCGTCGGATTCGCCCTGAACCGGCTCCAATCCACTGTCGATCAGCGGCGGCTCAGGCCCCGGCGGCGACCTTGTCCTGGACGAATTCATGGAGCTTGCCCACGGTTTCAAAGATCTCGGCGCTGATTTCGTCGTCCGCGATCTGTACGCCGAACTGCTCTTCCAGGGCGTGGATCAGGGCGAGCACCGTCACCGAATCCAGTTCCGGGAAGCTCCCGAGCAACGGCGTGTCCGGATTGAGCGTTCCAGTCCGGTCGTCCAACTGCAATATCTCGCCGATCAGTTGCCTTATGTCGTCGAACTCGACCATTAAAACCCTCTCCCGGGATGAGCAGCCAAGGGAACCGCGCGGCGCGGCCAGCGAACCGCCTGGAACACGAAGACAGAAAAGATAGCGTCGCCGCCGGTAAGAATCCAGCGATCAGTCAACCGGCGCGAGGGCGGGCTGGCGGGCCAGCACCACGTAACCCAACACGGGTTGCTCGCCCTCCTGGCGCAACGTGACGGCGATCATCGTCTGCACGCTCAGGCCAGCAGCCGTCAGCGTTCGGTCCAGGTATTCCGCGGTGTGGCTGTAACGACCGCTCCTGTTGAGACGATAACCCTCCGGAGCTCCTTCCGACTCGGCCTGCTCCACCGTGAACGCCAGCCAGCCACCGGGACGCAGGGCGCCCGCCGCCGCCGCGCAGACCGCGGTCAGTTCCCCGAAATACACCAGGGTGTCCGCCGACACGATCAGATCGTAAGCCTGTGGCCGCTCGTTCAGAAACGCCGTCAGTTCGGCCACCACCAGTTCGTCGTAACCGCCCCGCTCGCGCGCCTTGTCCACCATCCGCGACGACAGATCCACGCCGGTCAGATGGCGGGCGTAAGGCCGCAGCAGCGGCGCGCACAACCCCGTGCCGCAACCCGCGTCCAGCACGTCCAGTTGCGCCACCGGCTTCTCCAGAATCTCGCCAAGCCGCACCCCGATCAGGGTCGGCGCCTGATAACCCAGTTGGTGCAGGTGTTCGTCGAACTGATCCGCGTAGCGATCGAACAAATCGGTCACATAGGCGTCGGAAGCGCGCGCCGGCGCCTTTTGCCCGAACCAGGCGGCCAGGCGATGCTGGGCGACCGGGTCGTCCGGCATCAGCCGCAGCCAGTGCTGCAACAGGGCCAGCGCGTTTTCCGTACCGCCCAACTGGAACACCGCGTTTCCCAATACGGCCCGCGCCTCCTCGCGCTGTCCCAGGCGATGCAGCACCGTGCCCATCAGCATCAGCGCTCCCTGATGAGCGCCATTCTCCTGGAGCGTGACCCTGAGGGCCGTTCGCGCTTCCCCGTTTCGCCCCAGTTCAGCCAGCAGCACGCCGAGGCGGTAATGGATTTCGGCATTGCCGGGAGCTCGCTCGCTCGCCCACTGGTAAGCCTCCAGCGCTTCCGGCAATCGGCCCAGACCCTTGAGCAAGGCCCCCAGGTTGACGCACGCTTCCACTTCATCCGGCCTGAGAATGATCGCCTGCCGGTACGCGGCGATGGCGTCCTCGTAGCGCTGCTGGACGATCAGGACGTTACCGAGATTGGTATACGCGGACGCATAAGTGGGGGCGCTGCGGATGGCCCGGCGAATCAGTTGTTCCGCCTGGGTCGACTGCCCCCGCTGCTGCTGGAGAATCCCAAAGAAATTCAAGGCTTCGGGGTGGTCCGGCTGATCGCGGAGCACGCGCTCGTAAAGGGATTGCGCCTCCAGCAACGCACCCTGGCGATGCAGGGTCATCGCCTGCGCCAGCAGTGCCGAAACATCTCCGGCGTGGGAGTCGCCGCCGGATGCCGCTTTCGGTCTATCAGGTTTCCTGCTGTCGCTGCTCAAGGCGCCTCCTCACTCCGATATGCCCAAGTTTCAGGGAACCTTGCGCGCCACCGCCAGGAAGCCGACGACCGGTTGGCCGCCCTCCAGGCGCAAGGTCACGGTTTCCAGGGACTCGACCGCCATTCCGGCCAGGCTCAGCGCCCGCCGCAGGCAGGCTTCGGAATGCCGGTAGCGGCCGCTGGGGTCGAGGCTGAAACCGGTCGTCGCATCCGCGTCTTCAAGCCGCTCCACGGTGAACGCCAGCCAGCCGCCCGGCCGCAAAGCCGCGGCGGCGGCGGTCAGGACCGGTTCCAGTTGCCCGAAATAAACCAGGGTGTCCGCGGACACGATCAGATCGTAAATGGCCGCTCGTTCGGTCAGAAACGCGGTCAGCTCCGCGATGGCCAGTTCGTCGTAATCTCCACGGGTCCGTGCCCGCTCGATCATGCGCGGCGACAGATCGACCCCGATCAGCTGCCGCGCATACGGGCGCAACCAGGGACCGCACAGCCCCGTGCCGCAGCCGGCATCCAATACCTGCAACGACCCGTTCGGTTCGCCGACCCCGGCGGCGACCGCCGAAGCAAGCAGTTCCGGCGCCCGATACTCCAGGCGCTGCAGATGCTCGTCGAAACTGTCGGCCATTTCATCGAACACCTCCTGGACATACGCATCAGCGGCTCGTACCGGTACGTCGCGCCCCGAATGGGCCGCCAGCATGTGCCGGGCCACCGGATTGGCCGGGTCTCGCGCCAGCCAGTCCCGAAACAAGGCGGCGGCTTCCTCACCGCGGTTCAGCTTGTACAACAGAATGCCCAGGCCCTTGTACGCCTGTCTCTTATACACATCT
>DGFE01000049.1 GCA_002391525.1 Competibacteraceae bacterium UBA3908
TCGGTCAGCGTGGTCTTGCCGGCGTCGGGGTGGGAGATGATGGCGAAGGTGCGCCGGCGGTTGAGTTCGTCGAGGAAGGTGGTCATCGGGGGTCGGATCGTGCTTCGAGGTTCGGATATGACGCGATTTTAACCGAATTGCGCATTCAAACCTCCGCCCACAAGTCCGCCAGTTGCAAGGCGATTTCCTGAAACGGCGGTATGTTCGCTTCCGCCTGATCGCCGTACAGGCCGACGACGACCCAGCGTCCCTGTTCCAGGGCGAACGCTTCCAGGGTGCGGGCCAGCGGATCGACCAGCCACAGGTAAGGCACGCCGTAACGGGCGTAGACGGGCATTTTGGTGACCCGGTCATCCCGGGCGGTCGAGGGCGACAGGATTTCGCAAACCCAGTCGGGAACCACCTCGAAACGATGGTCTCCCATCATGCAAGGTAATCGTTCCCGTCGCCAGCCGGCGAGGTCGGGCACCAGCACTTCGGTATCGCGGACAAAGTGAATTTCGGGTTCGACGATAATCCACCAACCTCCCGGTCCTCCCCGGCCTTTGTGATAGGCCGATCCGATGTCGATCTCCAGGGATGCGCAAGCAAGCGCATGTGGCGCCGCTGGCCGTGGCTGAGTGTAAAGCTGACCGTTGATGATTTCGCCCACGACGTGTTCCGGCAGCTCCAGCAGAAGTTCATAAGGCGTTTTTCGTTCGGCGATGACCGCAGACATATGTCGGTTCCTTTCTGGTTGCCCGCCGAGGGATTTACGCTTTCTGGAATGTCGGCGCAAGCTTTTCGTCGGGTCGGGGTGGGGGTTAAGCTAGGCGCCTTCGCAAGACCACCGTCACTTTGACACGGGCGTGACCGCTATGAATCCACTGGTTGGCTTGATCATGGGCTCCACCTCCGACTGGAGCACGCTGGAACACGCGGCGAACACCCTGGACGCGCTCGGCGTGCCCTACGAAGTCCGGGTGGTGTCGGCCCATCGCACGCCCGATCTGCTGTTCGAGTACGCCGCCAGCGCCGAGGCGCGCGGGCTGGAGGCGATCATCGCCGGGGCCGGCGGAGCCGCGCATTTGCCGGGCATGGTCGCCGCCAAAACCGTGCTGCCGGTGCTGGGCGTGCCGGTGCAATCGCAGGCGCTCAACGGCCTGGATTCGCTGCTTTCCATCGTCCAGATGCCGGGCGGCGTCCCGGTCGGGACCCTGGCCATCGGCAAGGCCGGCGCGATCAACGCCGCGCTGCTGGTCGCCGCGCTGCTGGGCAACAAATATCCGGCGATCCGCGAGGCCGCGCGCGATTTTCGCGCCCGGCAAACCGCGCAAGTGCTCAGCCAGCCTGATCCCAGGAGCGTCCGGTCATGAATGTCGGCATCGTCGGCGGTGGTCAGTTGGCGCGAATGCTGGCCCTGGCCGGTTATCCCCTGAATCTCCATTTCCAAATCCTCGATCCCGCCGCCGATGCCTGCGCCGGACAGGTCGCCGGCCTGGTTCAGGGCGACTACGACGACGAAGCCAGGCTGAACCAACTGGCCGACTGGGCGGATGTAGTGACCTTCGATTTCGAGAACGTACCGGCGGCGGCGGCCCGATTGTTGGAACAGCGGGTGACGGTCTATCCGCCGGCTCGGGCGTTGGCGGTGGCGCAGGACCGGCTGTTCGAGAAAACCCTGTTTTGGGAACTGGGCATCCCGACCCCGACATTCGCCACGGTGGACAGCCTGGAAGAGTTGCAGGGCGCGGTGTTGCGGGTGGAATTGCCGGCGGTGCTCAAGACTCGCCGCCTGGGCTACGACGGCAAGGGCCAGCGAGTGTTGCGCGTGCCCGAGGATGTCGAACCCGCCTGGCGTGAACTGGGCGGCGCGCCGCTGCTTCTGGAAGGGTTCGTGCCCTTCGAGCGAGAAGTGTCGGTGCTGGCGGCGCGCGGGCGCGACGGCGAAACCGTGTTCTATCCGCTGGTGGAAAACCACCATCGCGACGGTATCCTGCGGCTGTCGCGGGCGCCGTGCCTGAAGCCGGGCTTGGAGCAGGAAGGCTGGGATTATGCACGCCGCTTGCTGGAGCGGTTGAATTACGTGGGGTTGCTGGCCATCGAATTCTTCGTCCACGAGGATCGCCTGATCGCCAACGAAATGGCGCCGCGCGTGCACAATTCCGGGCACTGGACTATCGAGGGGGCGGAAACCAGTCAGTTCGAGAACCATTTGCGGGCGATTCTCGGCCTGCCGCTGGGTCCGACCGCCGCCGTCGGCCAGTCCGTCATGCTGAACTGCATCGGCGCGATGCCCGAGCCGGCGGCGGTGCTGGCGGTGGCCGGGGCGCATTATCATGCCTATGGCAAAGCCCCGCGCCCTGGCCGCAAGGTGGGTCATCTCACGCTGCGGGCCGCCGCTTCCGACGCGCTGCGGACCGGGCTGGAGCGGTTGCTGCCGCTGATCGGTTTCCAGCCCGGCGAGTTCGGCCCAATCGGATAGGGCAAGCTGGGTTATACTTTCCACCCTGTACGATATTCCGCATCCCGCGCGCCAGCGCGTCCGCCGAGTTCCTGATCAACCGACGACCACACCATGGATAAGACTTACGAGCCGCACGCCATCGAACAACGCTGGTACGCTTTCTGGGAAGAACGGGGCTGTTTTGCGCCCAGCGGCCAGGGCGAGCCGTACTGCATCATGATTCCACCGCCGAACGTCACCGGCACCCTGCACATGGGCCACGCCTTCCAGGACACCATCATGGACGCGCTGACCCGCTACTACCGGATGAAGGGCCATAACGCCCTGTGGCAGCCGGGCACCGATCACGCCGGCATCGCCACCCAGATGGTGGTGGAGCGGCAACTGGCCGGCGAGAACAAGACCCGTCACGACCTGGGGCGCGAGGCGTTCATCGAGCGGGTGTGGGCGTGGAAGGTGGAATCGGGCGGGACGATCACCCGCCAGTTGCGGCGGATGGGCGCATCGGTGGACTGGACGCGGGAGCGCTTCACCATGGACGACGGACTGTCGGCGGCGGTGCGGGAAGTGTTCGTCCGCCTGTACGAGGAAGGCTTGATCTATCGGGGCCAGCGGCTGGTCAACTGGGACCCGGTGCTGCACACCGCCGTGTCGGACCTGGAGGTGGTCAGCGGCGAGGAAAACGGCTTCATGTGGCACATCCGCTATCCGCTGGCCGAGGGCGGCGGCGATCTGGTCGTCGCCACCACCCGCCCGGAGACCATGCTGGGCGATACCGCCGTCGCCGTTCACCCCGACGACGAGCGTTACAAGCACCTGATCGGCCTGCACGTGGCGCTGCCGCTGACGGGCCGGAATATCCCGATCATCGCCGACGAGTACGTCGACCCTAGCTTCGGCACCGGCTGCGTCAAGATCACCCCCGCGCACGACTTCAACGACTACGCGGTCGGCCAGCGCCACAAGCTGCCGCTGCTCAATATTTTCACTTCCGATGCCAAAATCAACGACAACGGCCCGGAAGCCTATCGCGGTCTGGATCGGTTCGAGGCCCGCAAGCGGGTCGTCGCCGATCTGGAAGAACAAGGGCTGATGGAGGACATCAGGCCGCACAAGCTGATGGTCCCGCGCGGCGACCGCAGCCACGCCGTCATCGAACCGTTCCTGACCGATCAGTGGTATGTGAAAACGGGGCCGCTGGCGGGTCCGGCCATCGCGGCGGTCAAGACCGGCAAGATCAAATTCATCCCGGAAAACTGGGAAAAGACCTATTTCGACTGGATGAACCGGATCGAGGACTGGTGCATCAGCCGGCAAATCTGGTGGGGCCACCGGATTCCGGCCTGGTATGACGCGCGGGGCAAGATCTATGTAGGTCGCGACGAGGCGGAAGTCCGGGAGAAACACCGACTCGGACAGGACGTGACGCTGATGCAGGACCCCGACGTACTGGACACCTGGTTCTCCTCGGCGCTGTGGCCGTT
>DGFE01000067.1 GCA_002391525.1 Competibacteraceae bacterium UBA3908
AGATGTGTATAAGAGACAGCTTCAGGGAAATCGGTTACCGGTCCGGCAACGGCGGCAACCGGCAGCCGGCGGTCCGCTCCGTACCGAAAGAGGCGCTGATGCTGACTCAGGATGAAAACATCGTGGACGTGCGCCTGGCGGTGCAGTATCAGGTCAGCGACCCCCGCGCCTATCTGTTTAACGTACTCGATGCGGAGGCCGTACTGGTGCAGGTGGTGGAGAGCGCCGCCCGTGAGACCATTGGCAAGAGCACCATGGACTTCGTGCTGACCGAGGGTCGTAGCGATATCGTGGCGAATATCAAGACGCTGAGCCAGCGCATTCTGGACAATTACCCCCCCGAATCGCTGCGGGCCAAGACCCTGCCCGAAGTCGGGACGGACGTGAAACCGGTTGGCGCGATCAACAGCGGCAAGGGCGCCGGCCTGCAGATCATTACCGTGAACCTGCAGGACGCGCAGCCCCCGGAAGAGGTCCAGGACGCCTTCGCCGACGCCATCAAGGCGCGCGAGGACGAACAACGACTGAAAAACGAAGCCGAGGCGTACTCGAACGAAGTCATTCCGAGGGCGCGTGGCCAGGCGGCGCGGCGCCTGCAGGAAGCGTCGGCCTACAAGGAGCAGGTCATCGCCCAGGCCCAGGGCGAGGCCAGCCGCTTCGAACAACTGCTGGCGGCCTATCGGCAGGCCCCGGAGATAACGCGCGAGCGGCTCTATCTGGAAACGCTGGAAACCGTGCTGTCGCGGGCGAGCAAGGTGCTGGTGGATGTGAAGGGCGCCAACAATCTGCTGTATCTGCCGCTGGATCGACTGCTCAGATCTGGAGAAGCGCCGGGGGGCGCCGGTCCCGTGGGCGGAGCCTCGTCCGAGACGTTGCCGGCTGTCCCGCCGCCGGTCGATGGCAGCGCGGCGGCGACCCGCCTGCGCGATCTGAATCGCGGTCGAGAGGTGCGCTGAGATGGCCCGGTCACGCTTACCGATGTCCCGTAACGCCCTGCTGGGCTCGCTCGCCGCCGTGGTGGTGGTGCTGGCGATGTCGCTGTTCACGGTGGACGAAACGCAGACGGCCATCCGTTTTCAGCTGGGCGAGATCGTCGAGGCCAACTACAAACCGGGCCTGCACTGGAAATGGCCGCTGATCAATAACGTGCGCAAGTTCGACCGCCGGTTGCAGACGTTGGACACCGAGCCGGAACGGTTTCTGACCGCCGAGAAGAAGAACGTCATCGTCGATTCCTTCGCCATGTGGCGGATCGAGGATGTGCGCTTGTTCTACACCACGGTGGGCGGCGATCCCGCTCAGGCCAACGTCCGGCTCGATCAGATCGTCAAGGACAGCCTGCGCAGCGAGTTCAGCAAGCGCACCATTCAGGAAGTGGTGTCGGGCGACCGCGACCAGATCATGGAAACCCTCAGCCGTTTGCTCCGGGAGCAGGCCACGCAACTGGGGATCGCGGCGGTGGACGTGCGAATCAAGCGGATCGATCTGCCGCCGGATGTCAGCAGTTCGGTATTCAGCCGGATGAAGGCCGAACGGTTGCGGGTGGCCAAGGATTTCCGTTCCCGCGGTGGCGAGGCCGCCGAGCGCATTCGCGCCGATGCCGACCGCCAGAGCACGGTGCTGCTGGCCGAAGCCTATCGCGACGCCGAGCGGCAGCGCGGCGAGGGCGACGCCCAGGCGGCGGACATCTACGCCCGGGCTTACGGCAAGGATCAGGATTTCTACAACTTCCATCGGAGCTTGTCCGCCTACCGGCAGAGCTTCGGCGGCAGGGACGACGTGCTGGTGCTGCAGCCGGATTCCCAATTCTTCCGTTACTTCAACAAGTCGCAATGACGCTTGCGGGCCGCCGGGCGAACGATGGCCCCGCGCCGGTTGCCGGACGCCGCCATGTGGAATGAACTGCTGGCGGCGTTCGGCCTGATGCTGGTTCTGGAAGGAATCATGCCGTTTCTCAGCCCGCGCGCCCTGCGCCAGACCCTGCTGCGGATGGCTCGACTGGAGGACCGGCTGCTGCGGTTCGCCGGGCTGGCCAGCATGTTGCTGGGGTTGCTGGTGCTGTACTTTTTCCGCTGAGGTCGCCCGCCGGCCCCCTACCGATGGTTCCGAGTTCGTCGCCAGCCCGCCATGACATCCGAAGACCGCTGGTTGTTGCCCGAAGGCATCGAGGAAATCCTGCCGCCCGCCGCCCGCCGACTGGAGCGATTGCGCCGCGCGTTGCTGGATCTGTATGAAAGCTGGGGTTACGAGCTGGTGATTCCGCCGCTGATCGAGTTTCTGGAATCGCTGCTGACCGGCACCGGTAACGATCTGGAACTGCAAACTTTCAAGCTGACCGATCAGTTAAGCGGACGGATGATGGGCGTGCGCGCCGACATGACCCCGCAGGTGGCCCGGATCGACGCCCATCTGCTCAAGCGCGACGGGCCGGTCCGCTTGTGCTACATGGGCACGGTGCTGCGGACGCGCTCCGACGGTTTTGGGGGTTCCCGCAGTCCCTATCAGGCTGGCGTGGAGCTGTACGGCCATCGCGGCCATGAAAGTGACCTGGAAGTCCTGAAGCTGATGCTGGAAACCCTGGCGGTGGCGGCAATCGACGCCGTGCATCTGGATTTGGGGCATGTGACGATTTTCCGCGAACTGGCGCGCCAGGCCGGTCTGGATGGAGAGCGCGAAGTGCTGCTGTTCGAGGCCCTGCAGCGCAAGGCGTTGCCGGAGATTCGCCAGCAGTTGGCTGATTGGGCGCTGCCGGCGCCCTGGGGCGAACGGGTGCTGGCGCTGGTGGGGCTGAACGGAGGACCGGAGGTCCTGGACGAAGCCGATTCACGGCTGGCGGCCGTCGGCGAAACCGTTCGCGAAGCGCTGGCGACTTTGCGGCGGTTGGTCGCGGCGCTGCGACGGCAATGGCCGGAACTGCCCATTCATGTCGATCTGGCCGAATTGCGGGGCTATCACTATCACACCGGCGTGGTATTCGCCGCTTACGTGCCGGGCCAGGGTCAGGCGGTGGCGCAAGGCGGACGCTACGACGAAATCGGCCAGGTGTTCGGCCGCGCCCGACCGGCGACCGGTTTCAGCACCGATCTGGCGATGTTGCTGCGACTGAGCACGATTCCGGAGCCCGCCGGAACGGCGATCTACGCGCCAGCGACGGGAGACGCGGCGCTGGAGCAGCGGGTGGCGCTGTTGAGAAGCCGGGGGGAGCGGGTGGTTCGGGCGCTGCCGGGTGCGACGGAAACGCCACGCGCCTTGGGGTGCGACCGGCTGCTGGCGCCGTGGGACGGAGAGTGGAGCGTGCTCCCATTGCCGGAACCCTCCCCCAAAAACGGCTAGAATGATGGCGGGCAACTAACGGGAAGCTGACATGGGCAAGAACGTGGTCGTCATCGGCGCACAATGGGGCGACGAGGGCAAGGGCAAGGTGGTGGACCTGCTCACCGAGCACGCCGCGGCGGTGGTGCGGTTTCAGGGAGGGCACAACGCCGGCCATACCCTGGTCATCGACGGCCAGAAGACCGTGCTGCATCTGATTCCTTCCGGCATCCTGCACAACGGGGTCGACTGTCTGATCGGCAACGGGGTGGTGCTGTCGCCGTCGGCGCTGCTGGCCGAGATCGACGATCTCGAAAACCGGGGCGTGGCGGTGCGGGAACGGTTGCGACTCAGCGATGCTTGTCCCCTGATTCTGCCCTATCACGTGGCGCTGGATCAGGCTCGCGAGAAAGCGCGGGGCGAGCGAGCCATCGGCACCACCGGTCGTGGCATCGGGCCGGCCTACGAGGACAAGGTGTCGCGGCGGGCGATCCGGCTCGGCGATCTGTTCCATCGGGAGCGTTTCGCCGCCAAGCTGGACGAAGTACTCGATTTTCACAATTTTGTGCTGCAGCGCTATTTTCAGACCGAACCGGTCGATTTCCAGAAGACGCTCGACGAGACGCTGGCGATGGCCGAACGGTTGCGGCCCCTGGCCGGAGATGTTACCGAACTGCTGGACGTTCACCGCCGCCGCGGCGACAACGTGCTGTTCGAGGGTGCCCAGGGCGCCATGCTGGATATCGATCACGGCACTTACCCCTATGTGACCTCTTCCAACACCACGGCGGGCGGCGCGGCCACCGGCACCGGCTTGGGACCGCGCCATCTGGATTACGTGCTGGGCATTACCAAGGCGTACACCACTCGGGTCGGCGGTGGGCCGTTTCCAACGGAGTTGTTCGACGAAACCGGCGAGTATCTGGCCAAGCGCGGCCACGAATTCGGTGCGACCACTGGCCGGCGCCGGCGGTGCGGCTGGTTCGACGCGGTGGCGTTGCGTCGCTCGATCCTGAACAACAGCGTGTCGGGCCTGTGCGTGACCAAGCTGGACGTGCTGGATGGCCTGGACAGCATTCGGTTGTGCGTGGGCTATCGGTGCGGATTGGATCGGCTCGATAATGCGCCGCTGGGCGCCGAAGCGCTGGCGGCCTGCGATCCGATTTACGAGGAGATTCCGGGCTGGCGAGAATCCACCGCGGGCGTGCGCCGCTACGCGGATCTGCCGGCCAACGCCCGGGCCTATCTGCGGCGTATCGAAGCGCTGACCGATATGTCGATTGACCTCATTTCCACCAGCCCGGACCGGGCGGATACGATTGTCTTGCGAGATCCGTTCGCGGAGTGACGGAAACGGAAAAACCAAAGGCCCGGCTTTTGACCGGGCCTTTTTCAATCTGGTGCCGAAGAGAGGACTTGAACCTCCACTGGGTTACCCCAACTAAGACCTGAACCTAGCGCGTCTACCAATTCCGCCACTTCGGCTTGATCGTCGCGCCGGTTCCGGCGGCGACGGGAGCGCACTATACGGATTGCCTTCCAGCCTGTCAATCGTTTCCCCTTCATGGTTTTGCAACCCTGTTGAAACATTCTTATGACTCATAAAAAACGTGGTTCCTGGCGTCAGCTTGACCCTTTTCTGACCCGGGAACAGGAAAAATACGGCCGTCCCTCTCCCAGCCGGGAGTTCATCCTGCACTATCTGGAAGAGCGGGGGATGCCGCTGACTTTGGACGAGCTGCGCGCCGAGTGGCGGTTGGACGACGACTGGGAAGTCGAAGCCCTGTCCCGCCGGCTGCGCGCGATGGAGCGGGACGGGCAACTGATCCGCAACCGCCGCGAGGGTTACGGACCGGTCGCCAAGATGAACCTGGTGCCGGGCCGGGTGATCGGCCATCCCGAGGGTCATGGATTCCTGATTCCCGACGAGGGCGGCGACAGCCTGTTTCTCTCGCCCCGGCAGATGCGAAAGCTGCTGCACGGCGACCGGGCGGTGGCGCGGGTGATCGGGGTGGATTACCGGGGCCGTCGCGAGGGCGCGGTGGTCGAGGTGCTGGAACGCAACACCGAAACCGTGGTGGGGCGGTTCTGCGAGGAACGCGGCGCCTATTTCATCATTCCCGACAACAAGCGGATCAATCAGGACATCATGGTGGCGGCGGATGGCCGGGGTGAAGCTCGCGCCGGCCAGATCGTCATCGCCGAACTGATCGAACAGCCCAGCGCGCGAAGCCGGCCGCTGGGCCGGGTCAAGGAAGTATTGGGCGAACACATGGCCCCGGGCATGGAAGTGCGAATCGCCATCGCCAGCCACGGCATTCCGGTGGAGTGGCCGGAAACGGTCATCGAGGAAGCCGGTCGCCACGGCGAGGCGGTGCCGGAGTCGGCCAAACAGGGGCGCTGGGATTTGCGCGGCACGCCGCTGGTCACCATCGACGGCGTCACCGCCCGCGATTTCGATGACGCGGTTTACTGCGAGAAGCGCGGCGCCAACTGGCGGTTGCTGGTGGCGATTGCCGATGTGTCGTGGTACGTGCGGCCCGGCACGGCGCTGGACCGGGAAGCTCGCAAGCGCGGGAATTCCGTGTATTTCCCGGATCGCGCTATACCGATGCTACCGGAGGCGCTGTCCAACGGCCTGTGTTCGCTGAATCCCGAGGTGGACCGGCTGTGCCTGGTCTGCGAGATGACGCTCAGCGTCGAAGGTCGCATCGTCCGTTCGCGCTTCGCCGAGGCGGTGATGCGCTCCCACGCTCGACTGACCTACGACACGGTGGCGGCCATCGTCGCCGACCGCGATCCCCGGATCCGCGCCGAATACGCCGAACTGGTCCCGCACCTGGACCGGCTGCACGAGCTGTATCGAGTGCTGCGGGCAAGCCGGGAGCAGCGGGGCGCGATGGATTTCGATACCCAGGAAACCGTGATCGAATACCGGTCGGATCGCAAGATCGAGCGGATTTCGCCGACCGAGCGCAACGACGCCCATCGCTTGATCGAGGAGTGCATGATCTCGGCCAACGTGGCGGCGGCGCGGTTTCTGCAACGCCACAAGCTGCCGGGACTGTACCGGATTCACGAGGGGCCGTCCGAGGACCGGCTAAACAAGTTGCGCGCCTTTCTGGGCGAATTGGGTTTGGGGTTGAGCGGCGGCGAGAAACCATCACCGCTCGATTACACTCGATTGCTGGAACGGGTCCGCGACCGACCCGACGCTCATCTGATCCAGACGGTGATGCTGCGTTCGCTGGCGCAGGCGATCTACAGTCCCGCCAACGTCGGCCATTTCGGTTTGGCGCTGGAAGCATATGCGCATTTTACTTCGCCGATTCGCCGCTATCCCGATTTGCAGGTGCATCGCGCCATCCGCCATGTGCTGAACGGCGGCAGGCCGGTGGATTTCCCGTATAACCACGCCGATCTGGTCGGCCTGGGCGAGCACTGTTCGATGACCGAGCGGCGAGCCGACGAGGCGGTGCGCGACGCGGTGGAATGGCTGAAGTGTGAATTCATGCTGGACAAGGTCGGCCAGGTGTTCGACGGCATCATTACCGGCGTCACCGGTTTCGGCCTGTTCGTGGAATTGAGTGGGGTCTACGTCGAAGGGCTGGTGCATGTGACCGCTTTGCACAACGATTACTATCACTTCGACCCGGTGGGCCATCGCCTGCACGGCGAACGGTCCGGGCAGGTCTACCGCCTGGGCGACAGCCTGCGGGTGCGGGTGGCGCGGGTGGATCTGGACGACCGCAAGATCGACTTCGAGTTGGTCGAGAGCGAGCGCCGCGAGAACGGCCGCCGCAACCGCTGGAATCGCGGCCAGCGCAGAAAGGGCTAAAGTCCGTGGCCGAGGAGTGGGTTCACGGCGTGTACGCGGTGGCGGCGGCGCTAAAGTACGAACCGGCGCAGTTGCGTGGATTGTGGGTGGAACGCCAGCGGCGGGATGCGCGAATCCAGGCGTTGCTGGACGACGCGGCCCGTCGCGGCATGCCGGTTCATCAAGCCGACCGGGCGGAGCTGGATCGGCTGAGCGGCGGCGCCCGTCATCAGGGTGTATTGGCCCGGCTGGCGGTTCGCCAGCGGACTTATGGAGAAGCCGATTTGCCTGCATTGCTGGCGGCGGCGATTGGACCGGCCTTGCTGTTGGTCTTGGACGGCGTGCAGGACCCACATAATCTGGGCGCGTGCTTGCGCAGCGCGGCGGCGGCGGGCGTTCATGCGGTCATCGCGCCCGCCGACCGGGCCGTCGGCTTGAATGCGACGGTACGCAAGGTGGCGTGCGGAGCGGTGGAAATCACGCCGTTCGTGCAGGTGACCAATCTGGCGCGGACGTTGCGCGGTCTACAGGAGCAGGGCGTGTGGATCGTCGGCGCGGCGGGAGAGGCGGAGGAAAGTCTCTATCAGATGGATTTTACGTTGCCGACCGCCATCGTGCTGGGCGCGGAGGAAAAGGGCCTGCGCCGGTTGACCCGCGAGGTCTGCGACCGGCTGGCGCGGATTCCGCTGGCCGAGGGTGGTGTCGAAAGTTTGAACGTATCGGTGGCGGCGGGGATTTTTCTGTTCGAGGCGCGGCGGCAGCGCAAAACCATGGGTTGATGGAATTTCGCGCGGTGTTGGTCTTCAGTCTGTAGGGCGGGCATGGCCCGCCATTTGAGCGGCGTTGGATGCGCGGTATTAAGGTGGGCGGCGCCCACCCTACCGAACTTCATACCGTGTCATCTCCAGATAACCTCGCCCGCTGATTACCTGATCACCAGACCGGCCGCTGACCGCGACCGCCCCCTCCCAATACCGCACCGTCAACCGCATTTCCTGATCGGCCACTTTCGGGGTCACCGTCAAATCCAGCTTTTCGGCGGGCAAACGCAATCGCCAGCGAGCGGGATAGCGGTCACCGGTTTTAGGGCTGACCCACTCGCCGAGCGGCTGTAATTCCACCTCGTTCCAGCCAAGCGACCGCGACCGGCCATCGGCCGCCACCAGCACGCCCTTGCTGTGTGGGTCCACGCTGCCGTCCTTGCGGCGCAGCCGATAAAACATCACATCCCGCCCGTCCTCCAATTGCAGCGCGAACCAGTCCCAGCCGCTCTGTTCCGGCCCCAGCGCGCTGGTGCTCCATTCCCGGTCCAGCCAGCTTGCGCCAGCGACCGTGAAAGTGGTTTCGCCAAGCCGAACCGTGCCCTCGGTCGGCAGCCGGGTGTAGGAGTAATAATAGGAAGCATTGCCCGGTTCGGCGCTTTTCTGGCTCAAGCCCTGGTCGCCCTGTAACACGATGGGCTTGGCGGTCTTCAAGGTCAGATCGAGCGCGATGTCGTCTTGCCGGGCGCGAACCCGCATCGGGAAGGCGTCGGATTCGGAGCCGGCCAACTCCCAATCCTCCAGCCAAACCCGAAACGGCGTCGCGTGCGCGCCCGCCAGTCCCATCGCCCCCCGGCTGAACCGCTCGAAAGCGTGATGCCGTTTCTCCGCCACGTCGGTCAGGGCGAAATGGCCCATGTACACCTGATTCGCGCGCCAGGCCGAATCGGCAACTGGCGGGGTCGGTGACAGGGCAATGCGGAACAGGGTCAGTTGATAACCGAATTGCCGCCCGCTGGCATCGGCCAGATTGCCGGTCACGTACCACCATTCGTTACGAAATTCGGGATGTGGCCCGTGATCGGCGGGGAACTGGAAGGAACGGGGTTCGTAGGCCCGCTGATAGCCGCCATTGTCATCGCCACCCAGGGCCACCCTGACGGCCATGTCCTCGGCCGGTCGTGGCCGATACCAGAATAGGTGACCGGTCAGCACGATGATTAGCGCCAGGATCGATAATCCAATCCACCCCTGTCGTTTAGTCATATATCATCATCTTCAAGCTGCTGGCTGACCCGCGGACACTCATTCGGTCCGCAACGCTGCGGCGGGTTGGGCGCGAGTCATCCGCCAGATGGGATAAAGACCGGCCAGCAGCGCGGCGATCACGGCCAGCGCCAGTGTTTCCAAGAGCAGCAAGGGATCGACTTGGAAAGGCAGGCTCCAGCCGAACGCCCGGCGATTGATCACGAAAATCAGCATGGCCGCCAGCAACAACCCGGTCGGCAGGGCCAGCAGACCGGCGGCGACGCCCATGAAGCCGGTCTGCAACGATACCAGGCCGCCGATTTCGCCCGCGGTCATGCCGGTGGCGCGCAGCACCGCGAACTCTCGCGCCCGTTCCAGTTGCAGGGCCAGCAGCGCGCTCAACACGCCGACCACCGCCACCAGAATCGCCAGCAGCCGCAGTACGTTGGTGATGGTAAAGGTGCGGTCGAAGATTTCCAGGGTGACGCCCTGAATGTCGCGGTTGGGGCGGATCAGGAGTGGCTGGATGGTTCCCAGCCGTTCCTGTAAGCGTTCGCGCAAGGTCGCCAGATTTTCGCCCGGGACCGCGAAGATCGCCGCCGATCCAACGGTCGCGTCATGCCAGTAGCGTTCATAACTGGAGCGATGCAGCAGAATTCGCCCGTGCTCCGAGCCGTAATCGAGGAACACCCCGGCGATGGCGAAGGTACGCGGACCCGCGGCGGTCGGCAATTCCAGCGTATCGCCGGCCTGCAATTGCCGCCGATACGCCAGCGGTTCCGAAATCAGCACCGACCCGCCGGTTTGAAACGCGCGCCAGGCCAGGACCGGATCGCCGTCGAGCAGGTGATAGCCGGCTTGCGCGGCGGGGGCGAGATCCACGGCGATCAATTGGACGGGATGGCCGCCGAGTTCGACCGTCGTCCGCCGGTAGGTGGAGACCGCCGTCACGCCTGGCGTACTCCGCAATGCGGTCAGCGCGGCGGGATCGAGCGCTGTCGAGTGGTCGCCATCCTCGACGCCAGGTGGAGCGATGTACAAATCGGCGCTCAACAGATCGTTGATCCAGATCACCACGCCTCCCCGAAAACTGTCCACCATCACGCCCACCCCGACCGTGGCGGAGAACGCCACCATCAGCGCCGCGACGGCGATGCCGGTGCGGCTCAGATGGCGAGCGACGTCGCGATTCGCCATGCGTCCCAACCAGCCCAGCCGGGCGGCCAGCGGCTGGTTCAACCGGACCAGGCCGACCACGGCGGGCGGCGTCAGCAGCGCGCAGCCGAGAATGAGCAGGAACACGCCGGCGAAACCGAACGCCAGCGAAGAAGAGAAGGCCAGAGTCAGGCCGCCGGCCAGGAGCAACAGCCCTCCGCTTGCCGCCAGCCGGGGGAGGGCGGCCCGCCAGCGAGTTTCCAGATGAGCACGACTCAGCACCGCGCCGGGGGGCGCGTCCGCCGCTTCCCGCGCCGGCAGCCAGGCCGCCGCCAGCGTCGCCAGCAGCCCCAGCGCGGCGCCCTTGGCCAGCGACCAGGGATCGACGAAAAATTCCCGGACGCTGAGCACGTAGTACAGGTCATCGATGGTGCGGGTGACCAGATGGACCAGTCCCGAACCCAGCCACAGCCCCAGCAGTCCGCCGAGCAGGGTGCCCGCCAGGCCGAGCAGCAGCGCCTCGCCCAGCACCCCGATGAACAATTCCCGTCGACTGACGCCGAGCGCGCGCAGCATTCCCAGCAAGGCGCGGCGTTGCACCACCGCGAACGTCATGGCGTTGTAGATCAGGAACATGCCGACCACCAAGGCCAGCAGGCTCATGGCCGTCAGGTTCAGCGAGAAGGCGGCGCTCAGCTTTCCGATGGCCTGATCGCGTTCGGCGGGGCGTTCCAGCCGCGAATCCGCCGGCAGCCAGGCCCGCAGTTCGGCGGCCAGCCGTTCGCCAGCCGCGCCGTCCGGCAGGATCAGGTCAATATGGCTCAGCCGTCCAGAATGGCCCAGCAAGGTCTGCGCGGTGCTGATGTCGGTGATGATCAGGCCGTCCAGCGCCGGTCCATCCAGCGTGCCGGCGCGTTTCAGAGTGAAACGTTGCCTGCCTCTTTGCAACGTGACGTGTTCACTCAGAGCGCTCGGCAACAGGGCCGCGTCGGGATGCAGGAGCAAGGCGCGCAGATCGAAATCGCCGCCGGTGACGTCGGCGGCGGGATCGCGAAACGGCGCTTCCGCGAAGGGATCGATCCCGAGAATTTGCAGCAGCTGTCCCGGCCGGTCGGCGTTGGGCAGATAACCGGTGACCACCGGTGCCGCGGGCCGGAGGCCGCGCTCCGCCCGCAACCGGGCGTACAGGATTTCGGGTATCCCCCGCGGACCGCCGACGATACGATGGGTGGCATGGCCGGTGATCCGGCTGGCGGCGAGCTCAAAGCTCCGGCGGGCGCTGGCGTTGGCCAAATCCACCGCCAGCACCACCGCCACGCCGAGCGCGATGCCGAGAATCGCCAGACCCAGTTGCCAGGGATGCCGCAGCGGATGTCGCAGCAACGCCCGCCAGAACAACGGCGTCACGGCGCGATCTCCCGGATGCGGCCACCGTCCAGAACCAGTACGCGGTCGGCGCGGGCGGCTGCTTCCCGGTTGTGGGTCACCATGACGATAGTAGTGGTGGCCTGTCGGTGCAGGCTCAGCAACAAATCCAGAATCCGCTCGCCGGTGGCGCTGTCGAGATTGCCGGTCGGTTCGTCGGCCAGCAGCAGAACGGGGCCGTGCGCCAGCGCCCGGACGATGGCCAGCCGCTGTTGTTCGCCACCGGACAATCGCTCCGGGAAGCTGCGCCGACGGTTGCCCAGTCCGACGCGGTCCAGCAGCTCCAGAGCGCGGTCGCGCTCCGTCGCCGTCGCCAATCCGTTCAGCTCCAGCGGCAGGAGCAGGTTTTCCTCGACGGTCAGGGTCGGAATCAGATTGAAGAACTGAAACACGAAGCCGATATGACGACGCCGGAAGCGGGTGCGTTCGACCTCGCTCAGAGCGGTTATAATTTGACTGCCGATTCGAATCAGTCCGGCGTCCGGCAGATCGATGCCACCCAGCAGGTTCAGCAGGGTGGATTTGCCGGAACCGGACTGGCCGAGCAGGGCGATGAACTCGCCATGGTGGATGTCCAAGGTCAGATCGGCGAAGATCGTCCGCTGGTTGTCACCTTCGGCATAATGTTTGCTCAGGTTGCGAATCACGACAAAAGCCGTTGACGAGTCGTTAATTTTCATTATGGCTATAGACCGAAGAATGGTTCAGCGATTACGATGATCGTAAATTTTTACACTTTGAAAGATGATTGTGGCATGACGAGCAAGTTTCCTGTTGCCGGCGGTTGTCGGTTCGGCGACGGGCCGACAGGGCAGCCGGTCGAATCGAACCGGACCGCCATGCCGAAATCGTGATGCCTGGATCGTCGGTGGCCTGGGGGGCTGTGACGGATGCAAGGGTTTGAGATGTATAGAAAATTTGTAAAGATGAGCGCCTTGATGGCGCTCGCGCTCGTGCTCGGGGCCTGCGCGGCGCAACAGGGCTTGCCGCCCTCGACCAGTTATAGTTCCCAGACGGCTTCACCGGAGACCTATAGCTACCAGATAGGGCCAGGGGACCAGTTACAAATTTTCGTCTGGCGCAATCCGGAAGTCTCGCAGAACGTTACCGTCCGTCCGGATGGCAAGATCACCACCCCGCTGGTGGAGGATTTGCAGGCCAGCGGAAAAACGCCCAACCAACTGGCCCGGGACCTGGAAAAAGCCCTGGAGACCTACATCCGCCAGCCCATCGTCACTGTGATCGTCGCGGGTGGAATCGGACCTTACAGTGAACAGATTCGGGTGATCGGCCAGGTGGCCGGCCAGCAAGCCGGTGGTGGCCGGGCGGCTGGCCCCCAGGCGCAAGCGATTGCCTACCGACAGAAAATGACCTTGCTGGACGTGATGGTTGCGGTCGGCGGCCTGAACGAGTTCGCCGCTGGCAACAAGACCAAGGTGGTGCGGGTGGTGGACGGCAAGCAGCAGGAGTATCAGGTCCGGCTGGACGATTTGCTGAACGGCGATATTACGGCCAACGTGGACATGTTGCCGGGCGATATTCTGATCATCCCGGAGTCCTGGTTCTGAGCGGATCGCTTGGGCAGGCACGGAGAGGTTCGGCATGAACGAGCTTATCGAACAAATCCTGGGTTATCTGCGCGGTATCTGGCGCAATCGCTGGTACGCCATGGGTTGCGCCTGGCTGGTTTGCGTGCTCGGCTGGGCCGTGGTTTTCAGGCTACCCGATCAGTATCAGGTCTCGGCGCGGGTATTCGTGGACACCCAAACCATTCTGCGGCCTCTTCTGCAAGGATTGGCGGTGGAGGTCAACCCCGATACCCAGGTCGGGTTGATCACGAGAACCCTGCTTAGCCGTCCGAATCTGGAAGAAATCGCCCAGATGGCTGGCTTGGATACGCAGGCCAGGGAACCCGAGGCAAAGGCTCGATTGCTCGATGAGCTTCAGAAAAGGATCAATTTGGAGAGTTCTGGCAGGGAGCGGGAAAACCTTTATACGATTACTTACGATGGTCGTGATCCACAGAATGCCAGGCAAGTAGTGCAGTCGGCGTTGACCGTTTTCGAGAAGAAGCTGGTTGGCGGCAGTCGCGAGGACTCCGAAGCCGCTCGGCGTTTTCTGGATCAGCAGGTCCGCGAATACGAGATCCGGCTGAGTGAGGCCGAGAACCGTCTCAAGGAGTTCAAACTCAGGAATGCGGGTCGGATGCCTTCGGAAGGCCAGACTTACAACGCTCGCATGCAGCAAGCGGCCACCGATCTTTCAGCGGTTCGGCTGGAACTTACCCAGGCGGAAAATCGCCGCGACTCCCTGCGGCGTCAGATTGGCGAAGCCTTGCAGCAGCAGCTTAGGGGTGATGGCGAGGTCGTGGTCTTGCCCATTGACCAACGCATCCAGAGCCTGGAGCAGAATCTTGATGAATTGCTGATCAGGTTCACCGATAAGCATCCGGATGTCGGTATTCTAAGGCAAACTATCGCTGATCTTAAAAAGCAGCGCGAACAGGAACGCTTGCGGTACGCGGCCAGCCTTGCCGAAAGTGGCGGCAATGCGCGAAGTCAGGGTGTCAATACGGTCTATCAGCAGCTAAAGGTCAGGCTGGCCGAGGAGGAAGCGAACGTCGCCTCGCTCCAGGTGAGGGTCGATGAGTACATGAAGCGATATAAGGATTTGCAGGCGCAAGTCAGCACCCTCCCCCAGATTGAAGCCGAATTGGCGGCGTTGAATCGCGACTACGAGGTTAATCGCCAGCAACACGAGCAACTACTGGCCCGCCGGGAGTCGGCCCGGTTGTCCCAGGAAGCCGAGCAATCCAAACAGGATGTTCGTTTCAAGATTATCGATCCACCGCTGGTGCCGCTGAAACCAACCGGACCCAAGCGGTTGTTGCTGATGACCATGGTCTTGGGGGCGGGCTTGGGCGCCGGGGTGGGGTTGGCGTTTCTGATCGCGCAGCTTTGGCCGACCTTCGATAGCCGGCGCAGCCTCATGCAGATTGCGGATATCCCGGTCCTCGGCAGTGTCAGCGCGATATTGTCGCCAGACGCCTTGCGCCGCGAACGGCGGTCGACGGTCGCTTACGCCTCCCTGGGTGGAATGTTGCTGCTGGTCTACGCGGGTTTGTTGATCGTGGAAAGGGCGGGATTTTTGTGACCGTGCTGGTCGGGCGGTGGAGGGCGTGATGATGGATAGCATCGAAAAAGCCATGTTTGGCCGGTCGATCAGCTCGATTGCGCCGCCTCCGGCGGCGACTCATGCGGCGCCGGCCAAAAGCGACGCGATTGAAAGGGCCGCCGGTACGATGCACGATCCACTGTCCGTCGCGCGCGTCGCCGCGCCGACGGCGTACAAGCGCACCCAACGGTCGGTGACGCTGGATCTGGAACGGATTCGCGCCGCGGGCTTGCTGGTGCCCGATACCCAGCGCAGCCGGATCAAGGAAGAGTATCGCTACATCAAACGACCCTTGCTCATGAACATCGATGGCAAGGGGGTCGCACCGACCGAGCGCGCCAATTTGGTCATCGTGACCAGCGCGCGTCCCGGCGAAGGCAAGACGTTTACAGCCTGCAATCTGGCCTTGAGCATCGCCGCCGAGCGGAATCGCACGGTTTTGCTGGTGGATGCCGACGTCATCAGACCTTCCGTGACGAAAATGCTGGGATTCGAAGCCGAGCATGGCCTGGTGGATTTTCTGGTCGATGACCAACTGGAACTGGCCGACGTGCTGGTCAGCACCAGTATGCCTTCCTTGACGGTGCTGCCGGCCGGCAGCAAGCATCACCTGTCGGCGGAACTGTTGGCCGGCGACAACATGCGCCGGCTGACCGCCGAGATGAGCCAGCGGTATCCCGACCGTATCGTGATCTTCGATGCGCCGCCGCTGCTGGTCACGACCGAAGCCGGCATATTGGCCAATCTGATGGGTCAGGTGGTCATGGTGGTCGAGGCCGGGCGGACTCCTCAATCCCAGGTCAGGGAAGCCTTGGCCATGCTGAATCCTGATCAGATTGCCGGGTTCGTGCTGAACAAGACCCGCGATATGTTCACCTCGAATTATTATGGACATGACTATGGATATCACGCCTACACCCGCGAGGAGAATTCCGAGGGGCGGTGACCCGCGGGGTTGCCCGACGATATCGGAATACGGCAAATGAAATCCGCAAGCCGTAAAGGGATCGGTTCGCCATGCCGGCGTCTGGCGTTCCTGTGGCCGTTCATGCCGGGAGCGCTGCTGGCGGGGTTCTGCTGGTCCTGTTGGGCGCAGGAAGTCGACGACAGGCCGGGAGCATGGCGGATAACCCCGCGGCTCGGTATCGGCGCCACCTACTCCGACAACATCAATCTGGCGCCAGCCAACGAGGCGGAAGACGATCTGGTCTTGCAGGTCGATCCCGGCGTTTCGGTGCGCAAGCGGGGTGGTCGGCTCGATCTCCGGCTGGATTACACGGCGCGAGGGTTGCTGTACGCCAACAATGGCGATGCGAACGAGCTCAATAATGAGCTGCTGGCGTTCGGAACCGCCGAGCTTTATGACAAGCATTTGTTTCTGGATGCCTACGGTTCGATCTCGCAAGTGCCGGTGACTTCCGGTGGCCGAACCGATGCCGGCAGCCTGGGGGCGGGCGGCGCGTCTCCCGGCCTGGAGCTTTTCAACGACGTGGATTTTGGATTGCCCGGCGCCGCCGGATTGTTCAATTTTGCCGATGTCTTCAGCGACATCGCGCTGACCAACAATCAGGCGACCGCGCATCGCTTCGGCATCAGCCCTTACTGGCGCCAGACCTTTGGCGGGTGGGTCGATCTGTCGCTGCGTTATCGTTACGACGACGTGTTCTACGACGACGAAGAAGACGACATCGATGACCAGCAACCCGACCGGCAAGTCAGCACTTCCGACAGCCAGACCCATACCATCGAACTCAATCTTGCCAACGGCCGTCGCTCCGACCGGTTGCAATGGACTCTCGATTATTTTTATCAGCGGCAGGAGCAGGATGAAGAGAGTACGACTGATGTCACGGATAACGGCGACGACCGACGGGAGAGCGTGGTTGGCCAGCTGAATTATCGGCTGAACAGACGCTGGGCGCTGCTGGCGGAAGCGGGTTACGAAGACAACCAGGTAGCCGATTTTGAAAATAGCCGCGATGGCGCCTACTGGGGGCTGGGCGCGATGTGGTCGCCCAATCGCTTTGTCGAGCTGAAAGGATTGTACGGCCCGGACCTCAACGAAATGGCGTTGCGCTGGAATCCGTCCGTTCGTACCAATCTCGAAATCAGCCGCCGCGATCAGGATGTGGGAGTCGATCCTGGCGTGCGCTGGCAGGGATTGTTCAGCCACCGGACCCGCCGTAGCACCTGGTCGGCGAGCTACATCGACGAGGTGACCAATAACCAGCAGTTGCTGGGCAGCGGGCTGCTCGGCGTCGGCCCGGATGGTCAGCCGCTGCCCCTGGACGAACAGGGCCAGGTGGTGCTTGACGAGGGGCCGTTCGGGCTGAGCGACCGGAATTTTCGGCGTAAGCGTTTCGATGCCGGAGTAATCTATCGGCGCGGCCCTACCGGTTTACTGGTCAGCGTCTTCAACGAGGATCGCGAAGGCCAGGATCCCGCGTCCGATGAGAGTACCCAGGGCGCCAGCGCGCTGTGGACCTGGCGGTTCGCGCCGCGTACCGCTTCGTTTCTCGGCGCCGGCTGGGGGCATGACGACCTCAGCGAGGATCGGCAGAACGATTACTGGGTGTCGATTATCGGGCTGGCGCGGGTGTTCACCCCGGATTCGGGCGGCTTGATCAGTTACCGCTACTACCGGAACGACGCCGACCCCGCCGAACAGGGGTTTCGCGAAAACCGGTTCAATATTCGCTTCAACATGCAATTTTGAATCCCGATGTATATCGACTACTACGGTTTCAGCGCCAAACCCTTTCAGTTGAGCCCCGATCCGCGGTTTTTCTTCGGCAGCCGGGTTCATACGCGAGCGCTCGCCTATTTGCGCTACGGGTTGAGTCAGGGCGAGGGATTCATCGTGATCACCGGCGGCATTGGCACGGGCAAGACCACTTTGGTCAAGAACCTGTTTCAGGAACTCGATTCCAGCCAGGTAATCGCCGCCCAGTTGGTGACGACTCAGCTGGAGGCTGACGAATTACTGCGCAGCGTGTTGGCCGCGTTCGGCCTGCCCTACGAGGAGGCAGGCAAGGCGGTGCTGCTCAAGCACTTCGAGGATTTTCTGCGCAGCCACGCCCGGCATGGCCGACGGGTGCTGCTGGTGGTGGACGAGGCGCAGAATCTGCCTTCCAGATCCCTGGAAGAGTTGCGCATGCTCTCGAATTTTCAGATTGCCGAGACGCC
The DNA here is from genome assembly GCA_002391525.1 of Competibacteraceae bacterium UBA3908. Taxonomy (GTDB): domain Bacteria; phylum Pseudomonadota; class Gammaproteobacteria; order Competibacterales; family Competibacteraceae; genus Competibacter_A. Next base: position 18,079 of record DGFE01000067.1, read on the forward strand.
GCTGTTGCAAAGTTTTCTGCTGGGACAAGAGGAATTTCGCCATACCCTGCAAGAGCCCGGTATGGAACAACTGCGGCAACGGGTGATCGCCTCCTGCCATCTTACGCCTCTTGGCGAAACGGAAACCCGCGATTACATCGAGCATCGATTGCACGTGGTCGGTTGGCAGGGGGTACAACCCCGCTTCGCGGCGGATGCCTACCCGGCCATCTATCGGTTCACGCAGGGAGTTCCCCGCTTGGTGAACATCTTTTGCGACCGGCTGCTGCTGTATGGATTCCTGGAAGAATTGCGGGATTTTTCCGTGGATGCCGTCGAGGCGGTTGGCCTGGAGATGAACCAGGGCGGCGAGGGTAGTACTCAAGGTACGGCGGGCGGTGGTCGTTCGCTGCTGCGCGTGAGCCATGCGATGGAGCAGCGACTGACGGAATTGGAAGAGGCTATGGAAACGCTGCTGCAACATCCCGAGTGGCAGGATGCACAGTTGGAGCGCATGGAACGGCGTATTCTGCAGCTGGAGCCGTCGGTCCGGGTCCTGAGACGGCAACTTGCCGATGTGATGCGGCGCATGGAGGACAAATTGTCGGAGGATAAAGCGGCGGATGAGACCAAGGCCGAAGAGCAGTCGCTGTCCTAGGCCGTAAGGCGCAGTCCGACGATCACCGCCAGTCTGCCGCGCAACCTCGTTGCGCGAATTGCCAAACGGGTTAAATCTCTCTTCCGTCGGCTACGCCCGGAGACCCGCCAGCGGCGCGGGCGGATCGGCCAGCGACTGCAACCGCGCCAACCGCACGGCATTGTGCTGGCGATATCCGAGAAGCGGCATGAAGCCCCGCGCCAGAATGCCTTGTACCGCGCGTTCGCCCAGCAGCGTTTCGGTATCCGGTTGCATCACCCGTTCCCCGGAATCCTCGTAAACATGGGCGGGCAGATTGTCGAGTTCCAGGGCAGCGCCAGGACCTCCATCCCAGCCGCCTTCAACCAGGGCCGCCGCAATCAGCCGAGCGCAGACGAAGGCCGGATTGCCCCAGAGATAGGCGCCGGGGTCGCAGCCACCCGGCATCTCCTCGAAGGCGAACTGTTCGACCGGGTCGGTTTTAGGGCCGTAGGGCAGCCGCAGCAGGACGCGCGGCAGCGCCAGTCCGAGCCAGGGCGCGACCGCGCTGGCCCGCAACAGTCGCCAGTTTTGCTCGTCATCGGTCGGTAGCGACGCCCACGAGGCCGGGTCGGCCAAGGCCACCGCCGATGCGCAACCCAGCGCGGCCGGCGCAGCGGCGGCCAGGAAAGGACCGCCGGCATGAGCGGCCAGGGTTCCCAGCATCGCCAGCAGGGCGATGTCCTCGGGCGTGGCGCCGAAGCTGAAGTCGCCGATCAGCAATGACCAGGGCTGCCCGTCGTGCAGGCGGACTTCGCGGTCGATCAGCAGCGTATAAAGACTGGTGGCTGCCGGATCGCCGGCGGCCGTGCGCAAGTCGAACAGCAATTCCTGGCGGGTGACATCGAGCAGATCGACTCGCGCGACCGCGCTGTCCAGATTGGCGACCAGGCTATGAACGCCGCGCCAGGCGGCTTCCAGAGCCTGGAACGCCGGATGATGCAACAGCGCGCGCATTTGTTCACCGATTGCGGTATCCACCGCGGCGACCCAGGCCGGCTGACGCGGGTCGGTGTGGACGATGTGAGGCTGGACGATAGCTTGCAACAGCGTGTTGATGGCGGCCGTTCCCGGCTCGGCCGGTCGCGTCGGGGGGTGGCCGGGCGCCTTCCCCAGCAGGCGTTCGAACAGAGCGGCGTCGGTTTCCACGGTGGTGGATGGTTCGGGCTTGGCCGGTTCCGGCGGCGCCGGCGGGGGGCTGAGTTCGGCGACCGCCTGAGCGAAACTGGCCGGATTGAGCAGACGGGCGCGGGCGCGGCGCAGGGCTTGGAATATCTCCAGGCGTTGATAGAGGGCATCCGGATGAAAATCGTCGAGCCGCGCAAAGCTGATCGTCAGGGCCGCGCCACCCGTTTCGGCGCCCAACGGCAGTCGCAGTTTCGGCGCCAGTCGGGCCATGACCGCGTTCAGGTTATCCACGTCGACGGTCAGCAGCGGGCGGCTGGCCAGGTCCACCATGACGTTGGGCGCTTCCCGCTGGCTGCGGCCACTGAAATCGGCCATGAGCAGAATCCGCAGCGGTATCCCCGGATCGCGGCGGGTTGCGGGCGGGACGGACATGGGCAAAGTGAACTGGAATTCCATTCGGCCTGGCATGGCGCTGGCTCTCCGGGACGATGAACGATACTCAAAGTCTAGTGCGGCCTGGACGACTTTGACGATTCGCGGATCGCCGCTTTTTTGCGAAGGTTTACTGCTAAACTCAAAACAGGGCTGCCTCTGGCAGCGGGGATGCGGAGTCTGGAAACATGGCGACCACTCAAAAACACCGGATGATCGCCGCCAACAGCGTATTGGGAGAGGACGTGCTGTTGGTTGGGCGCATGACGGCTACCGAGCAACTGGGCCAGTTGTTCGAGTTCGAACTGGAATTGTTCAGCGAGCGGACCGACATCGTCCTGACGGATGTGCTCGGTACAAACATGACGGTTCGCTTGGAGCTCCCCTACCAGCGGGGAACCCGCTACTTCAACGGGATCGTCACCCGCTTCGGTTACGAGGGAACCCGCGGCTTGCGTTACGGAGTCTATCACGCCGTCATGAGCCCTTGGCTGTGGTTTCTGACCCGCACCTCCGATTGCCGGATTTTCCAGAACAAAACGGTTCCCGACATCATCAAGGGCGTTTTCCGGGAGCAGGGCTTCACCGATTTCAAGGATGCCCTGAGCGGCAGCTATCGCGAGTGGGAGTACTGCGTACAGTACCGGGAGACGGATTTCAACTTCGTCAGCCGGCTGATGCAGCAGGAAGGCATTTATTATTACTTCACTCACGAAAACGGCAAGCATACCCTGGTGCTTGCCGATGGCTACAGTTCGCACGGCACGTTTCCAGGC
>DGFE01000236.1 GCA_002391525.1 Competibacteraceae bacterium UBA3908
GCCAGCCTTTCGCTCTCAGCGCCTGGATCGTCAGCGGCAGCAATTCCAGAAATGCCGAATTCACCGGGCGCGGGAACATCAGGCGCGGACCGGGAATCGCCCGCAGCCGTCGTTCGAGATAGGCGGCCATCTCGTTGGCATGGCGGGCGTTGCGCAGCCAGGCGCCGGTTTCCAGCAGGCCCAGCCAGGGCGCGGCGATGAAGCGCATCTTGGAGGCGAGTTGTCCGGCCTGCTTGCAGCGCCAGGCAAAATCGGTCGCCAGTTCCCGGTCGAAGAACAGGATCGCCTCACCGACCGCCATGCCGTTCTTCGTGCCGCCCAGACACAGCACGTCCACGCCGGCCTGCCAGGTCAGCCGCGCTGGCGTTTCGTCCAGCGAAACCAGGGCGTTGGCGAACCGCGCGCCGTCCATGTGAATTTTCAGCCCGTACCGGTCGGCCAGCTCGCGCAGGGCGTGCAATTCGTCCAGCGTATAGACCGTGCCCAGTTCCGTCGCCTGGGTGACGCTGACCACCTTGGGTTTGGGATAGTGAATGTCGGAGCGCCGGGTGATCAACCGCTCTACGTCGGTCGGATCGAGCTTGCCGTCTTCGCCCTTCGCCAGCAGCAGCTTGGAACCGTTGGAGGCGAATTCCGGTCCGCCGCATTCGTCGGTTTCGATATGGGCCGTTTCGTGACAGATCACGCTGTGATAGGGCTGGCAGAGCGCCGCCAGCGACAGGGAATTGGCCGCCGTGCCGTTGAAGACGAAAAACACCTCGCAGTCGGTCTCGAACAATGCGCGGAACCGGTCGGCGGCCCGCTGCGTCCAGTCATCGTTGCCGTAGGCGGGCACGTCGCCCTGGTTCGCCGCCAGCAGATAATCCAGGGCTTCCGGACAAATCCCCGAGTAGTTGTCGCTGGCGAACTGGTGCGTCGGCGGGTTCATGGCGCATCTCCCACAAAAAACCCGCCACGGGGCGGGTTCTGAAAAGTCAGTCGGATTCAGGCCGCGACCGGCAGGGCGGTCCGCAGCTTTTTCATGGCGTTATTTTCCAGTTGCCGGATCCGTTCGGCGGACACCTGATATTCGGCGGCCAGTTCGTGCAGGGTCGGTTTCTGATCGCTCAGCCAGCGGCGCTGCACGATGTCGCGGCTACGCGGATCCAGTCGCTCCAGCGCTTCGTTCAGCCGGTTGGTGGTTTGTTCCTCCCAGTCGTCCCGCTCCAGCGCATCCGCCGGATCGGCCTGTTCGTCCCGCAGGTAGGCCGACGGCGCGAACGCCTCGTGTTCGTCGTCGCTATCGGCCTCCGGGATCGGATCGAACGACACGTCGTGGCCGCTCAACCGGGATTCCATTTCCAGCACGGTGTCAGGACTGACGCCCAATTCACGCGCGACGGTATCGACTTCATCGCCGTTCAGCCAGCCCAGCCGCTTCTTGGCACCGCGCAGCCTGAAGAACAGCTTGCGCTGCGCCTTGGTGGTGGCGACCTTGACGATCCGCCAGTTGCGGAGAATGAATTCGTGAATTTCCGCGCGAATCCAGTGCACGGCGAACGACACCAGCCGCACGCCGTGCGCCGGATCGAAGCGCTTGACCGCTTTCATCAGGCCGATGTTGCCCTCCTGGATCAGATCGCCCAGCGGCAGGCCGTAACCGATATAGCCACGCGCGATGTGCACCACGAAGCGCAGGTGGGCCACGATCAGCCGTTGCGCGGCTTCCAGATCGTTGCGCAGCCGCAAACGCTGGGCCAGTTCCTGCTCTTCGTCGGCGCTCAGCATCGGCACCTGGTTGACCGCCTGGATGTAGCTTTCCAGGCTGTCGACCGGCACCGGCAGTTGTTGCAGGCGGGGAACCAGCGCAGTCGTCGTCATCGTCATTCATCTCTCCCTTCCATCAATCTGTCTCAATGTCAATCTTAGCACTCCCGCGGTAAGAGTGCCAAACCAGCCATGAGTTCCGTCGCCTCCCGTTCAATCGTCGGTGTCCTCGTCCAGCAGAGCGGCGACGAATTCGGCGGCCTCGAACTCGCGCAAATCCTCGATCCCCTCGCCGACGCCGATGAAGCGAATCGGCAATCCCAGCCGGCGGGCGATGGCGAACACGATGCCGCCCTTGGCCGTACCGTCCAGCTTGGTCAGAATCAGGCCGGTCACGCCGACCGCGTCGTGGAACTGCACGGCCTGATTCAGCGCGTTCTGCCCGGTGCTGGCATCCACCACCAGCAGTATCTCGTGTGGAGCGGCGGCGTCGAGCTTGCCGATGACCCGCTTGATCTTTTTCAGTTCCTCCATCAGGTTCGACTGGGTGTGCAACCGCCCGGCGGTGTCGGCCATCACTACGTCCACCTGCCGGGCCTTGGCCGCCTGAATGGCGTCGTAGATCACCGAGGCGGAATCGGCGCCGCTTTGCTGGGCGATGACCGGAATCCGGTTGCGCTCGCCCCAGACCTGCAATTGTTCGACGGCGGCGGCGCGGAACGTGTCGCCGGCGGCCAGCAACACGGAATGGCCGTCGTTTTGCAGCTTTTTCGCCAGCTTGCCGATGGTGGTGGTCTTGCCGACGCCGTTGACGCCGACCGCGAGGATCACGTAGGGCCGGGATTCGCCGGGCCGCCACGGCTGTTGGCAGGGCGCCAGAATGTCCAGCAGTTCGTCGCGCAACGCCTGCAGCAGCGCCGGGATGTCGTTCAATCGCTGGCGCGAGACTCGTTCGGCCAGCCGCTTGATCAGGTGGTTGGTCACCTCCACCCCGACATCGGCCAGCAGCAGGCGGCTTTCCAGTTCCTCCAGCGCCTCGTCGTCCAGTTTCCGGCCGGCGAACAGGCCCGCCAGTCCGCTGATCAGACTTTGCCGGGTGCGGCGCAGCCGGTCGCGCAGCCGGGCGAAGCGCTCGGGTTTGGACTGACCCGTTTCGGTCACCGTATCGGGCGCGCGGTCCTTGCGGAAGGGAAAATGGATCGGCCGGTTCAGAACCTCGAACAGGCCGGATTTCTTGCGCTCCGGCGATTCGGACGCGGGCGGCGACGGGGTGGAATCGTGCTTGGGGTCAGCCATGATCGCTTCGGATTTATCGATACATCGGTAAATGATGGAACTTATCGTACCATTCCAGTCTGTTTTGCACAGACATCTGATTGCAACGGTAAGTAATCATGCCTGAATCCATTCACAAGCTGCTGATCGCAGCGCTACTGAGCGTGGCCTCCGCCGCCTTCGCGGCAACGCCCGTCCATGAATTCACCCTGGCCAACGGATTGAAAGTATTGGTGCGCGAAGACCATCGCGCGCCGGTGGTGGTTTCACAGATCTGGTACAAGGTCGGCTCCAGCTACGAACCCAGCGGCCTGACCGGCATCTCTCACCTCCTGGAACACCTGATGTTCAAGGGCACCCCAGATGTGCCCGGCGGCGAATTCTCCCGCCTCATCGCCGCCAACGGCGGAGACGAGAACGCCTTCACCAGCCGCGACTATACCGCCTACTTCCAGACGCTGGAAAAAGAGCGGCTGGAACTCAGCTTTCGGCTGGAAGCCGACCGGATGCGCCACCTGCTGTTGAAACCGGAAGACGTGGCCAAGGAAGCCCAGGTGGTGGCCGAAGAGCGCCGGTTGCGCACCGACGACCAGCCCGAAGCGCTGACCCAGGAGCAGTTCAGCGCCGCCGCCTACCTCACCAGCCCCTACCGTAATCCGATCATCGGCTGGATGCAGGACATCCAGTCGATCACGCCCGACGAGCTGAACCGCTGGTATCGACAATGGTACGCGCCGAACAACGCCACCCTGGTGGTGGTCGGCGACGTAGAACCGGCCAGGGTCCGCGAACTGGCGGAAAAGCACTTCGGTCCCTTGCCGCCCAGCGATCTGACTTCGCCCAAGCCGGCGGTGGAAATCCCGCAACAGGGCGAGCGCCGCATCGTGGTGAAAACCCCGGCGGAAGTGCCCTACGTCGCGCTCGGCTACAAGGCGCCGACCCTGAAGACCGCCGCCGCAGAATGGGAACCCTACGCCCTGGACGTCCTGGACGGCATTCTCGACGGCGGCAACAGCGGCCGCATCAGCCGCAACCTGGTTCGCGGCAGCCAGGTCGCCGCCGCCGCCGGCACCGGTTACAGCCCGACTTCGCGGCTGGAGGAATTGTTCGTGCTGGCCGGCAATCCGGCGCCGGGCCGCACCAGCGCCGACCTGGAACGAGCCCTGCGCGCCGAAGTGGCGCGGCTGCGCGAGGAACCGGTCGGCGCCGACGAACTGGCGCGGGTGGTGGCGCAAGTGGTCGCCGCCGATGTCTATCAGCAGGATTCGATGTTCTATCAGGGCATGCGGTTGGGCATTCTGGAAACGGTGGGACTGGGCTGGAGCAAGCTCGACGACTATGTTCAGCGGATTCAGGCGGTCACCCCGGAGCAGGTGCGCGACGTCGCCCGCAAGTACCTGACCGACGACCGGCTGACCGTGGCGACGCTGGAGCCGTTGCCGCTGGACGGCCGTCGCCCACCCGCGCCCGACGCGGCGGTGGACCATGCGATCCGTTAGAACACTTTCATCCCCACCCCTCCGCCCGCAACTGGAGAGGAGAATGAGGATCATCCCGATCATGTCCCATTGCAAACCCCTGCTGACCGGCATTCTCGGCGTCTTGCTGCTATTGGCGTCCAGCCTGGCCGCCGCCGTGCCCCCCATCCAGAACTGGCGCACCGCCAACGGCGTGCCGGTCTACTTCATTCCGGCCCCGGAATTGCCGATGATGGACGCGCAAATGCTGTTCAACGCCGGTTCGGTTCGCGACGGGGCGCGACCCGGCCTGGCCAAACTGACCAATGCCTTGCTGGAGGAAGGCGCCGGCGACTGGTCGGCGGACGTCATCGCCGACCGGCTGGACCGGGTCGGCGCTCGATTGAGCGCCGGCTCGCGGCGCGATTCGGCCTGGGTCTCGCTGCGCAGCCTGACCGATCCGCGCTACCTGCAACCCGCCGTCGAGACCGTCGCCCGCCTGCTGAGGGAACCGAGCTTCGCCCCGGACGCGGTGGAACGGGTGCGCAAGCAAATGCTGACCGGGCTTCAGGAACGCGCCCAGTCACCCGGCGCCATCGCCCAGGATGCCTTTTTCACGGCCCTGTACGGCACTCATCCCTATGCCATACCGCCCGAAGGCACGGTCGCCAGCCTGAACGCCATCACCCGCGCCGATATTCAGGATTTCCATCGCCGTCACTACACCGCCGCCAACGCGGTGGTCGCCCTCGTCGGCGATCTGGAGCGGTCCGCCGCCGAGCAGCTGGCCAACGCGCTGGTCGGCGGCTTGCCCAAGGGCGAGGCCGTCCCGCCGCCGCCGCCGCCATCACCGGTTCCGGCCAGCCAGACCATCCGCATCCCTCACCCCTCCAGCCAGAGCCACATCCTGATCGGCCAGATCGGGGTCAACCGCGCCGATCCCGATTATTACGCGCTCTATCTGGGCAACCATGTGCTGGGCGGCAACGGGCTGGTCTCGCAACTGTCCCAGGAAATCCGCGAGAAACGCGGTCTGGCCTACGGTGCCTACAGCGCCTTTTCTCCCATGCGGCAGGCCGGACCCTTCCTGATCAACCTGCAAACCCGCAACGATCAGGTAGACACCGCCCTCCAAGTGGCGCAAACCACCTTGCGCGAATTCACCGCCAACGGCCCCGACGCCCAGGCGCTGGAAGAAGCCCGCCAAAACATCACCGGCGGCTTCGCGCTCGATCTCGCCGGCAACGGCAAACTGGCCAACTATCTGGGCGTGATCGCTTTCCATCAACTGCCGCTGGACTATTTGCAGAACTACCTCGGCATCATGAACGGCATCACCCTGGAGCAGGCCAGGACCGCCTGGCAGCGGCGCGTTCAGCCGGACAAGCTGATCACGATCATCGTCGGTGGCGATCAACCGGCCCAGTCCAAACCGGAGCCAGCGGGTTCGACCGGCTCATGAGCCGGCGCGGAGGACACGCCAACCGGTTGCGCGTCATCGGTGGCCAATGGCGCGGTCGGCGGCTGGATTTTCCGGACGCGCCGGGGTTGCGGCCCACCCCGGATCGAGTGCGGGAGACCCTGTTCAACTGGCTGGCCCCCGTGCTGCCCGGTGCCCGCTGCCTGGATCTGTTCGCCGGCAGCGGCGCGCTCGGCATCGAAGCCCTGTCGCGGGGCGCAGTCGAGGTGGTGTTCGTCGAGCGGCATCCGGTCGCGGTCCGCGCCTTGCGCGAGAATCTGGCCCGGCTGAACGCCGAAGGCGCCCGGGTCGAACAGGCCGACGCCCTGGACTGGCTGCGCCAGCCGGGTACGCCGTTCGAGATCGTATTGCTCGATCCGCCGTTCGGCGCTGGCCTGCTGGAACCGGCGTGCGTGGCGCTGGAACGCGGCGGCTGGCTGGCGGCGAGCGCCTGGATCTATCTCGAGGCGGCAGCGGAACTCCAACCTCCGGCGCTGCCCGCGCATTGGCTGCCGTACCGGGAAAAAACCGCCGGGACGGTGAGCTATCGGCTGGCGCGACGGGACATTTCAGCCCCCGACCCCACGCCCGCCGGGAGTCGGGCAGGGTAAGCGGCTTCGCGGTTGCCTTGCCCTGCCGCTTTCCCGATAATCCGCGCAGCCCCTTACCCACCAGGAACGTTCATGTCCGTCTTCGCCATCTACCCCGGCACCTTCGATCCCATCACCAACGGTCATGCCGACCTGATCGAGCGCGGCGCCCGCATGTTCGACCGGCTGATCGTCAGCGTCGCCGCCAATCCCAACAAGCAGCCGCTGTTCTCGCTGGAAGAACGGGTCGAGCTGGCGCGCGAGGTGGTGGCGCACCTGCCGCACGTCGAGGTACGCGGCTTCGACATCCTGCTGGTGAACTACGCCAAGAGCATCGGCGCCCACGTCATCCTGCGCGGATTGCGCGCCGTATCGGACTTTGAATTCGAGTTTCAGTTGGCCAGCATGAACCGCCGGCTGGACTCCGGCATCGAATCGATCTTTCTCACCCCCGCCGAACAGTATGCCTTCATCTCCTCCAGCCTGGTGCGCGAAGTCGCCAAGCTGGGCGGCGACATCGCGCCCTTCGTCCATCCCAAAGTCCAGGCGGCGCTGGCGGCGAAATTCGCGTCCCTCCCATAATCGGGTAGAATACTCGGAAATTCGGCGCGACCCGTTTCCCGGTCGTGACGGGCCCCGCAAGCCAGACCGACAGATCCCGTAACCGCAAGGATCATGACCAGAGGAGCCAGCCATGGCACTGATGATTACCGACGAATGCATCAACTGCGACGTGTGCGAGCCGGAGTGCCCGAACGAGGCCATCTCTCAGGGCGAGGAAATCTACGAGATCGATCCGAATCGCTGCACGCAGTGCGTGGGCCACTACGACACCCCGCAGTGCATCGAGGTCTGCCCGGTGGACTGCATCATCCCCGACCCCAACCATCCCGAAACCGACCAGCAGTTGCGGGCCAAGTACGAGCGACTGACCAGCACGGCCTGAATTCCCCCGCGCCGCGCGCCCCCTCTTTGCCAAACCGCGAAAATGACGTTCGACCCTGAAAAAGAACGAGCGGCGACTATGCTTAATGGATGCATGGAATCCCTGAGATTCGGGCATGACCCGAATCTCCCTCGGGCATTCAGGTTCAACCATCGGGAGTATGGAAGATGGGGGTGCAGCGACAAGCGGGAATCCGCGTGTTATTGGCCGGCGCGACCGGACTGGTCGGCGGGCATTGTTTGCGAAAACTGTTGGCGGACGACGACATCGGCCAGGTGACCGCCCTGGTCCGTCGGCCACTGGAACAGGCGCATCCGAAACTGACCGTTCGCGTGGTGGACTTCGATCACCTCCGCGATCAGGCCGGAACCATCGACGCCGATGCCGTGCTCTGTTGCCTGGGCACGACCCACCGGGCGGCCGGATCGCCGGAGGCGTTCGCCAAGGTGGATCATATCTACGTCGCCGAGCTGGCCAAGCTGGCCGCGGCGCGGGGCGTGGCGCGCTTCGTGCTGGTCTCGGCGATCGGCGCCGATCCCGGTTCGCCGGTGTTCTACAATCGGGTCAAGGGCCGGGCCGAGGCGGCGGTCAGCGAACTGCCCTTCAAGGCCGTCCATCTCTTGCGTCCCTCGCTGCTGCTGGGCGAGCGGTCCGAATCACGACCGGTCGAGGACTGGAGCAAGCAGATGGCGCCGTTCTGGTCGCTGTTCGCCTGGGGACCGTTCAGCCACTACCGGCCAGTGCCGGCGGAAACCGTCGCCGCCAGGATGGTGGAACTGGCCAAAAGCGAGTTGGAAGGAATCCATATCCATTACTTCAAGGGCTGAAGGGGCATCATCCCACGCATGAACACAGGGCGGCGATGCCGGCCCGCGACGGGCCTGGCGCTGATGGCGCTGGTCGCGGTGGCGCTCGACGGGCTGGGACCGCGGGCGGCGTCCGCGAAAAAGCTTTACAAATATCAGGATGCTTCCGGCGCCTGGGTGTTCACCGACAAGCCGCCCGCCGCCGAGGTGCCCACCGAAGTACGCCCCCTGCCGGTCAGCGAGTTGCCGGCCAGGGTCGGCATTCGTAATCGCGGCACTCCGGAGGCGCCGGTGCTGGCGGTGGTCAACGACTATTACGGGCCGGTCGAAGTGGAAATCGACAGCGAGCGGTTGGAGAACATGCGCGCCGAACCGCCACTGCCGGTGCGGGTGGTGGCGCCGGCTCGCATGGAAACGACGGCCGTCGCGCTCAAACCGACCGGGCCGCGCTGGCGCTACGCCTACCGGGTCCGGGCGGTACTGGGCGATCCCACCGCCACGCATCGGCCCGAGCAGCCTTACGCACCGCCGTTCGCGCCGGGACAGCGATTCCACATCGGCCAGGCGTTCGACGGCGCGTTCAGCCACCAGCATCCGCAGAGCCGCTATGCGGTGGACATCGCCCTGCCGCTGGGCACGCCGGTCCGCGCCGCCCGCGCCGGGATGGTGATGGAAGTGGCCGGCGACTTCTTCGATGGCGGCGCCGATCCCAAGTACCAAACCCGCGCCAACGCGGTGCGGATCCTGCACGACGACGGCACGATGGCGGTGTACGCTCACCTGCACCCCGATTCGGCGCGGGTGGCGCCGGGACAACGGGTGGAACGCGGCGCCTGGCTGGCGAATTCCGGCAACACCGGTTATTCCACCGGCCCGCACCTGCACTTCGCGATCCAGCGCAACGCCGGGATGGAGCTGGTTTCCATCCCATTCGAGTTCGCCGGCGCCGATGGACGGGGCGTCGCGCCGGTCGCGGGAATGGTGCTGACGGCGCCGTGAGCGACATCCCGCTCCCCGCGGCCACCGCTCATCCGCCCCTTCCCGCCTACCCCTCCGCGCGGTCGCGAGCCAGAAAGGCGCGACGCAGGATTTCGCGCAGTTGCGGGAATGAAACAGGCTTCCGCAAAAACTTGTAGACCGCGCCTTCGTTGATCAGATCGATCAACTCCTCCGCCCCGCAGTCGTCGGCCATCACGATTCGCGGGATCCGCGGATAGAGTTCGCGGATGCGCCGGAAAAACCGGCCACCGTCTTCCGGTTCGCCCAGCCGGCGATCCGCCACCACCGCGCCGACCTCGTGGCTGGCGAGCAGGTCCAGCGCCGTCCGGGCATCGGCGGCGGCGAGCAGTCGGTATCCGTCCGGGCGGAGCGCCTCTACGATGGCCGCCAGGCTGGCCGGATCGCCATCGGCGACCAGCAGGACGCGCTGGTCGCCGGCCAAGGCCGATTCAGCCGCCACGACCTGTTGGTGGCGGTCGAGCATGGCGGTGATTTCGCCGACCGGCAGCGGTCGGCTCAGGTAATAACCCTGGACCTCGTCGCAGTGCTTGGACTTGAGAAAGCGCAGTTGGGCTTCGTTCTCCACGCCCTCGGCGATGACCCGCAGCCCCATGCTTTCGGCCATGGCGATGACCGCCGTGGCGATGGCGGCGTCGTCGGGCTGCGAGTTGACTTCGCGCACGAACGCCTTGTCGATCTTGAGCCGGTCCAGCGGCAATTGTTTGAGCCGGCTCAAGCTCGAATAGCCGGTGCCGAAATCGTCGATGGCCAGTTGCACGCCGAGATCTTTGAGCGCCTGGAGCGTGAGGGTCGCGCCTTCCGGGTCCTTCATCAGCAGGCTTTCGGTGATCTCCAGTTCCAGCGCCTCCGGCGCGAGGCCGGTTTCCTCCAGAATCCGCGCCACCAGCCCCGGAAAACTCGGTTGCACGAATTGCAGAACGGAGATATTGACCGCCATCCGCTGCAAGCCGATCCCGGCGTCCTGCCAGGCCCTGGCCTGCCGGCAGGCGGTGCGCAACACCCATTCGCCGATGGGGATGATGAGGCCGGTTTCCTCGGCGAGCGGGATGAAATCGGCGGGTGACACCGCACCGAGCACGGCGCTCTGCCAGCGCAACAGCGCCTCGACCCCGCTGATGCGGCCGCTGGGCAGATCGAGTTGAGGTTGATAGTGAATGGACAACTCGTTCTGTTCGATGGCCTTGCGCAGCTGATTCTCCATCGTCAGGCGTTTGAGGGCCACCTCGTTCAAGGTGGAATCGTAGAACCGGTAGAGGTTCCGGCCCTGGCGCTTGGCCAGATACATCGCCATGTCGGCATTCTTCAACA
>DGFE01000240.1:0-3386 GCA_002391525.1 Competibacteraceae bacterium UBA3908
CCCTGCAGGATTTCTTGCAGGATAAGCGGCGTCAGGCCGACAGTCGTTTCCGAGTTCAGGAGTCGCTTCAGCGCCTCTACCGCCGGACGGTCGGTATTGCGCAACAAGCCAATCCAGACCGAGGTATCAACGAGGATCATCGCCGGCGCGGGCCGCTTTGTAGTCGTAATCGGGGTCGATCAACCCCTGACCGACCAGTTCGAGAATCCGTCGCTGTTTCTGGTGGGCCACGAACCGCCGCAAGGCGAGATCGACGGCTTCCCGCTTGGTTTTGACGTTGGCCAGCCGCATGGCTTCGGTGATGAGATTGTCGTCGAGTACGATATTGGTGCGCATATACACCTCCTGTTGTGTATATATTAAGTGTCTCATTGGGGTGTGACAAGCGCCAAGCGGGCAATGCCAGGTTCAGCCTGGGAATCCTCTAGACCACGTTGCCCAGTCCTTCCAGTTTTTCCTGCAACGCGAGCCATGCCTCTTCCAGCTCCGTCAGCTCGCGATCCACCTCGGCCTTGCGCAGCAATTGCCCCTTGAGACGGGTTTTGTTGGCGTCGTCGTAACTGGCTGGATCGGCGAGCGTGGCGGCCAAGGTCCGTTGTTCGGCGTGCAAGTGCTCCATCCGCTGTTCCAACCGTTTGCTTTGCCGTTCCAGCGGCTTGCGCTTGACCGCGAGTTGCTGGCGGCGTTCCGCCTCCTGCCGTTTCTGTTCGCGCCGGTCGGCGGCGCTGTTGCCATTGCTGGCGGCGCGCGGCGCGGCGTCCCGGTTGACGGTCCGCTGGCGTTCGTTCAGCCAGTCGCGGTAATCGTCCAGATCGCCGTCGAATGGCTGTGCCTGGCCTGCCGCGACCAGCAGAAATTCGTCGGTGACGGTGCGCAGCAGGTGCCGGTCGTGGGAAACCACGATCAGCGCGCCCTGATAGTCCTGCAAGGCCAGCGTCAAGGCATGGCGCATGTCGAGATCGAGGTGGTTGGTCGGTTCGTCCAGCAGCAGCAGATTCGGACGTTGCCAGATCAGCAGCGCCAGCGCCAGCCGCGCCTTTTCGCCGCCGGAGAAGGGAGCGACCGGATCCAGCGCCCGGTCGCCGGCAAAGCCGAAGCCGCCGATAAAGTCCCGCAATTGCTGATCGCTGGCGCGTTCGTTCAACTGTTGCAGATGTCGCAGCGCACTCCAGTCCGGCCGCAGTTGCTCCAACTGATGCTGGGCGAAATAACCGATGGACAAACCTTGCCCCGTTTCGATTCGCCCGGTCAGTGGTGGCAGCAACCCGGCCAGCAGCTTGATCAGGGTCGATTTGCCGGCGCCGTTCGGACCGAGCAAGCCGAGCCGGGTGCCGGGACCGATGATCAGCCCTATGTTTTCCAATACCCGCCGCTCGCCATAACCCACCGCGACCTGCTCGACCGCCAACAGGGGATTGGGCAGCCGCTCCGGCTCGGCGAACCCGAAGGTGAACGGGGAATCCACATGGGCGGCGGCGATGCGCTCCATCCGCTCCAGCGCCTTGATCCGGCTCTGCGCCTGCCGGGCCTTGGTGGCCTTGGCGCGGAAGCGGGTAATGAAGCGCTCCAGATGGGCGATTTCCCGTTGCTGCTTTTCGTAAGCCGCCTGTTGCAGGGCCAGCCGGGCGGCGCGCTGTTCCTCGAAGGCGGCGTAGTTGCCGGGGTAAAGCGTGATCCGCCGCTGGTCGATGTGGGCGATGTGGCCAGCGACGTTGTCCAGCACGTCGCGGTCGTGGGAAATCAGCAGCAGGGTGCCCGGATAGGCGCGCAGCCATTGTTCCAGCCACAGCACGGCGTCGAGATCGAGGTGGTTGGTCGGCTCGTCCAGCAACAGCAGGTCGGAGCGGCACATCAATGCCCGAGCCAGATTCAGCCGCACCCGCCAGCCCCCGGAAAATTCCGCGACCGGACGTTCGAGTTGATCGGGGGCGAAACCCAGGCCGTTCATCAGCTTGCCGGCGCGGGCGCGGGCGCTGTAACCGCCGATGGCGTCAAAACGGGCGTGCAGTTCCGCTTGCCGCGTCCCGTCGTGGGCGGCTTCGGCTTCATGCAACTCGCGCTCGATCCGGCGCAGTTCGGCGTCACCGTCCAGCACGTAGTCCAGCGCCGGAATCGGCGACGCCGGAGTTTCCTGGGCGACATGGGCAATCGTCCAGCGCGGCGGCAGTTCGAGATCGCCGGCGTCCTGATGCAGTTCATCACGCAGCAGCGCGAACAGGCTGGATTTGCCCGTGCCGTTGGCGCCGGTCACTCCGACCTTCCAGCCGGGGTAAACCGTCAGCGACACATTCTCGAACAACGGCTTGCCGCCGCGTTGCAGGGAGAGTTGGCGTAGGATCAACATGATCGAAAAAGTTTATCAGCTTGCCGGTGACAACGGCGATTCAATCAAACCGCTACAATTCATCAGAACCCAACCGGGTTTGTCCACGCTCCGAAACCGCCATGACCGACGAGGAATTGTTGCGTTACAGCCGGCAAATCCTGCTGCCGGAATTCGATATCGACGGCCAGGAGCGGCTGCGCCAGTCCCGCGCGCTGATCGTCGGTCTGGGCGGACTCGGATCGGCGGCGGCGATGTATCTGGCCGCGGCCGGAGTCGGGCGGCTGACGCTGGTCGATTTCGATACCGTGGACCTCTCCAATCTGCAACGGCAAATCATCCACCGCACGACGGATGTTGGTCGGCTCAAGGTCGAATCCGCCCGCGACACGTTGCGGGCGCTCAATCCGCTGATCGAGATCATCGCCATCCCAAAAGTGCTGGACGAGTTGGAGTTGATCGAACAGGCGCGACAGGCCGATGTGGTGGTGGATGCCTGCGACAATCTGCCGACCCGGCTGGCGATCAATGCCGCCGGCGTGCGCGCCGGCGTGCCGCTGGTGTCGGGAGCGGTGATCCGGCTGGAAGGTCAGGTACTGGTCTGGCGGCCACGGCGGGATGGCGCCTGCTATCGTTGTCTGTACCGCGACGCTGAAGTAAACCTCGAAGCCTGCGCCCAGACCGGTGTGTTGGCGCCGGTGGTCGGCGTGATCGGCAGCCTTCAGGCGGTGGAGGCGATCAAGGTATTGACCGGCATCGGCGAGACGCTCGACGGCCGCCTGCTGCTGCTGGACGCGACCCGCCTGGAATGGCGAACCCTGAAGGTGCGACGGAACCCATCCTGTCCGGTGTGTGGAGACCGTGCGCCGTGATCGCTAACGACTGGATCGCCCATCCGCTGGAAGTTTGAATGATCGGGAAATGGCGGTGATACGCATGTTTCAATACGAAATAGGGAGTATTGGTCTGTTTCATGCTGAAACATCGCAAAAACAAACAGTTTTTTCTGACTGATTTACTGGGTTGTTTTTTTATCCACCGGGATTTGCATTTTGGAGGAATC
>DGFE01000240.1:3546-7470 GCA_002391525.1 Competibacteraceae bacterium UBA3908
GGGACGGAGCGATATTTCATACAGTCTTTTAGCATCGCTAATCGCCTGTGGTTGTTTTCCCGGAGGCACAAAGTAATGAGCGAGCGTCTTGGTGAGAGGGCGGCTCCGTTGCAGGGCAATGGAATAGTTCGGCGTTCGTCATGCCTGCCCTGGTCAGGCTGGTCAGGCTGGTTTGTCATTCTTGTCGTTCTCCTCGTCATGATCCGTCCCGCTGAAGCACAGCCAGTCGGGCAGTCAGCCGGGGAGATGGTGAGTGTGCTGGGAACCGCCGAAGTCATGCGGGAAGGGCGGTGGCAAGCCATAAACACGGGCGGAGCTCTCAAAGCCGGGGAGATGGTACGGACCGGCGAAGGCAGTCGGGTTGCGATTCAACTCGCCAACGGTTCGCAGCTTAAGCTGAATGCCAACAGTCGGCTGGAACTGAAGGAAATCACTCCGCGCTCGGAGGGTCTGGTGCCCGCTTCGACCCCGTTAATACGAAGCATACTCAATCTCGTCAGTGGCGAGATCTGGATCCGCAGCATCGGCGAACCCCTTGAAATTAAAACCATTCCGGCTACCGCCATCATCCGCGGCACGGAATTCAATCTCGCTGTCGGTCCGCGCGATTCGGCGCGTCTCGCCGTTCTCGCGGGGTTGGTGGAATTTGCCAATCCGCAAGGCAGCGTATTGGTGACGGCGAACGAGCAGGCGACGGCAAAGGTGGGCGAACCGCCGCGCAAGACCGTGCTGATCAATCCCCTCGATGCCGTGCAATGGTCGCTCTACTACCCCGATGTCGTGGGCGACTGGGCGGAACCAGCCAGCCGGGCGGATCCGCGAACCCCCCGGTACTGGACCTGGGCTGCGCAAAACCATCTCCTGCGGGGCCAAGTCCCCGAAGCCCGCCAAACACTCGACCGGGCGCTGGCGCTCGACCCGAACAACGCCCGCGCCTACAGCCTGCGCGCCGTCATCGATCTGGTGCAAAACCGCAAGGCGGAGGCGCGGGCCGACGCCGAGCGGGCGGTGGCCGCCGATTCCGCCGCGCCCGTGGCGCATCTCGGCCTGAGTTGGGTCCAACAGGCCGAGTTCGACCTGGACGGCGCCCTGGCCAGCGCCCGCCGGGCGGTGGAACTCGACCCGGGCGATCCGCAGGCCCTGATCCAGGAAAGCCGCCTGCTGTTCGGTATGGGTCGGACCAGGGAAGCCCTCAAACTCGCCGAACGTGCCCGGCAAAAAGCCCCGCAAGACGCCCTGGTCAATTCCACCTGGGGCTTCCTGCAGCTGGCGCGCGGTCGCGTCACGGACGCCGATCAGGCGTTTCGCGAGGCCATCGCCCAGGATTCCACCCTCGGTGAACCCCACCTCGGCCTGGGACTGGCTCTGTTCCGGCGAAACCAGACCGAGGATGCGGTTGACGAGATGCGCAAAGCGACTCTGCTGGAGCCGAAGGTGTCGCTTTACAACAGCTATCTCGGCAAGGCGTACTACGAAGTCAAGCAGGATCGTCAGGCGGAAAAATATCTGGCCTTGGCTAAGCAACTCGATCCGCGCGATCCCACGCCGCATTTCTACGACGCGATTCGCCGGCAAAGCGTCAACCAACCGGTCGAGGCGGTGCGGGATTTGCAAAAATCCATCGAATTGAACGACAACCGGGCGGTTTACCGCTCAAGGTTGTTGCTGGATGAAGACTTGGCAACGCGCGACACCAGCCTGGCACGTATTTATGATGATCTAGGCTTCAATCAAGTTGCCCAAGTTGAAGCATCGAAATCCTTGAGCCTCGATCCAGCAAATTATTCGGCGCACCGATTTCTATCGGACAGCTATGCAACCCGTCCGCGCCACGAAATCGCCCGGGTTAGTGAATTGTTGCAAGCGCAGCTTTTGCAGCCCATTAACATCAATCCGGTTCAACCAAGTCTCAATGAAACTAATCTGAAAATCATCAATGGGTTTGGTACTGCCGCATTCAACGAGTACACCTCTTTATTCGAGCGTGATCGGGCACAGCTTACAGCCTCAGGTGTTATTGGCAACCATAATACCTTGGCTGATGAAGTGGTATTATCGGGTGTTGAAAAGCAGTTTTCCTACAGCCTGGGTCAGTTTCATTACGAGACTGATGGCTTCAGGGAAAACAATGATCAGCAACATGACATTTATAATCTTTTCGCGCAAGTTGCCGTCACACCTAATCTGAACTTGCAGGCTGAACTCAGGCGCCGGGAAACGGAGCAAGGTTATTTGAATCTCAACTTCAACCCAGACTTGTTATTGCCTAATTATCGCCGAATACTCAGCCAAGACACCACCCGTTTGGGTGGTCATTTGACTCTCTCCACACAATCGAACTTGATTTTCTCGTTTATAAATACCGACAAGGAAGAAAATATAAAAGATAAGAGCTCAGACATTTTTGGTACGGCCGCTCTTGATGCTAGTGTTAAAGAACAGGGTTATCAAGTAGAGGCTCAGTATCTATTCAAGACGCCTCGCTTTAATATGGTTACTGGCGTTGGTAGCTATGATGTTGATATTAAAGAGCATAATATTTTTATCATTCCTTCTGTTTTGCAACCAATAACTGAAGAATCATCATATGCGTCAAGGCGTGATAATGCCTATACCTATACTCATTTTAATTATCCTGATAACTTAGCTTGGACCGTCGGGTTGAGCTATGATGCTTTTCGAGAGGGTAAGCATGACCTTTATCAATTCAATCCAAAATTTGGGTTACAGTGGAATATCTCGGATAATACCCGCTTGCGGCTTGCCACCTTCCAAACGGTCAAACCGGCTCTTGTTGTCGAACAGACGCTCGAACCTACTCAAGTGGCTGGTTTCAATCAATTCTACGATGATATCAATGGGACCAAAGCCCAGCAATATAGTATTGGCTTTGATGCTAATTTGACTGAAAACATGTTTGGGGGCATTGAGGTTTCGCACCGCGATCTCAACGTCCCAAGAATAGTTGAAGACATAGATAAACTTAAGAACACTACTACTATTCGAATTCGTAAAGAAGATCAGCCGGAAGACCTCCATCGAGCTTATCTTTACTGGATGCCTGATTTCAATTGGTCATTTAGTGCCGAGTATCAAGTTGAAAGGTATGAATGCGACTGTAATATTGCGGAGAGATCTTCTCGGCTTACCCAACTTGAAACAACGGTTCTACCTTTGAGCGTGCAATACTTTAACTCCTCCGGGTTTTTTACTACTCTGAGAGGAATTTATGTTCATCAGGATCTTGAAAACAAGTCAAGAGGGTTGAAAGATAGTTACACGACTAACCAAGATGAAGCTGATTTCTTTGTGCTGGATTCGACTATCGGGTATCGACTTCCTAAACGTCGGGGGATTCTTAGTTTTGAGGTTAGAAACCTTTTTGACAGAAAATTTAATTTTCAAGATCTCAATTTCCAGACCTCGGAAGCAAGAAATCCCCGCTTCATTCCTGAGCGTTTGCTCTTATTTCAAGCTACTCTGAATTTTTAGCACTAATGTTGAACTCCAAGTGTACCCACAATTAACCCGCAGGAGAATGTGTCATGCCTCAAAAACATAAAGTCATTCAATTAAATCCAGATGTGATCAACAGGTTGTGTACTCATGATGAAGATCATCCTAATGCCGGTGATTTTGTCTGTGCCGCGATTTTTTATAAAAATGGAAAAATTAGACTATTCTCACCCAATACTACTCAAGAATTGAATGAAATCACTACGGGAATTAGCGATCTATGCGATAAAGTCGCAGCAAATGCTCACGGTATCGGCAAAAGTGGCTTGATAGTATCTAAATTCAATCCGTGGACTTTTGTTTATACGATTGGCGGTAGAACTTATGAAGTAACGATCCATCCTTAATTGAGTAACTCCAGTGCATTGTTGATTTTCAAGATTAACCCTCCGGCTTTACCGGAGGGAT
>DGFE01000240.1:7661-7884 GCA_002391525.1 Competibacteraceae bacterium UBA3908
CCCTCCGGCTTTACCGGAGGGATACTTACTTTTAGTTGATAAATACAGTTACTCTGTACAAATATAAATCTTAACCAACCGCAATTAGGATATTTATAATGCTACCCGCTGCGTTATCGAAACTCAGATGATTTATATATGATAAGCCGGCATTTTTTTCAACATGATATTGGATCGCACGGGAAAGCAGGTTCTCGCTATAAGCTGTCTCTTATACACATCT
>DGFE01000206.1 GCA_002391525.1 Competibacteraceae bacterium UBA3908
CAGACCTTCCGCCTGTTTGGTGGTTTCCGTCAGCGGCTTTTCGACGAATACATGCTTTCCCGCTGCAAGAGCCTGCGATGCCAGGTTATAGTGGCTGGACACCGGCGTGGCGATGGCGATGGCATCGATGGTCGGGTCCGACAGCAAAGTCTGATGATCGGTCGTGGTGTTGATAGTGGGATGACGAGTCTTGACTAAATTCAACCGTTGCGGGTCGAGATCACTAACGGCGACCACCTGTGCTTCCGGGATTTCGGAAAAATTCCGAACCAGGTTCGGTCCCCAATATCCATAGCCAATGACACCAATTTTAATTGCCATCATATTCTCCAGTTCAAGATAGTAAAACAACACCCATTACAACTACCGCGAGACAGGATAACGCCCTTATCATCGTCCTTGCGGCATCATTTCTTCCGCTCCCGATCCCGGACATCGCCCATGATTTTGGCGGGCACGCCGACGACAATCGCATAATCCGGTACATCATGGGTGACCACGGCTCCAGCGCCGACCAGGGCGTCCATACCAACGGTAATTCCCGCCAAAATCGTTGCGTTACTGCCGATAGAAGCCCGCGCTCCGATGCGGGTTCTCACCACTGCCCAGTCGGCTTCGGTCTGTAATGCACCTTCCTCGGTGACCGCTCTCGGATAGATATCGTTGATGAACATGACGCCGTGACCAATAAAAACGCCATCCTCGATCTCGACGCCCTCGCAAATGAAACTGTGGCTGGAAATTTTACAATTGGCGCCAATTGAAGCCCCTTTTTGGATCTCGACGAACGCGCCTATTTTGGTTCCAGGACCAACGACACAGCCATATAGATTGACGAGATCGGGCTGGTGGATGACCACGCCCTCGCCGAGCTGAACATCATTCTTGATCACTATTCAATTCCCTCCCATAGATAACCCCGGATGCAGAAATCAGGTAGGTCGGGTTAGCGAAACGTAACCCGATAGATTGTGATGCTCGTGAGTTGTCGGGTTACGGCGCGTAACGCCTGATCCAAAGACCTCGAAACCGCCGTAGCCATAGGTTGGGCTGAGCTTGCGAAGCCCAACTTCTTCTATTGGTAGGTCACCCGTACCGCCACCCAATCCAGCGAAAAGTCGCGGGCGGTGGACGAGGCCACGTTGATGACCCGCACCCGGAAGTTGGCGTTCGAGAACTCGCCACTGGCCCAGGTGCGGCCCCAGGTATCGGCAGCGCCGCCCAGGAGGTAGGTGGCCTCTGCCGTGGTCAGGATTGCGGTGGTCTTGGTTGCCGTCCACGTCACGCCGCCGTCCCAGGAAAGCTGCACGCACATCCTCGGCGAGCCGGCAGTGCTGTCGGCCCTGGCGTCCAACCGGACCTCGATGCCGTTGATGGCCGCACCGCTCGGCAGGCTGAAGCCGTAGTTGTAATAGAGATGCCTTTCCTTGCCGGTATTGGTGCACACGGTATTGGTGTTGGTGCCGCTGTTGGTGTCCACGGCGAACAGACCATCGTCGGCGTAGGCGTTCGCGGGGTTGGTCTGAAAGCCGTTGTTGTCGCCGGCACTCGCCGTGACCGCCGCGTTGGCGCTCGGTGCCAGGAAACCGGTGTTCGTGGCGCCGCCTCCGTTCGACACCGTCACATTGATTGTGGTGGCCGTTCCCGTGTTGCCCGCCGCGTCGCTGGCGCGCGCGCTCAGCGTGTGGGCGCCATTGCTGGCCGTCGCCGTGTTCCAGGCAATGCTATAGGGCGATGTGGTATCCGCCGAGCCGAGCGCTGCCCCGTCCAGCAGGAATTGCACGCTCGTCACCCCGACATTGTCGCTGGCGTTGGCCGACACTGTCACCGCTGAGCCCGTTACCGTCGCGCCATCCGCCGGGGCGGTCATCGTCACCGTCGGCGGTGTGGTATCGGAACCCGAACCCACCGTGACGGTGATCCCTGTGCCCGGAGTCTCCAGGTTGCCGCTGTCGTCGGCCGCCCGACTCCGGATCGTCACCGAACCGGGCGTGCCCGGCGCCGTCCAGGCATAGGTCCAACTGGCGCGGCCATTGGCTCGCCGCCAACTGGTTCCCCCATCGACCGATACTTCGACGCCGCCAACGACACCCCCGCCGGCATCGCTTGCCGTGCCGGTGATCGTCACCAGGCTTCCCGGCTGTACCGTCGAGCCCGAGGTCGGAGCCGTGATCGTCGAATTGGGAGGAGTGGTATCGGTGGAGGCCGTCGCCGCCACCAGTCCCGGCTGCAAGGTGGCCGGCTGAACGCCCATGTCCGCGAACAGATTGACCGTCGCCTGCTGCATCGAGACGTCAGGCGCCGTGCCGCCCCGGTCGTGGTTGCTGTCCAGTCCCCAGGACCATTGCACCGTACCCGCGCCGAACACCAGCGCGCCGCTGCCGTGTTTGTACAGCGTCAGCGAATGCGTCGCCGTCCCCGAGCCGAAGGTCGAACCATAGTCCACCAGGACGGGCGCGCCATTGACGGTCGTGGTCGACAAGCGGATCAGGCCGGCGGGCCGGAAGCCGTTGTCGATATCCTCGTCCCACTCGTAGCCCAGCGTTCCGAACGGCAGCGTGGCTTTGGTTCCCGCCGCGAGATTCGCGATGCT
>DGFE01000166.1 GCA_002391525.1 Competibacteraceae bacterium UBA3908
ACCTGCTCTACTTCCTGGCGGCGGTGCAGGTCCTGTTGCTGCCGGTCAATTACGGCTATCTGGTGCACGATAAATCGCTGCCGAGAGTCGCTTCCCTCGATGGATCGACGCCGCTGGCGCCGGGGACGGAGGCATGGTTGATCTGGCAGGGGAAGGAAGGGATGACGTATCTGGTGCGGAACCGGCAGGGCAGCCCGGCGACGAAGTCGCTCGTTACCCTGCCTCGCGACCAGGTGAAGCGGATCGAGATCACCGCCTACGACCGCATCTTTCCCGCGCTGTTCGCGCCTCGGACGAGGATCACGCCATGACCGCCTCTCCCGGAAAAATCATCGCCCTGAGTTTGCTGGTGTTCGGGCTGTTCGCGGCGCTCTCGAGACCCGCCGCCGCTGGCGATTGGCTCGACCAGGTTGCGCGCTTCCTGGGCATTTCCAAGACGCCGAGCCAGGTGAAAGCCGCGGAAGGGCCGCCGGATGTACACCCCGGGCCCTCGATGAAAAGGCCGCAACCGTCGAAGGACAGGTTCAAGACCGGCGACATTTTTGTAACCGCTCTCGACGGCGTACCGAAGCGGGTGACGACGGACGGAGGTTATCGCTCGCCGGTCTTTCTCCCCGGCGACGCGGGCCTGCTGGCCTTGCAGGACGACGCGGTAGTACGGATACCGCTCTCCGGTGGAGCCGTTCGGAAACTCCAGACCGCGCCTCGCGCATTGAAGCTGCTGGGCGTGGACGCCAGCGACGCCGACCGGGTGCTGGTGCTGCTCGAAACCCCGGACGGTGGCTCCGAACTCGGCGTGCTCGCTCTGAAAAGCGGCCAGGTCACGCCGCTGCCCCACGACCGTGATTCCAAGGCTCACCGGCGCTTGATAAGCCACTTACGCGGCAACGACCGGGAATACGAGGGAGTGACGGTCTATGTGAAAACCGAGTCCAAGGCGCGCCTGGGCGGCCAGGTGGAATGGACCGATGTGTACGTGAAGCGGGCGAACGCGGCGCCCGTCAACGTCAGTCGCTGCGATGGGGTGGACTGCGGTCAGCCTGCCTTGTCGCCGGACGGCAAGCGGGTGGCGTTTATCAGGGCCGATGCGCCACGCTGATCATTTGGCGGTCGGGCGCGGTTGCCCGCTCAGCCGCCGCCGCTCAACACCTCGCGCAGTTTGTCCAGCCGGATCGGCTTGAGCAGGGTCATCACCGAGCGCAGGCCCTTGAATTCCGCCAGCAGGCGAGCGTCCTTCGCGTAATCGGGGTTATAGCCGGTGATGATGATCAGGTTGGCGTCGTAGTGCTGCTCCATCAGCCACAGCACCAGCTCGTTGCCGTCCATTTCCGGCATCACCATGTCCATCACGATGGTAGTGGGGCGCAGTTCGTGGTAGGCCGCCTGGAAAGCGCGGCCATCGGTGGTCACCCGCACCTCGTATCCCAGCCCGGTAGCCACCTTGCGCACGAATTCGCCGATTTCCGGTTCGTCGTCAATGACCAGGAGACGTTTCTCACTCATAAAATCACCTAATTCATCAAATCACCTGATTCATCCTGCGGATAAGCCTATGTCATGCAGCTTCAGAATAACATGTTTCAAGCCGGGGTCGTCGGGGTCGGAGTGAATGACGAAGCCCAACGCCCGGTTCAGTCGCAGCATCGGTTTGTTTTCCTGCAGCACCTCGCCGTAGATTTCGCCGATGCCGCGCGCCCGGGCATAGTCGATCATGCGGCGCATCAGCAGGTTCCCAAGGTGAAGGCCCATCAGCGCCCGGTCCACGATAATGGAATATTCAGCACGGTCGTTGTTCGGGTCGGCGCTCAGATTGACGATGCCATAAATCTCGGCCTTGCCGGGCAGACCGGGACCGACCGCCACCAACGCGATTTCCCGGTTGTAGTCGATCTGGGTCAGCGTCGCCGCCATGTCGTGCGAGAGTTCGCGAATCGGCTGGAAAAAGCGCCGGCGCAAATCTTCGGGCGAGGCGCGCAGCACCAGCGCTTGCAGCGACGGTTCGTCCTCGGGCAACACCGGACGCAGCAGCAGCTCCCGGCCATTCGGCAGGGTGATGGCTTCCTGCAACTCCTTGGGATAGGGGCGAATCGCCAGGCGCTGGGCCGGGACGCCGACGGTCGGCGTCAGTTGCACCCGGGCGTCCAGCGCCACCACCCCCTGGGCGTTGACCCACAGCGGGTTGATGTGCAACTCGGCCAATTCCCCCAGATCGACGATCATTTGCGAGACCTTGATCAAAGCCAGCGCCAGGGCTTCGAGGTTGGCGCGGCGCAGCAGGCTGTAGCGCAGCCGGGGATAGATCCGGGTTTGCGCCATGATCTCCCGGGCCAGATGCATGTTGAGCGGCGGCAGGCCGTAGGCGATATCGTTGATGACTTCGGTTTCCGTGCCTCCCTGGCCGAAGTAAATCACTGGCCCGAAACGCCCACCGGAGCGGATTCCCAAGGTCAGCTCATAGGCGCCGTCGCGAGGAACCATCGGCTGCACCACGAAACCCTCGAATCTCGCCGCCGGGGCCACGCTGCGCAACCGCGTCAACATCGCGGTCGCCGCCTGCCGGACCAGGTCCGGAGTATGCAGGTAACGGGCGACGCCGCCGATCTGCGATTTGTTGGCGACATCGGGTGAGATGATCTTCAGGGCGACGGCCTGATTCAGTCCGGCGGCGATTTCGGCGGCCTCGTTGGGGGAACGCGCCAGCCGGGTTTCCGCGACGGGGATACCATAGGCCGCCAGCAGTTGCGTCGTCTCGTACTCGTTGAGGAGGCGGCGCCCGCCGGTCAGCGCCGTGGCGATGATGGCTTTGGCCGCGCCGACATCGGGGGTGAATTCCTCCGGCAGGGAGGGCGGGGTCTCCATCAACAGTGCCTGATTGCGTTTGTATTGCACGATCCGCATGAAGGCTTGCACCGCGTCCCTGGCGGTTTCATAGGTCGGCACCTGCCGCTCCAGCAACCGTTGGCGTGCCACCGCGCCCGTCCGGGGACCCGGAAAACTGGCGATGATGCAGCGGCGGCTGTTGGCA
Organism: Competibacteraceae bacterium UBA3908; assembly: GCA_002391525.1. Classification (GTDB taxonomy): domain Bacteria; phylum Pseudomonadota; class Gammaproteobacteria; order Competibacterales; family Competibacteraceae; genus Competibacter_A. The sequence goes on from DGFE01000166.1 coordinate 3,026, forward strand.
GCGCGCTGAACCAGGGTATCGGCCACCGCCGCCGTTTCGGCGAGAGCGCTGGGCGTCTTGATGACCAGCACGCCATCCACGCCTGGGTCCGCGAGCAGTAGATCCAGGGCTTGGCCATACGCCTTTTCGCTGGCCTGATCGCCAAGATCGAGCGGGTTGGGGCGGGTGCTCGGTTCGACCAGCGTTTCCAGTCCCTGCTGGGTCGCTTCGGAAAACTGCGCCAGCCGGCCACCGAAATGATAGAGCGTGTCGGTCGCCAGCAGGCTCATGCTGGAACTGTTGCTGAGGATGGCCAGGCGGTCGTTGTTGACCAGTTTGGCCGCTTTCAGCACTTCGACCATTTGCAACAATTCGTCGCTGTCTTCCACCCGCAACAGGCCGGCGCGGCGGAAGGCGGCGGCATATACCGCGTCGTTCGGTTCTTCCGGGTAGCGGTGCGGTTTCAGCACGATGACCGGTTTCACGCGCGCCGCGCGCCGTGCCGCCGACATGAACTTGCGGGCGTCGCCGATGTGTTCCAGATACAGCAGGATGGCCCGGACCCGGCCATCTCCGGCCAGGTAGTCCAGGATGTCGGCCAGATCCACATCGAGACCATCGCCGAAATGGATCAGATGGCTGAAGCCGAAGCCGTAATGGTTGCCGATGTCGAGAGCGGTCTGGCCGATGGTGCCGGATTCGGTGATGAACGCGATCTGACCCGGCAGCAGCGGTTGGCGGTCGAGACTGACGTTGAGGTTGGCCAGCGGTATGTTGAAACCCTGGGAGCCGGGTCCGAGCACTCGCAGCAGGTACGGTTTGGCGGCGTTCAGGATCGCTTGAAACAGCGCCGCGCGTTCGTCTTGCGGGATGCCGCGGGTCTCGCTGATCAGCACCGCCGCGCGGGCGCCGCGTTCGCCCAGTTGTTGAATCAGCAGCGGCGCCTGCCGCAGCGGCCGGGTGATGATCGCCAGCGCCGGCGTCATCGGCAGCTCGGCGATGTCGCGGTAGGCGAGGGCGCCTTCCAGCGCCCATCGCTTGGGATCGACCGGCATGATCGGTCCCTTGAAACCGCTTTTCATCAGGTTGCGGGCGATGATCGCCTCTCTGTCGCCTCCATCGCAAATCAGGGTGATGGCGTCAGGCTTAAAGAGATAATCCAGATTTCGTATGGTCATGGGCAACCCGCATTTTCGCTCGATTTTTGTTTGGTTGATTGGAGAACGCGCGGCTTCGGTCCGCGGGCGTCAATGGATTGACGAACCGGCAGGCTAACCGTCCATCCCGGTCAAAGTCAAAATTCTGACAAGTTCGATCATTTTAAGGTGTTGTTTGTAAAGAATAATTATATGGCATTTTTTTTGCCTTTCAGTTTTTGCCATTCCTGCCCACAGCAAACTGGCGATAGTCGCGGAGACCGTTACGCGCGAACAGCAGGCAGGCATCAGGAGTTTTCGGGCTCCGCGCGCAAGCCGGAGAGTCCGGCGCGGATAACAGCGAACAACGGCAAAGGTAGTACGAAAATGGAAACCAAGATGATGCGTTTTCTTGAAGCATCCGTTCAAGCGTTCGCACTCGCCAGCGTTTGGCGCGGCGCGTCGGCGATGGTGGCCAGCGGAGCGGCGACCGAGCAGTTGGGCTTGTTGCAGACGCTCGAACCGTTGGCGATTCCGGCAACCGTGCTGGCCGTCGTCGGTTCGGTCGCCGCGACTCATATCGGGTTTCGCCGGTGGCGGAAACTGCCGAAGGTGGCTCATGCGGAACTGGAAAAACAGCCGCGGCCGAGCCGGGAATCGCCGTTGTCCGGCGGCAGACAGGACAGGCTGATCGAGGAGCTGCGGAGCCAGGTGATCGAGCTGAACCGGGAGAAGGCACTGCTGGCCCGTCTGCTGAAGGAAAAAAGCGAATCCCTGCGAAAAGATCCGTTGACCGGCGTTTTCAACCGACTGGCCTACGAGGAACAACTCCAGGCGGAATATCAGCGCTGGAAGCGTTTCGGCAATCCCCTGGCGCTGCTGGTTTGGGACATCGATCATTTCAAGCAGATCAATGATCGCCACGGTCATGCCGTTGGCGACGAGGTGTTGCGCGGCGTGGCGCAACAGCTGGCCCGCCGCGTCAGAAGCACGGACTTCGTCGCGCGCTACGGCGGCGAGGAGTTCGTCATGTTGTTGCCGGGGGCCGATGCCAAGGCCGCCTTGAACGTGGCCGACAAGCTTCGCCTCAACATCGCCGAAGCCGAATTCAGCGATGGCGCGGTCGACGTCTCCGTTACCATTTCCTGCGGCGTGTCCAACTTCGAACCCGGCGATTCGCCGCAAAGCGTATTCAACCGCGCCGATCATGCCCTGTACCGGGCCAAGAAAGCGGGTCGCAATTGTTGCTGGGTGTCCTGAACCGGGTTTTTCAGGCGGGGCGGGGAGATAGGACATAGGACGGCTGATGGAGGAACCAGCCGTCCGTCAGGATGGCGGGAAAACCCGGGGAACGGAATACCGCAGTCGCGAATGCGGCGGTAACGACAGTCAAGCCTTCGCGATGGACCGGTTGCCGCCGCCGAACACCTTGCGGGTATCCTGATCGTACAGAAAATCCAGTGAATCCCGACCGCGCAGCAGGGCCAACGCCCGCTCGACGTAGTTGCGGCTGGCGGCGATCACGGCGCCGTTCACCTCGTTCTGGCCGCGCAGCTGTCCGGCAAGTTGTCCCAGCGCTTCCCACAACGTGTTCACGTCGAGCCGCTCCGGGGTTGGCAGGGTGTCCACATGCGCCGCCAGGCCCCGCGCATCCGTGGCGATACCTCGCTCCCTTAAATAATCCAGCCGACTGGCGATCCGTTCGCGCACCCGGTCCGTGCAAAGCTGTTTTTCCTGAACGACCTGTTCCAAGCCGGCCAGATCGCGGGACTTCAGGGCAGCGTACTCGCGTCGCAGCAGTTGCAGCAGCGATTCGACGGCGGTCAGTTCTTCGCGCAACAGGGTCGCCAGCGTCATCGGTCGGCCTTACCGGAACAGAGCTTCTTCAAGGTCGGACATCTTGCGGGCGACCCGGCCCGAATCCACCTGATACGCGCCGTCGGCGATGGCCTTGCGCAAGGCCGCGACCTTCGCTTCGTCGACCGGCGGTTCCTGTCCCGCCGTTTCCAGCTGGCGCAGGCTCAGGGAGCCTGGAGTCAGTCGGACTTGGTCGATCTCGCCGACCGGCTTGTCCGGCGGCGACGCCACGGACGCCGGGGCGGCCCGCTCCACGTGGCCACCGCCGCGAACAGGCGGGGAATACGTTCCGCTGATTGGATTGATGGCCATGATGGTAATCCATCCCGTTGGTTCAAGGTATGCCAGGCTTATCGGCCAGATTCCGGGAGACTTTAATGGAATTTCCGCTATCGGCCAACCTCGACCCGGCGATGGGCTGTCACCGTGCCTTCGACCACGCGCCTGGACGCTTCGTTGCGGACCCGCAGGCGTTCGCCCGGAGCGGCGTCGCTCAGGGCGATGCCGCTGGAGCTCACCTCCATCCCGCCCTGTCGGATCACCAGGGTGACCGTTTCGCCCTGTTTGATCAGTGGCGCCGCCTTGACGGCCTGCGGCGGAATCACCGCCCCCGCCGGCAGCGCGCGCCGCAACTGCTTGCCGATCAACCGTTCGGGTGCGGTTTCGTAACCGCCCGGCAGGACGGACAACTCGTGGCGCTCGGCCCGCAGATCGGCGGCGCTCAGCACGGTTCCCCTGGCCAGATGGTGGTTGGCCATCAGCACCCGGTCGAAAATCCGCACGCTGGCGCGTTGGTACACGGTCCAGCGGGGATTCGGGCAGCGCACGCCGACCGAGGTGTTGCCGACCGGTTTCGCGCCGCCGGGCAGAAAGGCTTCCAACTTCGCCTGGCAGTTCGGCAACCGCAAGCGCGGGTCCAGCTCGTTCACTCGGATTTGCGGCGGCTCGGCCCGATCCCGATGTTGCGCCGACAGCAATTCATGAGCCTGCCGCTGGATCGTTTCCAGCGGCTGGATCGCCTCGTCGGCCAGCGCCCACGTTGGCGTCGCCAGCCCGCAGCAGACCGACAGGATTCCCGCAAACCAACGGCTCGTCCGCATTCGATTACCCCCCGCATTGGAAAAGTCGGGTTTTCATGGCCGGGTTAAACGCAGTGAGGCCCAACATCTCGATAAGCATCGGTCAACACTCAATTTTTTCCCAAACCGCCCTTTCATGCCGAATAAGCGCGGCGAAGCAGATTACATGCCATCGCGCGCGACCGGCCATGATTGCGACATGACGCCTGCTGGTGAGCGGCATGTCATTTGCTTTACATCCAGCAGCATCCCGGGCGCGCCATGATTTCGACAGTCGGCCCGGAGACGATTTTCCGTCAGAGTCGGCTACCGCCACAGGAGTTACAAAGCATGGCCATCGGTTTTGAACGAGCCCTGAACGTTCACGCCCAGGCGCTGGAACTGCGCTCGCGGCGCGCCGAGATTCTGGCCGCCAATCTGGCCAACGCGGATACCCCGAATTATCAGGCCCGCGACATCGACTTCAAGGCGGCCCTGGCCAGCCTGCAAGGCCGGGGAGAGGCGCTCAAGGCGACGCACGCCGCCCACCTCCAGGCCCGGCGCACCGCGTCCGGCGAGCTGCTTTACCGGACGCCG
>DGFE01000052.1 GCA_002391525.1 Competibacteraceae bacterium UBA3908
GCATCGGTTGCAAGGCCTGCGTCGCCGCCTGCAAGGAGGCCAACGGCAAACCGGTCGAACAGCCGCAACATCTGGCCAACTGGAACGAAGGGCCCTGGGATACGGCGGAGGACATCTCCGGCAAGACCCTGAACGTGATCCGCGTCTACCAGAATGGCACGATGGCCGAGAAAGACCGCGAGGTGAACGGCTACGCCTTCGTCAAGCGTCATTGCCTGCATTGCGTCGATCCCTCCTGCGTCTCGGTTTGCCCGGTGAGCGCGATGCGGAAAGACCCGCTGACCGGCATCGTGACCCACAACCCGGATGCTTGCATCGGCTGCCGCTACTGCGTTTACGGTTGTCCGTTCAACGTGCCGCATTACCAGTTCGACGAGCCGTTCGGCCGAATCGCCAAGTGCCAGCTTTGCAATCACCTGCTGCAGGAAAATCCGCTGTTTTCGGGCCATGGCGACGCGCCGGCGCAAGCTGGAACCTCGGCGACCGCCTTGTGGAAGTACGGCCGGATTCCGGCCTGCTGCGACGTGTGCCCGACCGGTGCTTCGCTGTTCGGTTGGGTCGATGAGTTGCAGATCGAAGCGGAACGGCGGCTGGCGCTCAAGCCGGGTGATCTGTACGAGTTCCCACGCGGCTTGCTGGGCGGTGACCGGCCCGCGCACGAAGCGCCCGTCGGCGAATACCAGCCCCATATCTACGGCGAGAAGGAAAGCGGTGGCACTCAAGTGCGCTATCTGACCGGCGTGCCATACGAAAAGCTGGGCTTGCCCAAACTGCCCGATCATTCCTTCGCCGCCGTGTCGGAAGGGATGCAGCACACGCTGTACAAGGGCATGATCGCGCCCCTGGTTCTGCTGGGTGGTTTGGTGGTCCTGGCCCGGCGCGGCGCCAAAATCGAGGACGAACCGAAGAACGACGAGGAGCGGCCCTCATGACGGCGATTACCCATCGGCCGCTCGGCGGCAGGATTGTCACCAAGCCGTTTCTGATTCTGGGTCTGTTCGTGCTGATCTCGGCCTATTTCGTCCTGCGCCGCTTCCTGTTCGGCATGGGCGACGTTTCAAACATGAGCAACGGCTATCCCATCGGCACCTGGGTGGTGCTGGATGTGGTGATCGGCACGGCCTTCGGCTGCGGCGGTTTCGCCATGGCGCTGCTGATCTACATCTTCAATCGCAAGGTTTACCACCCGCTGATGCGTCCCGCCCTGCTCGGCGGGGTGTTCGGCTACACCCTGGCCGGCCTGGCCGTGATGATCGATCTGGGCCGCTACTGGAACGCCTTCAACCTGTTGCTGCCTTGGTACGCCCAGCCGAATTCGGTGATCTTCGAGGTGGCGCTGTGCGTCATGGCCTACATCACCGTGCTGTGGCTGGAGTTCTGGCCGGCCTTCCTGGAGCGCATGCCATCCGGGTTCAAGCAGCGGTATGGCCTGGACAAGTTGCAGGCTTTCCTGAAGCGATACATGTACGGGCTAGTGGCGGTCGGGGTATTGCTGCCGACCATGCACCAGTCCTCGCTGGGTTCGGTGTTGCTGATCCTGGGCTCCAAACTTTCGCCGTTGTGGTACACGACGTGGTTGCCGCTGCTGTACCTGATCTCGGCGCTGGCCATGGGCTACGGGGTGGTGATGCTGGAAGCCACTCTGGTGAATCGAGCGTTCAAGACCCCGTCCGAGGCGGTCTTGTTCGCACGGCTGGCGCGGGTTGTCGCCGGGTTGCTGGCCGGTTTCCTGGCGCTGCGCTGGGGCGATCTGGCCTATCGCGGTCATCTCGGCTTGGCTTTCGCCGGCGACTGGGACGGCAACCTGTTCCTGATCGAAACCGCGCTGTTCCTCGCCCCGATTTTCGTGCTCCTCTCGCGCCGCCGCGTCAGCCAGCGCTGGCAGTTCTTGGCGGCGGTTGGCCTGCTCGCCGCCGGTTCGCTGTACCGGCTCGATTCCTATCTGATGGCGGTGCGGCCCGGCAACGGCTGGACCTACTTCCCCTCGGCGCCGGAGCTGATGATCACCATCGGCGTGGTCTGCCTGGAAATCATGCTGTATCTGCTGTTCATCAAGACGTTGCCGGTATTGCACGGCAGCACCGCTGAATCCCATGGGAGGCCGTCGTGACCCGAATCACCATTGATCCCATCACCCGCATCGAAGGCCATCTGCGGATCGATTGCGAGGTCAACAATGGCAGGGTGAGCAACGCCTGGTCGTCGGGGCAGATGTGGCGCGGCATCGAGGTCATCCTCCAGGGCCGCGATCCGCGCGACGCCTGGGTATTCACCCAACGCATCTGCGGCGTGTGCACCACGGTTCACGCCATCGTATCGGTGCGCGCGGTCGAGAATGCGCTGAATCTGGAAGTGCCGCTCAACGCCCAGTACATCCGCAACCTGATCGTCGCGGCGCATGGCATTCACGATCACATCGTGCATTTTTACCAACTCGCGGCGCTCGACTGGGTCGATATCGTATCGGCGCTCTCGGCGGACCCGGAAGCCACCGCGAAACTGGGCGCCAGTCTGTCCGACTATCGGCGCAACGGCGTCCAGGAAATCCGTCAGATTCAGGAGAAGCTCAGGGCGTTCGTCGGTACGGGGCAACTGGGCGTGTTCGCCAGCGGCTACTGGGGCCATCCGGCGATGAAACTGCCGCCGGAGGTCAACCTGCTGGCCGCGACGCATTATTTGCAGGCGCTGGAATATCAGCGGATCGCGAACCGGATCGTCGCCATCCTCGGTTCCAAGACGCCCCACATCCAGAACCTCGCCGTCGGCGGCGTGGCCAATCCGATCAACCCGGACAGTCAGTCCACGCTCACCCTGGAGCGGCTGTTCGCCATCAAGGCGGAGATCGACAAGCTCGGCGAGTTCGTGAACAAGGCGATGATCCCCGACGTGGCCGCCGTCGGCGCGTTGTACGCGGACTGGACGCGCTACGGGGCGGGGGTCACCGACTATCTGTCGGTGCCCGATCTGCCGCTGGATACCCGAGGGACCCGGTTCGAGCTGCCCGGCGGCCACATCGCCAAGGGCGACTTGGCGACGTTCAAGCCGATCACCAGCTATCAGGACGGGTTCTTCCGCGACGGGGTCAAGGAAAGCGTCAAGCACGCCTGGTATCGATACAAGGGCAGCGGCGAGGCGCGCCATCCCTACGAGGGCCAGACGAATCCTCATCACACCGCGTTTCAGGACGACGGCAAATATTCCTGGGTCAAGGCGCCGACCTTTTACGACAAGCGCGTCCAGGTGGGGCCGTTGGCGAACGTGCTGGCCATGGTCGCCACTGGCCACGAGCCGACCAAACGGCATTTGAACAGAGTGCTGGAGATTGCCAGCGCGGTTGCCGGCAGCAAGATTCCCGTCGAGGCCCTGCACTCGACCATCGGCCGCATCGCCGCCCGGGCGGTGCGCTGCGCGGTGTTACTGGAATCGCTGCAGAATCAATGGCAATTGTTGATCGACAACATCGCCAGAGGCGATTTCGATACCTTCAACCGTCCGGTATTTCCCAAGGGCGAGATTCGCGGTTTCGGCTATCACGAAGCGCCGCGCGGGGTGTTGTCGCACTGGACCGTGATCGAGAACGGCAAGATCAGGAACTATCAGGCGGTGGTGCCGAGCACCTGGAACGCCGGTCCGCGCGACGACGCCGACGCGCCGGGGCCTTACGAGGCGTCCTTGCTCGACAATCCGGTCGCTAACCCGGAACTGCCGCTGGAGGTGCTGCGCACGGTGCACTCCTTCGATCCCTGTCTCGCCTGCGCGATCCATCTGGTGGATACCGAGCGGCGGCCCATCGTCCAGGTGAAGGCGATCTGATGAGGGTCGTGGTGCTGGGTCTCGGCAACATCCTGCTGCGCGACGAGGGTGTCGGGGTGCACGCGGTCGAGGCGCTCGCCGAGCGCTACGTCATCCCGGCGGAAGTCGAGGTAGTCGATGGCGGCACCGCTGGCATGGACCTGCTCAATGCTCTCGCGGGTTGCGATCATCTGTTGATTTGCGACGCGGTGCGGACCGGCGCGCCGCCCGCGTCCATGGTCAGGCTTACCGCCGCCGAAGTGCCCGCCCTGTTCCAGACCCGGTTTTCGCCGCATCAACTCGGCCTGGCGGACGTGCTGGCGACTCTGGTTCTGACCGGCGAAGCGCCAGCCACCGTCACCCTGGTTGGCGTCGTGCCGGTCGATCTGGAATTGGGTCTCGAACTGTCGCCCGAAGTCGCGGCGGTGGTCGGACAGGCGGTCGAGTGTCTGGCGACGGAACTGCGCGGGCTGGGTTGTCAGCTTGCAGCGAAACATTCGGCAGTAATCGCGGCAGTCTGGTAACGGTGAAATTTTCACTCCCGGCAGATCCTCTGGCGCAGGGTCTTCGGGGTGCGAGGGTCAGTCGGGGCGCAACGATCCACTGTACCAGCGCCTTGCTGGTCACGGCGTTCGATCCCCGCGTCGGCTTCGAGCTCGTCATCGAGGAACGATGGTAAGCGTCGCCAATTTTCTTCCTCGTTCCATTTTCCCACCGTAAGTGACGGACCGGTCGGTTTGCCGGAAGCCCCGGTTTTGTTCCGTTCTTGAATGATCAGGAATGATCGAAGACCTTAATCTGCGTGGGGATAAATTTTTTGCAGCGCAGCATTTTATTGTGTTAAACTGATAACGCTTCGGTGGCAGATTGAGGTTTTATCGACTGTTTCTCATCAGTAAGCCAAACACGAAACCCATGCCACCTGGCGAATAGGTGTTTTATCTGAAAAACATGTCAGAACGCGAAACCGTTCGGAGTCGGATTTCTGGCATTCAACGTTGGAGGACGCGGCTGGTCTTCGTCCAGGAGGATGGGGCTTCCAGCGCGTGGATTGCTGATGAAAGAGCTGAGCAAGATGGCCGTGTTTGCGGTAGTGATTCTGGCGCTGTCGCCGTTTGCGGGTTTCTGGATCGTCGCGCTGGTGGGCGCGGCGCTGCTCCTGCTCCCGCTTGGCGCCATGATCTCGATGGTTTTTCCAAAAGTGTCCAGGCAGTTCGAGGACCGTGTATTGGCGAGGGTTGGGTCGACGCCCTCGATTCTGGGTAGTCATTGAAACGGCAGAGCCGGCACCCCGGCGACTCTCAAAGCCACTTTCGAGTAAGCGATTGATTATAAGTATTTTCCAGTTTGATCGTCGCGAACTGAACCCGGCCATTGGCCGGGTTTTTTTGTCGTCGCCGGCTGGCCGGTCCCGTTCAATCCCGCTCGCGGGATCGCGGTTTCAGTAACCCGCCTTGCAATAAGGGATCGGCGGCGGCGCAGCGGGCGATGAACTCAGTGAAAGCCCGGATGCGCGCCACTTGGCGCAGATCCGGGTGGCTGAGCAGCCAGATGTCGGTATCGAACAGCGGATTCGGTTCGGTCAGGCGCAGCAATCCCGGTTCCGGTTCGGCCAGGAAGCACAGCAGCAGGGCGACGCCGTGGCCGTGCTTGACCAGATCGATCTTGTGCAACAGGTTGTTGAGCCGCAGTACGATGCGCTCCGGGGGCACGTGTCGTTCGAGCCAGGGGTATTCGGGCAGGTGAGCCAGCGTTTCGTCCAGACCGATCCAGTCGTATTGATCGAAAGACAAGTCGTCACCCCGCTGATCCAGATACGCCCGCGCGCCGTACACCGCCCAGCGGGCAACGCCGATCTTGCGGCCCAGCATGTTGTCCGGCGGCCGATTGGTGGCGCGGATGGCGACGTCGACCTCGCGCCGGGTCAGGTTGGCGAGCTGGTTGGTGCCGATCACCTGCAACTGAATGCGCGGATGCAGCCGCCGGAACTCCGGCAGCCGCGGTAACAGCAGACCCCGGAACAGCGTGTCGGTGGTGGTGACCCGCACGATGCCCGACAGTTGCAGGTCCTGCCCCGCGAGTCGGTGTTCGGCGCTCAGCAAGGCGTGTTCCACTCGCTGGGCGACTTCGCGCAATTCCTCGCCGGCGGCGGTCGGGGTGTAGCCGGTGCGCAGTCGCTCGAACAAGCGCACGCCCAGCCTTTTTTCCAGGCCGGCGATCCGCCGCAGTACGGTGGTGTGATTGACACCCAGCCGCCTGGCCGCGCCCAGCACCGAACCGGCCCGTTCCACGGCCAGAAAATAGCGGTAGTCGTCCCAGTCCATATCTGCATTCATGCAAATTAAAATTTGCAAAATTAACTATTCATGTGCGTTTCCGCACAGGCTACCCTATAACCAATATCGATTCCAAATAATCGACTCCCGCGAGGAATGCCACATGAAGAAGCCGATGGTTCACGCCGCCTTGATCGCCGCCTTGCTGGGGGCGTCGTTCGTTTCGACCGCCCAGGCCGCGCCCGAAAAATTCGTCATCGACAGCGCGCATACCTATCCGTTCTTCGAGATCAATCACCTGGGCTGGTCCACCACGCGCGGCCTGTTCCGCAAGGTGACGGGTACGGCGACGCTGGATTTCGCGGCGAAACAGGGTTCCGCCGAGATCGTCATCGACGCTGGCAGTCTGGATACCGCCGACGCCAAGCGCGACGAGCATCTGCGCGGCGAGGATTTCCTGGATATCGCCCAGTATCCGAACATCACCTTCAAGTCCGACAAACTGAGCTTCCAGGGCGACAAGCTGGTCAAGGCCGACGGGCAACTGACCTTGCACGGCGTCACCAGGCCGGTCACGCTGATCTTCACCCAGTTCAAGTGCGGCGAGCATCCGGTCTACAAGAAGCACTATTGCGGTGCCGACGCCACGGCGACCCTCAAACGCAGCGATTTCGGAATCACGGCTTATTCGGGCGCCATCGGCGAGGAGGTCAAGCTGTTGATTCAGGTCGAGGCCGCGCGGGAAGCGAAGAGTCAGTAACAATCGGGCGACCCGGATGGGGCATGGCGAAATCCGGGGTCTTCGGGCTGGGGACGGGAACGACATGAAAGCGACCGCGACGCGTTATACCGGCATGGCGATAGGACTGCACTGGCTGACGGCGGTATTGATCGTGGTCGCCTTCGCGCTGGGCTGGACGCTGGCGGACATGGAACTCAGCCCCCAGAAGCTGCGCTGGATTTCCTGGCACAAGTGGCTGGGCATCACCGTGCTCGGACTGACCGCGCTGCGGCTGGGATGGCGGCTGACCCATCCCGTCCCGCCGCTGCCGGCGACCGTGCCGGCCTGGCAGCAAGGGGCGGCGCACGCGGTCCATATTCTGTTGTATGTTCTGATGTTCGCCATTCCGCTCAGCGGCTGGCTGTTCAGTTCCGCCAAGGGCATTCCGGTGGTGTACCTGGGAATTCTGCCGCTGCCGGATTTGATCGGCGCCGACGAAGCGGTGGCGGATCGGCTGCGGACGCTGCATGAATGGCTGAACTACACGCTGCTGGCCGCGTTCGGCGCCCATGTCGGCGCGGCGCTCAAGCATCATTTCATCGAACGCGACGACGTGCCT
>DGFE01000163.1:0-2584 GCA_002391525.1 Competibacteraceae bacterium UBA3908
AGATGTGTATAAGAGACAGTATTTGCGCAGCCGGCTCAAGGCGGGTTCAAGCAGTTCACGCGGCAGTTCCAGATACGTGGCGTCCTCGCGCCGAAACAGCCGGAAACTGGCGAACGCCCGACCTTTCGGGGTGCAGTGCGCGCCAGGCAGACTGCGATCTGGCGCGACTTGCCGGACATCACAGGTCAGTTGCCCTTGCAGAAAGCTCTCGGTGTCGGGTCCGCGCGCGGCGATCAGACCCAGGTGAGACAAGTCGCAACAAACATCGTCAGTCAGCGCCGCGCGCGATTCGGCGCCCGGATGCCCGAAATGCGACACCCTGTCCGCCGCCAGCACGGCGCCAACCCGTTCGAGAAAAGCGCTCCATTCCGCGTTCATGGTGATGGAATCCCGTTATCTTTCCGATGCCTACAGACAGGGCCACGCAAGTGGCGCGACCGTTTCCGCATGACCGGTTCATTGCGTTCGAGGGCCGCGACCGGCATAATAACCCGGCAAAATATAGACTGAAATAATCTTCCTGCCGCAAGGGTACGGACCCGAATCCCAACGGTTCCGGCGGCGGATGGGGCTAAGGAGGGTCGACCACCGCCATCCCTCGATCCATAGCGAGTTGTCATGAACAAGAATGATGAGAAGACGACGCTGCCCCCGCGGCCAGCCATAACCGCCGACCAGCCGCAGCCAGCCGAATCGTCTGAAAAACCAAAAGAATTCGGCGGCCCCAAGGGTCCCGAACCCACTCGCTACGGCGATTGGGAAAAAGCCGGGCGTTGCATCGACTTCTAGCCGGCCCTCGCCCCCGCGGGCGCCAGCGTCCGCCGCGCGAATCGCCACCCATGCTTCCACGGTCCCCACCCAATGCCGCCGACAATCCGGCGAGTATTCGGCTGTGCTATGCTTTACATTGCATTGCGGCATCGCACAATAAAACCAGCGCTTCCTGCACCACTGTGTAACGAGGAGAACTCTATGTCAGCCAATAAGCGGCCGTTGTCGCCGTTCATGATCGGCCCTTACTACAGACCGCAAATGACCTCGGTTCTGTCCATCACCCATCGCGCCACCGGCGCCGGCCTGGTGGTCGGCACGCTCCTGCTGACGTATTGGCTGGCGGCCGCCGCGCTCGGTCCCGAAGCCTACGAGCACGCCCAGGCGGTGCTGGGTTCCATGCTGGGACAGCTCCTGCTGTTCCTGTGGACTTGGTCGCTGTTCTACCACCTGGCCAACGGCATCCGCCACCTGTTCTGGGATGCCGGTTACGGCTTCGAGTTGGAGAACGCCACCAAATCCGGCTGGGCCGTGGTGTGGTCTTCCATCATTCTGACCGTCTTGTGCTGGCTGATCGTCGCGCCCTGAGGAGAGATGACCATGAGTATTCGCACGCCGCTCGCCCACGCCCGCGGTCTGGGCACTGCCAAAGACGGTACCCATCACTGGTGGATGCAGCGCGTTACCTCTATCGCGCTGGTGCCGCTGGTGCTCTGGTTCGTGATCGCCATGCTGTCGGTTTCCCGCGCCGATTACGAAACCTTCCAGCATTGGCTGAGCCACCCGATCAACGCCGGTTTGATGGTGACCCTGCTGTTTACGCTGTTCTATCACGCCAAGCTGGGCATGCAGGTCATCATCGAGGACTATGTCCAGCCGGAATGGGTCAAGTATACCGTGCTGCTGATCACGCAATTCCTGCTGTTCCTGCTGGGCGCCATTTCCATCGTCGCCGTGCTCAAGGTCGCACTGGCCTGACGCCCACCACCGGAGGCTGAGGTTTCATGTCCAACGCATACCCACTCGTTCATCACAATTACGACGTGGTCGTGGTCGGCGCCGGCGGCGCTGGGCTGCGCGCCACTTTTGGCATGGCGCAGAAAGGATTGAAGACGGCCTGCCTGACCAAGGTATTTCCCACCCGCAGCCACACCGTGGCGGCTCAGGGCGGCATGTCGGCGGCGCTCGGCAACATGGGCGCCGACATGTGGCAGTGGCATTTCTACGACACCATCAAGGGTTCCGACTGGCTGGGCGATCAGGACGCCATCGAATACATGTGCCGCGAGGCGGTCCCGGCGGTCCTCGAACTGGAGCACTACGGCGTGCCCTTCTCGCGCACCGAGGAAGGCAAGATTTATCAGCGGCCGTTCGGCGGCATGACCACCAATTACGGCGAGGGCATCGCCCAGCGCACCTGCGCCGCCGCCGACCGCACCGGCCATGCCATCCTGCACACGCTTTACCAGCAGGCGCTCAAGCACGACGCCGAATTCTTCATCGAATACTTCGCGCTGGACCTGATCATGGACGACGCCGGCACCTGCCGGGGCGTGGTGGCCTGGGATCTGGCCGATGGCACGCTGCATGTGTTCCGCGCTCACCAGACCGTACTGGCCACCGGCGGCTACGGTCGCTCCTACTTCTCGGCGACCTCCGCCCACACCTGCACCGGCGACGGCAACGGCATGGTGCTGCGCGCTGGTCTGCCGTTGCAGGACATGGAGTTCACCCAGTTCCACCCGACCGGCATCTATGGCGCCGGCTGTCTGCTGACCGAAGGCTGTCGCGGCGAGGGCGGCTATCTGACCAA
>DGFE01000163.1:2853-6967 GCA_002391525.1 Competibacteraceae bacterium UBA3908
CGCGGCGTCGGCGAGCACAAGGATCATATCTTCCTGCATCTGGAACACCTGGGGCCGGACGTGATCAACGAGCGGTTGCCGGGTATCGCCGAGACCGCCCGCATCTTCTCCGGGGTGGACGTGACCAAGGAGCCGGTGCCGGTGCTGCCGACCGTGCATTACAACATGGGCGGCATCCCCACCAACTTCTACGGCGAGGTGGTTCTGCTCAAGGACGGCAATCCCGACCAAGTTGTCCCCGGCCTGATGGCCATCGGCGAGGCGGCCTGCGTATCGGTGCACGGCGCCAACCGCCTGGGTTCCAACTCGCTGCTCGATATCGTGGTGTTCGGTCGCGCCGCCGCCAACCGCTGCGCCGACACCGTCAAGCCCGACACGCCGCACAAGGCGTTGCCCGCGGCGAGCCTGGACCGGATCGTTGCCCGCTTCGACCGCTTGCGTCATGCCAACGGCGATAACTCGACCGCCAGCCTGCGGACGCGCATGCAGCGCACCATGCAGAACCACGCGGCGGTGTTTCGCACCGGCGACTCCATGGCCGAAGGCATCCATCTGCTGGAAGACGTGTTCGCTGGCTTCGAACAGGTCCACGTCAGCGACCGCAGCCTGGTCTGGAATTCGGATCTGGTCGAGACCCTGGAACTGGACAATCTGTTGGGCTGCGCGATGGTGTCGATCAAGTCGGCGATCAACCGCACCGAGAGCCGCGGCGCGCACGCCCGCGAGGATTATCCGGATCGCGACGACGACAACTGGATGAAGCACACCTTGGCGTGGCTGGATGCCAAGGGCCAGGTGACCATCGATTATCGGCCGGTCCATACCTATACCCTGACCGACGAGGTGGATTACATTCCGCCCAAGAAGCGCGTTTACTGAGAGGGTGACACCATGGCTCAATTCAAGCTTCCCGCCAATTCGGTCATCGGCAAGGGCAAGACCTACTATGCCGGGGCCGGGGCCAAGAACATCAAGCGCTTCCAAATCTACCGTTGGGATCCGGACAGCGGCGAAAACCCGCGCATGGACACCTATGAGGTCGATCTGGATAGCTGTGCACCGATGGTGTTGGACGCCCTGCTCAAGATCAAGAACGAACTCGACCCGACCCTGACCTTCCGCCGCTCCTGTCGCGAAGGGGTGTGCGGGTCCTGCGCGATGAACATCGACGGCATCAATACCCTGGCCTGCACCATGGCGATCAGCGACATCAAGGGCGATGTCAAGGTCTATCCGCTGCCGCACATGCCGGTCATCAAGGATCTGGTGCCGGACCTGACCCATTTCTATGCCCAGTACGCCTCGATCAAGCCCTGGTTGCAGTCGATCACCCCGCCACCGGAGCGGGAGCGTCTGCAATCCAAGGAAGACCGCGCCAAGCTGGACGGCCTGTACGAGTGCATCCTGTGTGCCTGCTGCTCCACCAGCTGCCCGAGTTACTGGTGGAACGGCGACCGTTACCTGGGTCCCTCCGTTCTGTTGCAGGCGTACCGCTGGATCGTGGACAGCCGCGACGAGTTCACCGGCGAGCGCCTGGACGCGCTGGAAGACCCGTTCCGGCTGTATCGTTGCCACACCATCATGAACTGCACCAAGACCTGCCCGAAGGGTCTGAATCCCGCGAAAGCCATCGCGGAAATCAAGAAGATGATGGTGGAGCGGCGGTAAACGCTCATTTAACCTGACTTTTGCAGCCCCTCTCTCCCTCACCCCCAACCCCTCCTCCCAGAGGGAGAGGGGAGCGGATAGACGAGGGGCATTTTTTTGAGGAGAACCGGACGATGGGCGAACAGATGGGCAAATTGCGCTGGCGCTGCCGGCGCGGCATGAAGGAACTGGATCTGCTGACGCTGGGCTATCTGGAGCGGCATTACCCGACCGCGCCGGCGGAGGAACAACAGGCGTTCGCGGATTTACTGGAGCTGCAAGACCCGCTGCTGATGAGCTACATGGTCGGGCGGGAAACACCGGCGGACGCCACGACGGCGAGGGTAGTGGGGGTGATGCGGACGTTGCTGAATGAGGCGGATGGTGTTTGAGGTTGAACGCATAACCGATTTGTGCGTATGTGGTAGCATCATTGCTGGTGAATGATGCCGGGTCCCCGGCTTTGAAGCACTGATGGAAGGAGGCTGACATGACGGCAACGCCCTTAATCACACCGGCGACGGGTTCCCGTCGTGGTCTTTCCCCCTCGTCCCGCCAGTCGATGGTGTATCCGGAGAGCGATGGCAAACCCATGGCGGATAACACCCGGCAATTCGAGTACATCGTGATGATTCAGGGGGGTCTGGCGGTGCTGTTCGCCGACCGCCCCGATGTATTCGTCGCCGGTGATCTGCTGTGGTATCCGGTCGAGGGCAAACCCCACATTCGCGCCGCGCCGGACGCCATGGTGGTGTTCGGTCGCCCGCCAGGTCATCGCGGCTCCTACATTCAGCATGAAGAAGACCACATTGCGCCGCAGGTCGTGTTCGAGGTGCTGTCGCCGAGCAATACGCCAGCGGAGATGCGCAAAAAGCTGGGCTTTTACGACCGCTACGGGGTGGAGGAGTACTACGAATACGATCCGGATCGGGGAACGCTCCAGGGCTGGCGGCGCCAGGACGGCCGGCTGGAGTCGATTGCGCGGATGGAGGGGTGGGTCAGTCCGTTGCTGGGGATTCGGTTCAGCCTGGAGGGAAGCGACCTGGCGCTCTACCACCCGGACGGGCAACGTTTTGAGACTTTTGTCGAACAGGCGCAGCGCGCTAAGGCCGAACGGCAACGCGCCGAGGCCGAACGGCAACGCGCCGAGGCCGAACGGCAACGCGCCGAGGCCGAACGGCAACGCGCCGAACGGCTGGCGGAACGGTTGCGACAGTTGGGCGTGAACCCGGATGCGCTCGAGCAGTGATCTGACTACGTCACAACGATTGCACCAAGCTTGATCGTCAACGCTCCACGATCAGGGGCATTCCATGATGACCACGGTGACAGGGAAAACCCTTCAGGAGGCGACCCCATGGCATCGCCGCTGATTCCTACCCCGCCGCCGCTCGCGCCCGAGGACTTGCCGGCTTTGCCCCCCACCCAGGACGAACTGCCCTGCGATGACGGAGTGCCCGTGGAAACCCTGCGCCACCAGTTTCAGATGGATTTGCTGATCGACGTAATGGACCTCTGGCTGGCGACGCGCGGCGACGGTTTCGCCGGCGGCAACATGTTTCTCTATTACAGCCTGGAACAGACGCGCCACAATACTTTCGTCGGCCCGGATTTCTTCGTGGCCTTGGACGTGCCGCGCGGCGAGCGCAAGAGCTGGGTGGTCTGGGAGCAGGGCAAGGGGCCGGACCTGGTGGTGGAACTGCTCTCGGCCAGCACCAGCCAGTATGACAAGACCCTCAAGAAAACGCTGTATGCTCGCCAGGTGCATGTGCCGGAATATTACTGGTACGACCCGTTCAATCCTGAAGACTTTGCCGGATTTGCCCTGCATGGAAACAGTTATCAACCGCTGATGAGCGATGCCAGGGGCCGTATCCACAGTCCGACCCTGAATCTCGATCTGGGCCGCTGGCCAGGAACGTTCCGAGGCATTGAGGCGGTCTGGCTGCGCTGGTTCACCCCGGAAGGTGCGATGTTGCCCACCGAAGCCGAGGCCGCTCGCCAGCATGCCGAGGTGGCCCAGCAGCGCGCCGAGCGACTGGCGGAACGGTTGCGACAGTTGGGCGTGGACCCGGATGCGCTTTGAGCCCGCGCAGTAACCGTTGTCCTGATCGACTTCTCTCCAGTCAGTTAGCCATCATAATGAAAGCGGCAGGCGATAATGACCAATTCGTCATCGGTTGCCCGATAGACCAAGCGGTGAGTATCGTCAATTCGCCTCGACCAATAGCCGGATAGACTGCCGCGCAGGGGTTCGGGCTTTCCGATGCCGGCGAACGGATCGCGCGCCGCTGCGGTGATCAGGGCATTGATGCGTTTCAGCGTTTTTTTGTCCTGCTCGTGCCAGTACAGATAAGCTTCCCAGGCGTCTGGAACGAAGCGAATGCCACGCATCAGGAGTCGTCGGTAAGCAATTCCTGCGCTTGCGCCTGCCCGGCCCTATCTTGTTGGATCGCCCGCGCCAGCG
>DGFE01000163.1:7195-7369 GCA_002391525.1 Competibacteraceae bacterium UBA3908
TTGTTGGATCGCCCGCGCCAGCGCTTTGGTGTTGGCCGGCGTTGACAGCAGGTGCAGGGTTTCCATGAGGCTATTGTAATAATCAAGCGACATTACAACCGCATCGCCTTCGGCATCGCGGCGACTGATGATGGTCACGTCAGCGTCTTGCAGCACGTCATCCAACACGGACTT
>DGFE01000154.1:0-583 GCA_002391525.1 Competibacteraceae bacterium UBA3908
CAGGCCGGCTGGATGCAGCAGGCCGACCGCTGGGGCTTCGCGCTGCTGCTGCCGGAACAGCGGACGGCCAACAACCGGCAGGGTTGCTTCAACTGGTTCCGGCCCGAACTCACGGGCCGCGACCAGGGCGAAGCCGGCTCGATCCGGCACATGATCGCCCGGATGCAGGCCGACCTCGCCATCGATCCCCGGCGCATCTACGTCGCCGGCCTGTCGGCGGGCGGCGCCATGACCGCCGTCCTGCTGGCCGTCTATCCCGAGCTGTTCGCCGGGGGCGCGATCATCGCCGGAATTCCCTACGGCTGCGCCACCGGCCTGCCCAGCGCCCTGCGTTGCCAGCTGTGGGGCCGGGATCTGGAGCCGGCGGAGTGGAGCGATCTGGTCCGCCAGGCGACCGCCGGGTCCGGCCTGAAGCCGCACGCTTGGCCGACGGTGTCGATCTGGCAGGGCGAGTCGGACTGGGCGGTGGACCCGGACAATGCCGTCGAGCTGCTGGAGCAGTGGACGGCGGTTCAGGGTCTCGACCCCCGTTCCGCCGTGGAGGAAGCCGGTCGCGGCTATTCCCGTCGGGTCTATCGCGACG
>DGFE01000154.1:809-3986 GCA_002391525.1 Competibacteraceae bacterium UBA3908
TTTTGGGGGCTGGCGCCCTGAGGGGTCGGGGAGCAGCCGCCCGTCGCTCGCCGACTTACCGCGCTCCAACGCGCGGCAGGCGACGCGCCCAGGCCGCCAGCGCCCGGATGTGGTCCGGGGTGGTGCGGCAGCAACCGCCGATGAGGCGCGCGCCGTGGGCGTACCACTCCCGCGCCTCGTCCGCGAAGGTCGCGCCGGCGCCCGATCCGCGCCAGTCGCGGCGGGTGGCGTCGTAGACCTCGCCGGAGTTGGGATAGGCCACGATGGGCTTGCCGGTCGCGCCGCGAATGGCGTCGATCAGCGCGGGAATGAAGCGCGGCGCGGTGCAGTTCACCCCCACGGCCACCACTTGCGGACAGGCGTCGAGCCAGGCGGCGCAGTCGGCCAACCGCTCGCCATGGCTGGTGCGCGCCTCGTCGCGCGCGCTGAAGCTGATCCAGGCGCGGGCGGCGGGAAACTCGGTCAGCAGTCGCGCCAGAGCTTGGGCTTCGGCCAGCCGGGGGATCGTCTCGCAGGCCAGCAGGTCCGCGCCGGCGGCCAGCAGCGCCGCCAGTCGGGGCCGGTGAAAAGCGACGAGGTCGGCTTCGCTCAGCTCGTAATCCCCTCGATACTCGGAACCGTCCGCCAGGAAAGCGCCGTAAGGGCCGACCGAGGCGGCGATGAACGGGCGCGGTCGCCCGGCGCGGTTGGCGGGATCCGCCCAGAAGGCGTCGCGGGCCTCGCTGGCCAGCCGTACCGACCGCTGGATCAGCGCGATGGCCTGATCCGGACCGAGGCCCCGGCGGGCGAAACCGGCCACGGTCGCCTGATAACTGGCGGTGGTCGCGCAGTCGGCGCCCGCCAGAAAATAGTCGGCATGGACCTGACGGATCAGTTCCGGAGCCTCCAGCAGCACCTTGGCCGACCAGAGCGGGTCGCGCAGGTCGCAACCCCGGCGTTCCAGTTCGGTCGCCAGGGCGCCGTCGAGAACGATCAGCGGATATTCGCGCAACAGGGTGATGATGGGATCCATGGTCGCTCCATGAGGATAGGGGAAGCGGGTTATGCGTTTGAGCCGCTCTCGCGGTGAGGATGGCTACGATTCGGGCGAGCCAGCGCCGAATTGCGCCCGCAGGCAGGCCGCCAGTTCCCGCGCCGCCGGCCCGGCGCCGGCTTCGTCCGCCATCACCAGATGGAGCGCGCTGCGATAGCTCCCGCCGCTGGCCAACGATAACGGAACCAGGGTTCCGTCCTCCAGCAGTTCCCGAATCCGCCGGCGGGGCAGCCAGGCGAACGCCAGTCCGGCGCGGACCATGGCGAGCGCGGTTTCCGGGTTGCCGACCGTCCAGCGCCGGACGGCGCCCAGCCAACCCTCGTCGCGCGGCTGGCGGGCGCCGGAATCGCGCACCACCACCTGGGTGAAGAGGACGAGATCGTCCGCGGTGAGCGGTGCCGCTCGCCGGTGCAGGGGATGGCCAGGCGCGGCCACCGCGACGAACTCCGCCTCGGCGATCCAGTCGCCGAGAAATCCCGGCGGGACGCGGTTCACCACCGCGAGATCGACCTCGCCGCGCAGCAGCGCTTCCTCCGCGCCCGACAGGATTTCCTCGTGCAATTGCACGCGGGTGACCGGACAGCGCGTGGCGAATTCCGCCAAGGCGTCCAGGAGCGGCCCCGTCGGGCAAAGGCCGTCGACCACCAGCCGCACCTCGGGCTCCCAGCCTTCCCGCAACGACCGGGCGCGCCGCTCCAGCCTGAACGCCGCGTCGAGCAGGGGCCGGGCATCGCGCAACAGGGCTTCGCCCGCCTCGGTCAGTTTCATGCGGCGGCCCGCGGGGACGAGCAGGGATACTCCAAGCTGTTCCTGCAAGCGCGCCACGGCGTAGCTGATCGCCGACTGGCTGCGGTTCAACGCGGTCGCGGCCTGGGCGAAACCGCCGCGCTCGACGATGGCTTGCAACACCCGCCACTGCTCCAGCGAGGTTCGGGGAAATTGCATCGTAGTGATCGAAATTTTCGATGAATATGCGCCGAATTTTGCGCTTTTTTATCGATAGATCAAGGTGAACAATAGCACCCATCGACGACTGAACAACCTTGAGTGGAGATCGAGCCAATGAACGCGATACCCGAAACCGTTTTTCGCAGCCGTGAAGTCGAGCGCGTGGTGACCGGCGCGTCGGTATCCGACGGCGCGGGAGTGAAGCTGCTGCGCGTGCTGACCAGCGATTTGCAGCGGCGGCTGGACCCCTTCCTGATGCTGGACGAATTCCGTTCGGACAACCCGGACGATTATCTGGCCGGTTTTCCGAATCACCCGCATCGCGGTTTCGAGACTGTGACCTACATGCTGGCGGGCCGGATGCGTCACCGCGACAACGCCGGTCACGAGGGGCTGCTGACCGCTGGCGGCGTGCAGTGGATGACCGCCGGGCGCGGCATCGTCCACTCCGAACTGCCCGAGCAGGAGAACGGCCTGATGCACGGTTTCCAGCTTTGGGTGAACCTGCCGGCGCGGGACAAGTTGACGGCGCCGGATTACCGGGATCTCCCGGCGGAGGCGATTCCGGCCTACACCGCCGATGACGGGGTCACGATCAAGGTGATCGCCGGCGAGAGCGATGGCGTGGCCGGAGCCGTGCAACGCGAAGCGACCGCGCCCTTGTATCTCGACCTCGAACTGCCGCCGGGCGCGACGCATACGGTCGCGATTCCGCCGGGACACAACGCTTTCGTCTATATCTATCAGGGACAGGTCGAACTGGGGCGGCGCGGTCAGCGGGTTGCGGCCAGGCAACTGGCGGTGCTGTCCAATACGCCGGAATCGGACGGCGTTTTGCTGCGCAGCGCCGACGGCGCGCGCCTGCTGCTGATCGCGGGGCGTCCGCTGCACGAACCCATCGTCCAGTGGGGGCCGTTCGTGATGAACCGGCGCGAGGAAATCGAGGCCGCCCTGGCGGATTACCGCGATGGGCGGTTTTGAGCGGCTGGAAAAACCCCCTCTCTGCATTATTGTTCCCCTCTCCCGGAGGGAGAGGGGCCAGGGGTGAGGGCGGGGCGACAGTCCATGCGATTATAGTAAGAGGAACAACGAGATGAATGCCATCCAACATCTGATTTCGCCCAAGGCCAGCGATGTCGGCTTTCCCGTCCAGCGGCTGCTGCCGGCGGGCGAGGCCCTGTCTCTTATACACATCT
>DGFE01000029.1 GCA_002391525.1 Competibacteraceae bacterium UBA3908
CCACGCACAATTCAGGCAACGTGTTTTTCCTCCCCCCCCCCCCCCCCCCCGGGGGGGGGGGGGGTGGGGGGGGGGGGGCCGAAGGGTTGCCCTCACTCCGGACGAATACCGCCATTTGGGTGGGAGCGCCGACGGCGGCATCCACCTCGCCGACTGGGACAAAGCGCACGGCGTAGCCAAAGGTCGCGGCGACCCGTTGGCCCCAAGCCTCAAACTCGACGCGCGTCCATTCAAAGCGATGATCGGGGTGGCGCAAGCGACCGGTGGGCAGGAATTCGTAGTTGACGTTGTATTCGACGTTGGGCGTGGTCACGATCACCAGGCGGGGCCGGGCGCACTGGAACAGCACCCGCTCCAAGGTCGCCAACCGATTCTCGTCGAGATGCTCGATCACCTCGATGACGGTCGCGGCGTCGAACCCTTCGATGCGCGCGTCACGATAAGTCAAACCGCCGTGCCACAGTTGAATGCGCTCCCGCAGCCGGGGTGGCAAGCGGTCGAGACGCAAGCGGTCGGCGGCGATTTCCAGGGCGCGTGCCGACACATCCAGACCCACCAGGCGGGTAAACCGCCGCTCTTTCAGCAACCGCGACAACAACTTGCCATCGCCGCAACCGAGATCAACCACGGTCTCCACACCGGCATCCGCCAGTTCCGCCATGATCCTCCGAATACGAGCCTCGTTGAGCGAGAGCGGCGCTTCCACCGCTGCTTCCTCAGCGGTGATGGAGGCCAAATCCGGGGCGGCCACCGCATCGCCGGCAGAATCAGCCTCGTCCGGCGCGGTCTCCGAGGAATCATCCTCAACGATTTCCAGCCGCGCCAGCGCCTCGCGGGCCAGGCTCCATTTGTGGCGCAGATAGCGCCGGGTGATGCGTCCCTTGTCGGGATGGTGGGCCAGCCAGTCCGCGCCATGCCGCAACAGCTTTTCCAATTCGTCCTGCCCGACCCAGTAATGCTTGGCGTTATCGAGCACCGGCAGCAGCACGTACAAATGCGAGAGCAAGTCCTTGACCGTGATCGTGGCCGAGAGGATGAGGGACACATACGGACTGTCGCCCCAGTCCGGGAACCGCTCGTCCAGCGGCAATCGGGCCATCTCCACCTCGTAGCCCAGCGGCTCGAACAGGGCCGGAACCAAATCCTCGTCGCCGCGCGCCGGCGTCACCGGCAGATGCGCGGTCAGCGGCAGCGGTTGCGCCGCCAGTTCGGGCCGGACGGCGCACCGGCCCGCCAGCGCGGTGGAGAACACCTGACCTATGGCGACCGAGAGAAATGAGGACGCGGCGTAGGGTCGGTCGTTGACATACTGATCCAGCAAGCCGCCGCCCGCCCTGGATTTGCCGCGCACCAGTTCGACCGGATCGACATCCATCAGCAGACAGGCGGTGCAGCGCGCTTCGCCCGCTTCGGGATAGAAAACGTGGGCCGCCCCGAAACTCAGGCTGTAGCGTTGCGCCCGGTCGGGATGCTTGTGCAGCAGAAAACCGAGATCGGTCGCGGGAGGCTGGGTGTTGGTGAGCGTGAGCAGCATGGTTCATCCTTTGCAAAACTGGCCGGCGCGCAACCGGCTACTCCAAAGGCGCGCGCTGGAGCCCGGACCATGCCGCGTCGGGACACTGGACCGCGGCGTCTCCACCAGTACCCGTTCGCAGTGACGACACCTCCGACGAGGATCTACTCAAGGCCATCGCGCCACCAGCGCGCTTAAACTCCGGCGATGACCTGCAAGCCCTTGAAAATCAAGTCCGGCTCCAGCCGGTATGTTCCCTCCAGGCAGGGTAACACCGTCCCGGCGTCGCCGCCGGTCAGCAGCCGGGGACCGGGACCGCCGACCGCCGCCATCCGCGCCGTAATCCCGTCGATGGCCGAGGCAACGGCGTAGACCGCCCCACCCCAGACGCCATCACGGGTGTTTTGGCCGAACAGTCGCACTTCCCCCGCTTCCGGCGGAATCTGCCGGGTTTCCCGATACAGCGCCTCGCGCATCAGGCGCATGCCGGGAACGATCACCCCGCCGAGGTGCCGGCCATCTGCCGCCAAGGCGTCAATCGTCACCGCTGTGCCGCAGTCCACCACGTAGCAGGTCTGTCGGGTCAAGGCCCGCGCGGCGATCATGGCCACCCAGCGGTCCGCGCCCATCCGTTCCGGTTCTGTGTAGGAATTGCGGATGCCGCAGGCCGCCGCCGTCGCAACCACGAATTCCGCTTCGATGGCCCATGCATGCCGGACCCACTTCGACAGCTCGGCGCGGGCCTCGGGGCCGGCCACGCTGACCACCAGCATCCGCGCCGGGCGTGGCAATTCCTCCCATAGCCGGGTTGCCAGTTCCGTCCAGCTTTCGTCGCCGTGGCGGGCTTGGCCGCGCAGCCGGAATTCGTCCTCCTCGCAACCGACCCACTTGATCCGGCTGTTGCCGACATCCGCCAGCAGGATCACGGTTCCACTCGCAAGCTGATCTCACCGCCCAGATAGGGGCCGATCCGGCCATCGGCGGTTTCCAGCAACAACGCGCCGGTCACGTCCACACCGCGAGCGATACCCGTCACCGTGGCGTTCGGCAATTTCAGGCGCACCCGTCGCCCCGCCACCTGATCGAAACCGGCCCACTCCGCGGCCCGCTCCGCGAAGCCACCCTCCTGAAACCGGACGAAGGTTTCGATCAGTTCACTGATCAGCAGGCTGGCCAGCCGGTTGCGGGATACCCGCTCCGCGCCCAGGATTTCCCGCAAATCCACCCAGGGCTGGTCGATCATCGTCGCCGCCGACCGGGGCAGCGCCACGTTCAGGCCAACTCCGGCCACCACATAAAAGACATCGACGGTACTACCGGATTCCAGCAGGATGCCGCCCAGCTTGCGCCCGCCCCACAGCACGTCGTTGGGCCATTTCAGGCCGATGTCCGCCACGCCGAAATC
>DGFE01000174.1:0-6053 GCA_002391525.1 Competibacteraceae bacterium UBA3908
CGGCGATCTCTTCAGCGGTGCGGCCGGTGCCCCTGAAATACTCGACCGTCTTGGCATCGACCGGGAAAAAGCCCATCGTCGCGCCATATTCGGGCGCCATGTTGGCGATGGTAGCGCGGTCGGGCACGGCCAGGGTCTCGGCGCCTTCGCCGAAGAACTCGACGAACTTGCCGACGACTTTCTCCCGGCGCAGGATCTCGGTGACGGTCAGCACCAGGTCGGTGGCGGTCACACCCTCGCGCAGCCGGCCCTTGAGTTTGAAGCCGACCACGTCCGGCGTCAGGAAATACTGCGGCTGGCCCAGCATCCCGGCTTCGGCCTCGATGCCGCCCACGCCCCAGCCGACCACGCCGATGCCGTTGATCATCGTGGTGTGGCTGTCGGTGCCGACCAGCGTGTCGGGGTAGAACACGCCATCCCGCTGATACACGCCGCGCGCCAGGTATTCCAGGTTGACCTGGTGCACGATGCCGAAACCCGGCGGCACGACGCCGAAGGTGTCGAACGCCTGCATCCCCCATTTGATGAATTCGTAGCGCTCGCGGTTGCGCTGGAATTCGAGCTGCATGTTCAGGTCGAGCGCATCCTTGCTGCCGTAGTGATCGACCATCACCGAGTGGTCGACCACCAGGTCTACGGGCACCAGCGGCTCGATGCGCTTCGGGTCCTTGCCGAACTTGGCCGCGACGCTTCGCATCGCCGCCAGGTCGGCCAGCAGCGGCACGCCGGTGAAATCCTGCAACACCACGCGGGCGACGACGAACGGGATCTCGTCGACCCGCTCGGTGTTCGGCTGCCAGTTGGCGAGCTGCTCGACGTGCGCCGCGGTGACTTTCTGGCCATCGCAGTTGCGCAGGACCGATTCCAGCACGATACGAATCGCCACCGGCAGCCGGTTGACGTTGGGGTAGGTTTTCGCCAGCTCTGGCAACGAATAGAACTGGCCTTGCCGGGCGCCAGCCTGGAAGGGCTTCAGCGTGTGGTGCAGGTAGTGCGTCATCGCGGAGCTTCCTTTATCTCATGTCTTTGGTTGAATCCTATGACAATGTTTTGGCCGCTTCATCCAGTTTGGGCAAGGAGCGGGGTGTCGCCGCGTCGGCGCGCATCATGCACCGGCGGCGGGAGCGGCGTGGGGTTCCGGCGTGTCCGCTGCCTGCGCGCCGCGCGCCTCGGCCGCGATCCAGTCATGCACCGTGGCCACGCGCGGATCGGCGAGCGCGCCGGCCGAGTACACCAGGCAGTAGCGCTTGCCGGTGCGCACCGTCTGCCGGAACGGCGCCACCAGCCGGCCGCTGTCGAGTTCGTCGGTGATCAGCGTGCGGCGCGCGATCGCCACGCCCATGCCGGCGATCGCGCACTGTATCGTGATGTGGTTGCGGTTGAGCATGTAGCCGCGCCGCACCTCGACCTGCGGGGCGCCGATCGCTTTCAGGTAGCGCTCCCATTCCGCATAGGGCGTGCTGTCGCGCCAGGCCGTCATGTCGTGCAGCAAGGGGTAGTGGCGCAGGTCGTCGGGCGAATCGAGCGGCGGGCGGTCGCGCAGCAGCAGCGGCGAGCACACCGGAAAGATCTCCTCCTCGATCAGGAACGTGCTCTGGAAACCCGGATAGCTGCCGTCATTGAGGTCGATGGCGAGATCGAACTCGCCTTCGCGCAGCGAGCGCGAGCTGTCCTCCGCCTCCAACTGCAGTTCGATCTGCGAAAACTGCCGCATCAGCTTGGGCAGCCGGGGCACCAGCCAGGTCGCGAGGAAGGACGGCAAGGTGCGCACGCGCACCACGCCGCTGAGCGCGCCGCGGCGCAGGCGGCCGATCGCCAGGTCCACCGCCGCATAGGCGGGGTCAGCCGCCGCCAGTAGGCGATTGCCCGCGTCGGTCAGTTCGATGCGCCGTGGCAGACGGCGAAACAGCCGCTGCCCGAGCCAGTCCTCCAGCAGCTTGATTTGCTGGCTCACGGCGCCGGTGGTGATGTGCAGTTCCTCACCCGCGTGGGTGAAGGACAGATGGCGGGCGGCGGCGAGGAACACTCTCAGCCGGGTATGGATCTGCGAGGGCGCAGCGCGGTTCATGGTTTAGAAATTCTAAAGTTTTAATAAAAAACTATCGCTTGATGTGCGTTAACTGCCCATGAAAAATACACTGATGCAATCATAACTATTTTCGCGGTTAGATTCATTAAATCAATACCCGATTCCAACCAGAGCCGTCCATGTCCATTAGCATCCTCGATTTGTTCAAGATCGGCATTGGGCCGTCCAGTTCGCATACCGTTGGGCCGATGCGCGCGGCCCACGATTTCGCCGCCGCGCTGGCGCAGCAAGGGCTGCTGGCGCAGGTGCGCCGCATCGAAGTGAAGCTGTACGGCTCGCTGTCGGCGACCGGCATCGGCCACGGCACCGACCGCGCGGTGGTCGCCGGCCTGATGGGCGCGCGGCCAGACGAGGTCGATCCCGACTTCGTGGTTTCGGCGGTCGACCGCGTGCGCAACGAGGGCAGCCTGCCGCTGGCCGGTGCGGTGGCCGTACCCTTCGACTGGGCGCGCGACCTGCGCCTGCTGCCGGTGAGCCTGCCCTACCACCCCAACGCGATGCGTTTGGCCGCGCGTGGCGAGGCGGGTGTGCTCTACGAGAATACCTACTACTCGGTCGGTGGCGGTTTCGTGGTCGACGAGACGCAGGCGCGGTCGGGAGCGTCTGCCCAGGCCGAGGTCGTCCTGTCCTATCCGTTCGACACCGGCGCCGAGCTGCTTGCGCAGTGCCGCCGCCACGGCCTGCGCATCAGCGAGCTGATGCTCGCCAACGAAAGCGCCTGGCGCAGCGAGGCGGAAACGCGGGCGGCGCTGCAGCGCATCTGGGACGTCATGCGCGGCTGCGTCGCGCGCGGCATCACCCAGGAAGGCGTGCTGCCCGGCGGGCTCGACGTGCGCCGGCGCGCTCCCACCCTGTACCGCAAGCTGAGCGAACGCGCCGCCAGGCGCAACCTGATCAGCGCCACGATGGCGGCGCTCGACTGGGTCAACCTGTACGCGCTCGCCGTCAACGAGGAGAACGCCGGTGGCGGCCGCGTCGTCACCGCGCCGACCAACGGTGCGGCGGGCATCATCCCGGCGGTACTGCACTACTACATGAACTTCATGCCGGGCAGCGGCGCGCGCGACGTGGACAGCTTCCTGCTGGCTGCGGCGGCGGTCGGCGTGCTGTGCAAGAAGAACGCCTCGATCTCCGGCGCCGAGGTCGGCTGCCAGGGCGAGGTGGGTTCCGCCTGCGCGATGGCCGCCGCCGGCCTGGCCGAAGTGCTCGGCGGCACGCCCGAGCAGGTCGAGAACGCCGCCGAGATCGGCCTCGAGCACAACCTCGGCCTGACCTGCGATCCGGTCGGCGGCCTGGTGCAGGTGCCCTGTATCGAGCGCAACGCGATGGCCTCGATCAAGGCGATCAACGCCGCCCAGCTCGCCCTGCGCGGCGACGGTGCGCACGCCATCTCGCTCGACCAGGCGATCCGCACCATGCGCGACACCGGCCGTGACATGCTGGACAAGTACAAAGAAACCTCGCGTGGCGGCCTCGCCGTCAGCTTCCCCGAATGCTGAACGCGCTACCGGCGCGCTCTGCTGAAGCCCCTGACGGGCATCCCTTGATCCAAACCACCAACCCCAAAGGAGATACACTGATGACCACTGAAACGACCATTGAGGCTCCCACGGCTCTTCAGCGCCTGATGCGCCTGAGCCTCATTTCCCAGATCGCGATCGGCCTCGTCCTGGGCATCATCCTGGCCATGGTCGCACCCGAGGCGACCAAAGCGGTGGCGATACTGGGCGATCTATTCATCGCCGGCCTCAAGTCGGTCGCGCCGATCCTGGTCTTCGTGCTGGTGATGGCCTCCATCGCCAGCCATGAGCATGGCCAGCCCACCCACATCCGCCCCATCCTGATGCTCTACGTGATCAGCACGCTGGCCGCCGCGCTGGTGGCCGTCATCGCCAGTTTTGCCTTTCCCACCACGCTGGTGCTCAACGCGCCTGCGGCCGCTGGCGCCCCGCCGGGCGGCATCATCGTGGTGCTCAAGAATCTGCTGCTGAGCGCTGTCACCAACCCGGTCAAGGCTCTGATGGAAGCCAACTTCATCGGCATCCTGGCCTGGGCGATCGGCCTCGGCCTGGTCCTGCGCCACGCCAATGCCGCGACGCGGGCCATGCTGAACGACCTGGCCGACGCGGTCACCAGCATCGTCCATGTCGTCATCCGCTTCGCGCCGCTGGGCATCTTCGGCCTGGTGGCCGGCACGCTGGGCGACTCCGGCCTCGATGCGCTGCTCGGCTACGGCCGCCTGCTGCTCGTCATCGTCGGCTGCATGCTGTTCGTCGCGCTGGTGGTGAACCCGCTGATCGTGTTCTGGAAGATCCGCAGCAACCCCTATCCGCTGGTGTTCACCTGCCTGCGCGAAAGTGCGGTGACCGCCTTCTTCACCCGCAGCTCGGCGGCCAACATCCCCGTCAACATGGAACTGTGCAAGCGGATGGGTCTGCACGAGGATACCTATTCGATCTCCATCCCGCTGGGCGCCACGGTCAACATGGCCGGCGCGGCGATCACGATCTCGGTGATGACGCTTGCTGCCGCCCACACCCTCGGTATCCAGGTGGATATCCCGACCGCGCTGCTGTTGTGCATCGTGTCCTCGTTCGCCGCCGCCGGCGTGTCGGGGGTAGCGGGCGGCTCGCTGCTGCTGATCCCGATGGCGACGGCGCTGTTCGGCATCGCGACCGACGTGGCGATGCAGGTCGTGGCGATCGGCTTCGTCATCAGCGTGGTGCAGGACTCGGCTGAAACCGCGCTGAACTCCTCCACCGATGTGGTGCTCACCGCCGCCGCCTGCGCCGCCGAGACCGGCGAACCGCTCAATCTGGAACTTGCCTGAGCGCCATGCGGTGCTGGAGGTGATCGCGCGCCGCAGCGACATCCACTACCCCAAGCCGCGCGTGGTGACGCTGACGCAAAGCACCGAGATCGGCGCCGTGTATCGGCCCGAAGAAGTGGCGGCGCTCGCGGCGGCTTGACGGGGGGCGCGCACAAGCGAGGGGAGATGGCGGCGCTGCTCGCGGCGGCGTGCGTATGATACGAGCCTTGGTGATCGCTTGACTCTCCACCCGCTGGAAACCCGACGGGCGTCCGTGCATCCAATACGGAAATCCGCCCATACGACTCGTCGCCATGTCCTACGAGAACCGTTGTTGCATAGAGGTGAGCGATCTCCACCAAGGCCGTTGCCGGTTCTGAGCGGGAAAAGACATGAACCTTATGAAAGCAGGCTGTTGTTTCCCGTTATTCCTGTGTCTCTGGTTCCTGGCGCTGGCAGTCCCGCCCGCCCACGGCGCGGCGACGGTCTCGACCGCGCACGCCACGGTGACCCTGCTGAGCGAGCGGCCCCAGGCCACGCCAGGGCAAACCCTGTGGCTCGGCCTGCGCTTCGAGCTGATTCCGCACTGGCATGTGTACTGGCGCAATCCCGGCGCCTCGGGCGCGGTCCCGGTCATCCGCTGGACGCTACCCGAAGGCTGGACCGCCGGCGACCTCCACTGGCCAGTCCCCCAGCGCATCCCGGTCGGGCCGCTGACCAACTACGGTTATGAAGAGGCCGTGACGTTACTCGCGCCGGTTCGGGTACCCGAGGGCCCGCTGTCCGCCGGCCCGCTGACTCTCACCGCCGCCGCCGAATGGCTGGTCTGCCGGGTGGAGTGCATTCCCGAAACCGGACGCTTCACCCTCCAACTGCCTCATCCCGATAGCTCCGCTGTCGCGGATGCCGAAACCCGGCGGCTATTCGCCGCCGCCCGGGCGCAATGGCCCGAAGCCGACCGCGTAACGGGCCGCTATCGCCTGGCGGGCGATGCCCGGACGATTACCCTGGAAGTGCCCGGTTTGGCGGTGGACGACCGCGCCGAGGTCTGGTTTGCCGCCTACGAGTGGGGGCCGGTGGACCCCAGCGGCGCGCAAAGCAGGCAAACCGCCGCCGACGGTCTGGCGCTCCGCGTACCCGCCGGCGATCTGCCCC
>DGFE01000174.1:6297-32284 GCA_002391525.1 Competibacteraceae bacterium UBA3908
CGCGCTGACCCGTCGGGGCTATGCGGTACGGCTGGAAGCGCAGCCGGCGGCGACCGGGGCCAGCGAAACCCTGGGCTTGCTGGCGGCGCTGGGCTTCGCCTTCCTGGGCGGCCTGATCCTGAACGCGATGCCCTGCGTTCTGCCCGTGCTGGGCATCAAGGTGCTGGGGTTCGTCCGCGAAGCCGGGGCCAATCACCGGCGCCGGGTCGGACACGGCCTGAGCTATGGCGCGGGCATCCTGCTCAGTTTCCTGGCCCTGGCGGCGGCCCTGCTGCTGTTGCGGGCGGGCGGCGCTTCCCTGGGCTGGGGCTTTCAACTCCAGTCCCCCGTACTGGTCACGCTGCTGGCCTACCTCATGCTGCTGGTGGGCCTCAACCTGTCGGGGGTGTTCGCCGTGGGCGCGGGGCTGATGGGGGCGGGTCAAGCCCTGACCGCCGGCAGCGGACTGTTCAATACTTTCGCCACCGGTGTCCTGGCCGCCGTGGTGGCCAGTCCGTGCACCGCCCCTTTCATGGGGACGGCTCTGGGCTTCGCCATCACCCGCCCGGCCGGCGAAGCGCTCGCGGTGTTCCTGGCGCTCGGGGTCGGTTTCGCGCTGCCCGTGGTGCTGCTGAGTCTCTGGCCGGCTCAGGTCCGCTGGCTGCCCAAACCGGGACCGTGGATGAAACGCTTCCAGCAGGCGCTGGCGTTCCCGCTGTATGCCACCGCTGCCTGGCTGCTGTGGGTGCTCAGCCAGCAGACCGACGCCCGCGCCTACGGGGCGGCCCTGGCCGGTCTGGTGGTGGTGGCCCTGGCCGCCTGGCTGTATGGGCAGTGGCAGCCCCGGGGTTGGCGGCTTGGCCTGCTGGGCGCTGCCCTGACCGTCGTTCTGCTGCTGCTCCTGCGCCCTGTCGCAGGGCCGGATGGCCCCGCGCCCACCCGCGCCGATTCGGAGCGTCTGGCCTGGTCCGAAGCGCGGGTGCGGGAACTCACGGCGGCGGGACGCCCGGTGTTCGTCAACTTCACCGCGGCCTGGTGCATCACCTGCCAGGTCAACGAGCGGGTGGCCCTGGCCACGGAAAACACCCGGCGGTTGTTCGCCGACCGGGCCGTGGCCTACCTCGTGGCGGACTGGACGCGGCGCGACCCGGTGATCACCCGCCAACTGGAACGCCACGGGCGGAGCGGCGTTCCCCTGTATCTGTGGTATGCGCCGGCGCGCGAAACACCGGTCGTACTGCCCCAGTTGCTGACGGAAGGCATCGTCGCCCAAGCCCTTGAAGCTCTTTGAAACCTGTGGAGAAAGATCATGTTGCAAGCGTTCTTCCGTTTCTTCCTGATCACCCTGGCCCTTGTTGCCGGCAGTGCGGTTGCCGCGCCACGCGTGGGCGAGCCGGCGCCCGACTTCACGGGTGTGGACACCCAGGGCAAGACCCATCCGCTGGCGGATTACCGGGGCAAGACCGTGGTGCTGGAATGGACCAATCACGACTGCCCCTACGTCCGCAAGCACTATGGCGCGGACAACATGCAGGACCAGCAGCGGGAAGCGGCGGCCCAGGGCGTGATCTGGCTGTCGGTGATCTCCTCGGCCCCCGGCCAGCAGGGCCACGTCAGTCCCACCGAAGCGGATGAACTGACTCGTTCGCGTCAGGCCGTGCCTCACGCCGTCCTGCTCGACCCCGAGGGTCGGATCGGTCGGGCCTATGGGGCAAAAACCACGCCCCACCTGTACATCATCGATGAAGCGGGGAAGCTGGTTTACATGGGCGGCATCGACAGCCTGGCCACCGCCGACCCGGCCGATATTCCCAAGGCCACCCAGTACGTACGCGTCGCTCTGAAGGAACGGGCCGCCGGCCAGCCGATCAGCGCGCCCGTGACCCGGCCCTACGGTTGCTCGGTCAAGTATTGATGCTGACTTGACGGACTCGACCTGCTCCGCGCGGGAAGCAGGGTGCACCAGGACAGGGCGTCAACCTCCCTCATGGGGCGGGCGAAGGGCGGTCACGAACCGAATGGACAACGCAAGCGGAAGCCTGTCATCGAGCGAATGGCAATGTCCAAATGAAAGCGGACAACCCGGGCCAGATTGAACCCGATGGCAATCGCCAGCGCTTTCAACCGCTGCCGAGCCGCTGTGATCGGCCTTGGCAAAGGGGCTTGCGGTGAAGAATGGCTGCGCCAGGAGGGCGGCAGCCTGATGTGCTCAGGCTGCGCGGATTGGAAGGAAAAAGAAATGGTGTGGAATAATGAAATGGCTTGCCATACCCTGGCCCTCGTCGCGCCTATTCCACCCCGGACATCAACGACTTGATCAGTCGGGCTCGTAGCAACTGCACCGCCTCGAACACTTCCTGGGCGGTTTCCACATACAGCGGTCCCGCTTCGCGGTAGATACCGCCCTGATTGCCTACCAGACTTACCGCCACCCGGATTTTCGGCACCATTTTGGTCTGCTGGTTATCCCATACCAGCGCTTTGTCGGCTGCGATAGCTAATGACATGATGGCATCACCTCGGTTCGATCCTCGATTTCCGCCCGAATCCAGCGTTCGGGCCGGTCCACGCACATGCGTTATTTGAAATGATGCATATTAAATGCCAGTTTTTGTGAAAAATAATTTTCAGCGTAGGCAGCGGCGGTCGAGTGAAATCCCGGCAATGGCGCGTACCGAAAGACAGCCGTCCATTTAGTGACGCGGGCGCGCCTGGCGCGCCCGACGGTCGTCGATCATGCTGGGCAGCGACGCTTCAGAACTTGAACTCCTCGATCAGCAGTTGGAGCTGGAGCAGCGCTTGCGTGCTGATGTTGAGCATTCGGAAGCCGGTATCGTAGAAATCTGGATTGACATCCCGCCCGGTCCAGAGGCTTTCCGCTTCCAATTCGATGCGTTGGCGCGAGGCGCCTTCCTTGGGAACATCCACCCATAGCCGAAAGGTACGGCTGAGGGGCAGAGGTTTATCGCTGACCAGCCGCATCCCCTCCTTGTTGATATCGACGATATGCCCCAGCAGTTCGTTGGTATCCTGATCATAAACCCGCAGATACAGGACCAGATACCAACGCTTGAGCCGGCGTTTTTCAACGCCTGGGGGATCAGTAAAACTCATGGCAACCTCTTGGCGAGTGTGGGGTGCTGGGGAGCCGCCGGCCATGCCAGCCCGCGGAGTGTCTGGTTGATGCGGAAAGACCGTGCTGCCGAATTTGGGCGGGAGTGACAGGCATGGACTGGACGCTCAGGCCGGTACGGCTGGGTTCAGGCTATAGGTGGCCGTGAAGCTGGCCTGATCCAGTACGTGCCCGGCGATTGCAGCCAGCACCTCGGGTCCCGTGAACTCGCCCTCTACCGGGCAGCGCTCCACATCGAGCGCGTAGAGCGTGAAAATGTAATGATGAACGATGGTGTCGTTCCAGGGCGGGCAGGGTCCGTCGTAGCCGAAATAGCGCCCGGCCATGGCGGAATCGCCCGCGAACCATTCCCGGTAATTGTTGATGCCCTGGCGGGTGCCCCGAGGGCCAGCCGGTCCCGGTTTACCGCCGGACGTTACGCCTTCGGAGAATTCGCCCGCCTGAATTCGCGCCGGTTCTGGCGAGAGATCCACCAGAATCCAGTGATAAAAATCGGTGCGTGGCAGGTCGGCGGGCACTTGCCGTCCTTCCTGATTGACATCATCCGCGCGGGTCGGTACATCCTTGTCGTGACAAATCAGCACCAGGGAGCGGGTGCCAGCCGGCAGGTCGCTCCATTCGAGCGGCGGGTTGATATTGGAGCCGAGCGCGACATGGCATTGGGGATCGGGTACGCCGAAGGCATATTCGGCGGGGATCGGGTGCCGGTCGCGCAAAGCGGGGCTGGTGAATTTCATGGATTGCTCCTTGACGACATGATCGATACCGGCCGGGATGCCGGCCACGGGTCACGAGCGAAGATCGGGTGCGATCAGGAGTGGTCCTTACGCCCGACAGGCTGTGATGCTGATTAGACCCGTCTTCGCCGTTAGTAACAAAATTGCCGTACTTGTGAACTATATCATACAGTCAGGCCGGTTTTTACCGACCATAATATCTCATACACCATAACATGGTCATTCGCCGCGCCTGCAAACGGATTTTCCCGGCTGTTCCGGTATGCGCCACGGTAGCGCAAACCGGCGGTGGTTGTGGAAAAAACAGTCCAAACTTTGCCTGCGGGGCGGGAAAACCGCCATTTATATTTTAGTTCAACAATCACTTGGCCGTTAATGCAAGGTATCCGGAGAGCGAGCCGTCAAACCCTATGAGCGATGAAACCTCGCGTATTGAGGCCGTGGAGCATACACCCGCGGAGAAGAAGCGCGGCGCCGAAGTCGAATTGGCCGACTCGGAAACCGGGCGGGCGCCGTCGTCGAGGTTGCCAGGTCTGGCCGACGGTGCCGAGGCCCAGCCCC
This sequence comes from Competibacteraceae bacterium UBA3908, assembly GCA_002391525.1. Lineage (GTDB taxonomy): Bacteria > Pseudomonadota > Gammaproteobacteria > Competibacterales > Competibacteraceae > Competibacter_A. Next base: position 10,708 of record DGFE01000174.1, read on the forward strand.
TTCTGATCAGAACGGATATCGGCAAAAAAGCACGGCGAAGCGGCCAGCGGCGGTCACCGCTCAAGACGGCGCTGTACATGGTTGGCGTACTGATGATCCTGTTCAGCGCCACGATGTTGCCGCCGATGGGGGTGGCCTGGTGGTACGACGGCTACGGCGTGGTCCTGCCGTTCGCGAAAGCGCTGGCAGCGAGCTTGGCGATAGGCCTGTTGTGCTGGCTGCCGGTGTGCCGGTTCAGGATCGATCTGCGCAACCGGGACGGATTCATCCTGGTGGTGGCGTTCTGGGTGTTGTCGTCGCTGCTGGGCGCCTTGCCGTTCATGCTGTCCGATCATCCGCACATGCGGTTCGTGGACGCGGTGTTCGAGACCGTTTCCGGTCTGACTACCACCGGCGCGACCGTGCTCTCCGGGCTGGACCGGATGCCCAAGTCGATTCTGTATTATCGGGCACAGCTGCATTTTCTGGGCGGGATCGGCATCGTGGTGCTGGCGGTGGCCCTGCTGCCGATGCTGGGTATTGGCGGTATGCAGCTTTACCGGGCGTCAACCCCCGGACCCATGAAGGACGAAAAGTTGACGCCTCGCATCACCGAGACCGCCAAAAACCTGTGGTACATCTACGTCGGGCTCAATTTTGCGTGCTTCCTGGCATATTGGGCGGCGGGGATGAGTCCGTTCAACGCGGTTTGCTACAGCTTTACCACCATTGCGCTGGGGGGATTGGCGCCCCATGATGCCAGCATCGGCCATTTCCAGAATCCGGTGTTCGAGTGGATCACCGTTTTTTTCATGCTGGTGGCCATGGTCAACTTCGCTCTGTACTTTCTGGCCTGGCGTTCGCGCAGCCTCAGGGCGGTGTACCACGACGCCGAGTTCAGGTTCTGCATGAAAGTGGTGGCCGGGATCGTCGCCCTGGCCTGCCTGCATCTATACCTGGATGGAGCGTCGTGGTGGACATCCCTTCACCTCGGGATTTTCCAGGGCATTTCGATTATCAGCGGTACCGGGCTGGTCACGGCGGGCTATCCCACCCACGAGAGTTGGCCGGCGTTCATCCCGCTGCTGTTGTTGCTGGGCAGCTTTTTCGGCGGCTGCGTCGGCTCGACCTGTGGCGGCATCAAGGCCATCCGTTTCCTGCTACTGTACAAACAGAGCGTGCGCGAGACCCGGTTGCTGGTCCGGCCGACCGCCCGGATCGCGGTCAAGCTGGGCGACCATCCCATTCCCGATCAGGTCATGCAGGCGGTGTGGGGATTTTATTACCTGTACATCTTTTGCTATTGCGCCTTCTCGCTGGCGCTGGCGGCGACCGGCGTGGACCTGGTGACGGCGTTCGGATCGGTCGCGGCCTGCCTGAACAACATGGGCATCGGTTTGGGCGAGACGGCGGTCGGCTTCAGCGTGCTGAACGATACCGCCACCTGGCTGATGTCGCTGGCCATGCTGGTCGGGCGGCTGGAAATTTTTCCGTTGCTGCTGCTGTTCCTGCCGGATTTCTGGAAATAAACAAAGGTTGGGTCAAGGTGAAAGAAGCCGATTTCGACGAACAGGGGGATGCCGGGCAGTCGCCAGCCATCGACTTGCCCAAGCCCGATACGATAGCCGTCGCCGAGTTTCCCGGTCGGACGACGACCGGCGGGAAAAAGCGGCAAGTCGCTTACCGGCGGTCACCGCTCAGAACGGCGCTGTACATGGTCGGGGTGCTGATGATCCTGTTCAGCGCCACCATGTTGCCGCCGATGGCCGTGGCCTGGTGGTACGACGGTTACGACGTGGTCCTGCCGTTCGCGGAAGCGATGGGGGCCATGCTGGGACTGGGCCTGATTTTCTGGTTGCCGGTGTGCCGGTTCAAGATCGATCTGCGCAACCGGGACGGCTTCGTGGTGGTGGTGGCGTTCTGGTTCCTGCTGTCGCTGATCGGCGCGCTGCCGTTCATGCTGTCCGACAACCCGCACATGCCGCTGGTGGACGCGGTGTTCGAGACCGTTTCCGGTCTGACCACGACTGGCGCCACCGTACTCTCCGGCCTCGATGCCATGCCCAAGGCGATAGTCTACTATCGGGCGCAACTGAACTTCCTCGGCGGCATGGGCATCATCGTGCTGGCGGTGGCCCTACTGCCCATGCTGGGCATCGGTGGCATGCAGTTGTACAAGGCGGAAACGCCGGGGCCGATGAAGGATGAAAAACTCACGCCGCGCATCACCGAGACCGCCAAGAATCTCTGGTATATCTACGTCGGTCTGAACGTGGTTTGCACGTTGTCGTTCTGGGCGGCGGGGATGAGCTTTTTCGACGCCATCTGCCATAGTTTCGCCACCTTGGCGCTGGGCGGTTTTTCCACTCATGACGCCAGCATCGGTTATTTCAACAGTCCGGCCATCGAACTGGTCGCCGGGTTTTTCTCTCTGGTGGCGGCGGTTAATTTCGCTCTATTTTTCCTGGCCTGGCGCTCCCGCAGTATCAAGGCAATCCTTCACGACGCCGAGTTCAGGTTCTGCATGGCGGTGTTCGGCGGGATCATCGCGACCGCCTGCCTCTATCTGTATCTCAGCGGCAAGTTTCCGTTGTGGGAATCCTTTTACCATGGGTTTTTCCAGGCCGCCTCGGTGATCACCGACAACGGACTGGGGACCATCGGTTACCCGGCGGACTGGCCGATTTTCGTGCCGCTGCTGCTGTTACTGGGTAGTTTCTTCGGCGGCTGCGTCGGCTCGACCTGCGGCGGCATCAAGGCCATCCGCTTCCTGCTGTTGTACAAGCAAAGCGTGCGCGAGGCTCGGCTGCTGATTCGCCCGTCCGCGCAGATCGCGGTCAAGCTGGGCAATCACCCGATTCCCGACCGCGTGATGCAGGCCGTCTGGGGATTCTATTATTTATACATCTTCAGCTACTGCTTTTTCTCGCTGGCATTGGCGGCGACCGGCGTGGACCTGGTGACGGCGTTCGGTACGGTGGCGGGTTGCCTGAACAACATGGGCATCGGTTTGGGCGAAACGGCGGTCGGTTTCAGCCCGCTGAACGACGCCGCCACCTGGCTGATGTCGCTGGCCATGCTGGTCGGGCGGCTGGAAGTGTTCCCGCTGTTGCTGCTGTTCCTGCCGGATTTCTGGAAGTGAAGCGATGACGACAGACCAACGAGGCTATGCCGGCGAACTGCCGCCGGCGCGGTTCAACATGGCCCGCTATTGTCTGGAAGCAGCGGCAAGAGCCACCCCGGACAAGGTGGCGCTGATCGTGGTGTCGGACGCTCGGGCTCCGGTCGAACGGGCGGAGCGCTGGACCTACGCGCGACTGGACGATGCGGTGCGGCGGGTCGCGGCGGGGCTGCGCGGTTTGGGTCTGGAACCGGGTGCGCGATTGATGATCCGCATGGGCAACACCAGCGATTACGCCCTGCTGTTCTTCGGCGCCATCGCCGCCGGCTGCGTGCCGCTGCCGTCCTCGGCGCAATTGACCGAGGAAGAAGCCGATTTTCTGCTGGCCGATTCCGGCGCCCGCGTGCTGGCGATGTCGGGGGAATTGGCGATCCAGCCGCCGCCGGGCGTGCGGACGCTCGGTCCCGCCGAATTCGCGGCGCTGCGAACCGATCATGAGCCGTTGGCTTACGCCGATACCGCCGCCGACGATCCGGCCTTTCTCGTCTACACCTCCGGCACGACCGGTCAGCCCAAGGGGGTGTTGCACGCTCAGCGCTCGGCCTGGGGACGACGCCCGATGTACCAGGGTTGGTATGGCATTCGCCCCGATGACGTGATCCTGCACGCCGGGGCGTTTAACTGGACCTACACGCTCGGGGTCGGGCTGACCGATCCCTGGGCCAACGGCGCGACGGCGGTGTTGTACAACGGTCCGCGCGATGTCACGATCTGGCCGGTACTGATGGAAAAGTTTCGGGCGACCCTGTTCGCGGCGGTGCCGGGTCTGTACCGGCAGATTCTGAAATACAACGATCTGCGTGCGTTCGATCTGTCCAGCCTGCGCCACGGCCTGACCGCCGGCGAGGCGCTGAGCGCCGCCCTGCTGGAACAGTGGCGGACGACGACCGGCAGGGAACTGTACGAGGCGCTGGGGATGAGCGAATGTTCCACCTACGTCTCCTCGTCGCCCAGCGTACCGGTGAAGCCGGGCAGTCCCGGCAAGCCGCAGAGGGGACGCTGCGTGGCGGCGCTGCCGGTCGAGGGCGGAGAGGAGCCGCTGCCGCCGGGCGAGACCGGGCTGCTGGCCGTGCATCGCAGCGATCCGGGCCTGATGCTGGGCTACTGGAACCGGCCAGACGAGGAAGAACTGGTCTACCGGGGCGAGTGGTTCATCGGCGGCGATCTGGCGCACTTCGATCCCGACGGCTACCTGATCTATCACGGTCGCAACGACGACGTGATGAACGCCATGGGCTACCGGGTCTCGCCGCTGGAGGTGGAGCACTGCCTGAGCCGGCATCCGGCGGTGGCGGAGGTGGCGGTGACCGAACTGGCGGTGCGCGAAGGCGTCTCGATCATCGCGGCCTTTGTCGTGCCGCGCGATCCCGACGAGCCGGACGGGCTGGACGCCGCGCCGCTGCTGGCCCACGCCCACGAGCATCTGGCCGCCTACAAATGTCCCCGCGAGATCATCTTCACCGACAGCCTGCCGCGCACCGCCAACGGCAAGGTCCGTCGCCGCGATCTGGCCCAGTGGCGGCGATGAATTAAAATGATGTATAAAACATTAGTATCTTATATTTATTATTGTATTTTAAAATTTAATAGATAATAATTAAAGTTATATATGAAACTCCGGTCTTCATTATGATCACGGCGGCCCAGTTGAAAGCGGCGCGGGCATTGCTGGGCATGGACCAGCGCGCGCTGGCGGAAGCCGCCGATTTATCCCTGCCGACCATCCAGCGGATGGAAGCCAGCGATGGCACCATCCGCGGCAACGTCGATTCCCTGGTCAAGCTCATCGCCGCGCTCGATGCCGCTGGAGTGGAGTTGATCGGCGAGGGCGGCGTCAGCGAAGGCGGTGGGCGCGGGGTCCGGTTGAAACGCTGAACTGCCGATCATCCCGCGAATCGGCGCATGTCAGAGGAAGTGGGTTTCGCCATCATGCCGTTGCCACTGCTGTTGAGTTTGCCCTTGGTTCTGCTCGCTGTCGGCGGGTACGCGGTCGCCGCGGCGCACCGGCCCGGTTGCAGCCGCCTCGTCTATGGCGTCACGCTGACCATCGCCGCCGTCACACTCGGGCTGGCGTTGGCGCATCTGCTGACCGCTGCCGTGCCGGCGACACTCGCGTTGCCGCTGGGGTTGCCCTGGCTGGGCGCGCATTTCCGGCTGGATGCGCTGTCGGCCTTTTTCCTGATCGTGGCCAACCTGAGCGGCGGCGTCGCCAGCCTGTTCGCCCTGGGCTACGGCCAGCACGAGCACGCGCCCGAGCGGGTGCTACCGTTTTTCCCGGCGTTTCTGGCCGGCATGAACCTGGTGTTGCTGGCCGACGACGCCTTTACGTTCCTGTTCGCCTGGGAATTCATGTCGCTGAGTTCGTGGGCGCTGGTCCTGGCCCATCATCAGGATCCCGCCAACGCCCGCGCCGGCTATCTGTATCTGGTCATGGCTTGTTTCGGCACGCTGGCGCTGCTGTTGACCTTCGGCCTGCTGGCCGGTCCCGACGGCGGTTACAATTTCGCCGCCATTCGCGCCGGCCAGCCAACGCCGGGTCTGGCGGCGTTGGTGTTGATCCTGGCGCTGCTGGGGGCCGGTTCCAAGGCCGGCCTGGTCCCGCTGCACGTCTGGCTGCCGCTGGCCCATCCCGCCGCGCCCAGCCACGTTTCGGCGCTGATGAGCGGCGTGATGACCAAAGTCGCGGTGTACGGCTTCATCCGCATCGTGTTCGACCTGCTGGGCGAACCGGTCGTATGGTGGTGGGGCGGGGTGGTGCTGGCCCTGGGCGGCATCACCGCCGTGCTGGGGGTGCTGTACGCGCTGATGCAGCACGACCTGAAACGGCTGCTCGCCTATCACACGGTGGAAAACATCGGCATCATCTTCATCGGCCTGGGCCTGGCACTGGCGTTTCAGGCCAATCAGATGTACTCAATCGCCGCCCTGGCGCTGACCGCCGCGCTGTTTCACGTCCTCAATCACTCGCTGTTCAAAAGCCTGCTGTTTCTCGGTACGGGCGCGGTGCTGACCGCCACCGGCGAGCGCGACATGGAGCGGCTGGGCGGCCTGATCCACCCGATGCCGTGGACCGCGCTGGCGTTTCTGATCGGCGCGGCGGCGATTTCGGCGCTGCCGCCGCTGAACGGTTTCGTCTCCGAGTGGCTGACTTTCCAGGCCATTCTGATCAGTCCCGAATTGCCGCAATGGCTGCTCAGGTTCCTGGTGCCGGCGGTCGGGGCGCTGCTGGCCCTGTCCGCCGCGCTGGCCGCCGCCTGCTTCGTCAAAGCCTTCGGCATCACCTTTCTGGGCCGTCCGCGTTCACCCGCCGCCGCCCGGGCGCGAGAGACCGACCGCTATTCGCTGAGCGCCTTGTTCGCGCTGGCGACGTTGTGCCTGCTGGCTGGAATCCTGCCGGGACTGGTGGTGGACGGGCTGGCCCCGGTGGTCGGTCTGCTCAACGGCGGCGCCCGACTGGCGGCCCAGTACAGCCAACCCTGGCTGACGCTGGTGCCGGTGGGCGAGGTGAAAAGCACCTACAACGGCCTGCTGGTGCTGCTGTTCATGGCGCTGTCGGGAACCGTCGCCGCCGGCCTGATTCACCGCTTGGCCTCCAACGCCGCGCGGCGCGGTCCCGCCTGGGACTGCGGTTTTCCCGAGGCCAGCCCCGCGACGCAGTACACCGCCGGCAGCTTCGCCCAGCCGATCCGCCGGGTATTCGGCAGCATCGTGTTCCAGGCGCGGGAACGGGTCACGATGCCGCCGCCCGGCGATTCGCGCCCGGCGCGGCTGGAGGTTGAATTGCACGACCCGGTCTGGGAGCGCGGCTACGCCCCCGTCGCCAATGCCGTGGTGGCGATCTCGACCCGCTTCAACTACCTGCAATACCTCACGATTCGCCGTTACCTGAGCCTGGTGTTCGGCGCGCTGGTGCTGCTGCTGCTGGGGATGGTCCTATGGCGCTGATCGCCGACTATCTGGTGCAGGGCTGTCAAATGCTGCTGATGCTGTTGTTGGCGCCGTTGCTGACGGGTTGGGTCCGCGTGTTCAAGGCGCGGTTGCTGCGCCGGCGCGGCCCGTCGCCGCTGCAACCCTACCGCGACCTGTTCAAACTGTTGCGCAAGGAAGTGGTCCTGGCCGATTCCGCCTCCTGGCTGTTTCGGGTGGCGCCCTATCTGATCTTCGCCGCCCTGTGGGTGGCGGCGGCGCTGGTGCCGACGTTCGCCGGCGGCCTGCCGTTCAGCTGGACGGCGGATCTGATCGCCATCGTCGCCCTGCTCGGCACGGCCCGCTTTTTCCTGGCGCTGGCCGGTCTCGATGTCGGCACCAGCTTCGGCGGCATCGGCTCCAGTCGCGAGATGATGATCGCTTCATTGGCCGAACCGGCGATGCTGATGATGGTGTTCACGCTGTCGCTGCTGGCGGGCACGACCGAACTGTCCTCCGTGGCCCGGTTCATGCTGACCGCCGAGGTCGGCCTGCGGGTGTCGCTGGGGCTGGCACTGCTGGCGCTGGTCATGGTGGCGATTGCCGAAAACGCCCGCATCCCGGTGGACAATCCGGCGACCCATCTCGAATTGACCATGGTGCACGAGGCGATGGTGCTGGAGTATTCCGGTCGCCATCTGGCGCTGATCGAACTGGGCGCTTCGCTCAAGCTGTTGCTGTACATCTCGTTGCTGGGCTGCATCTTCGCGCCCTGGGGCATGGCGGTCGTCGGCGAGGGGCTGACGGCGTATCTGATCGGCGTGGGCGCGTATCTGGCCAAGCTGGCGTTCGGCGGGTTTCTGCTGGCGCTGTTCGAGACCAGCATCGCCAAGATGCGGGTGTTCCGCGTCGATCAATTTCTGGGTGCGGCGCTGATGCTGGGTTTGCTGGGCGCCCTGTTGCTGTTCGTGTCGCGGAGTCTGTGATGCGCGGTCTGGCGTTCGACATCGCCCATCTGCTGGCGGGCGGCATGGTGGTGGTGAGCTTTCTGTTGCTGTACCAGGATCGAGTTTACGCGCTGCTCAACGTCTTTGCCCTGCACTCGCTGGTGCTGGCGCTGGCGGTCGGCTGGCAGGCCTATATCCAGGAGGCTCACCATCTCTACGTCACGGCGGGAATCGCGTTGATCTTCAAGGCGGTCGTCATTCCGACCGCGCTGCACCGCATCGTCCAGCGGCTCGGCATTCATCGTACGCTGGAAGTGGTGGGGGGCGTGGGTCGGGACATGTTGGCCGGCACGGCGCTGGTGGCGCTGGCGATTCTGGTGATGCTGCCGGTGACGGCGGGAGCCGACGCGCTGGCGCGGGAAGATCTGGCGTTCGCGCTGGCGGTGGTGCTGCTGGGGCTGCTGTTGATGGTCACCCGCCAAAACGCGGTCAGCCTGGTGGTCGGGTTCATGTCGCTGGAGAACGGGCTGGTGCTGGCCGCCGCCGGGGCGCGCGGCATGCCGCTGGCGGTGGAAATCAGCGTCGCCTTCTCGGTGCTGATCGCGCTGATCGTGATCGGTGTCTTTCTGTTCCGCATCCGGGAACGCTTCGACAGCGTGGACATGCAGGCGATGGATACCTTCCGGGAGGGAAGGCGGAAATGAACGATGTGGGTTTTTCAGCGGTGACCGCACTGCTGGTCGTCCCGGCCAGCACCGCGCTGCTGCTGGTGCTGCTGCCCGGTTACCGGGTCGGCGCCCGGCTGAACGTCGGCGCGGCGCTGTTGAGTCTGCTGGCCGCTTTCACCCTGTTCGAGGCGCGACCGGACGCCAATCTCTACCTGCGGGTGGACGATTTCAACATCTATCTGATCGTGCTGAACAATCTGGTCAGTTTCACCACCAGCGTGTTCAGCGCCAGCTACATCGCCCACGAGCTGGACACCGGACGGCTGACCCCGGCGTATCTGCGCTTCTATCACGCGATGTATCAGGCGTTGCTGTTCGCCATGAATCTGGCGCTGCTCGCCAACAACATCGGGCTGCTGTGGGTGGCCATCGAACTGGCGACGCTGATTACGGTGCTGATGGTCGGCCTCTACCGGACCCGGGCCGCGCTGGAGGCCGCCTGGAAATATTTCATTCTGGGCAGTCTCGGCATCGCCCTGGCGCTGTTCGGCACCATCCTGGTGTACCTGGCGGCGCAGCCGACGATGGGGGAGGGATTGCCGGCCATGGCCTGGGATCGGCTGCTCGCTCACGCCAAAGCCTTCGATCCGGCGCTGCTCAACCTGGCGTTCGTGTTCCTGCTGCTGGGCTACGGCACCAAGGCCGGGCTGGTCCCGCTGCACGCCTGGCTGCCCGACGCCCACGCCGAGGGTCCCACGCCGATCTCGGCGGTGCTGTCCGGCTTGCTGCTGAACGTGGCCTTGTACGCGGTGCTGCGCTTCAAGATGCTGATGAGCGCCAATCCGGCGGCGCTGGCGCCGGGTCCGCTGATGGTCATTCTGGGACTGTTGTCCCTGCTGTTCGCCGGGCTGATGCTCTATCGGCGGGGCGACATCAAGCGGCTGTTCGCCTATTCCTCCATCGAGCACATGGGCATCATCACCTTCGCCTTCGGCATGGGCGGGCCGCTGGCCAACTTCGCCGGGCTGCTGCACATGACCATGCACAGCCTGACCAAGTCGGCGATTTTCTTTGCCGTGGGCCATATTTCCCAGGTCAAGGGCACCCAGCGGATTTCCACCATTCGCGGGCTGACCGTCACCCATCCGACGCTGGGCTGGGGGCTGGTGGCCGGCGTGATCGCCATCGCCGGGATGCCGCCGTTTGGCGTGTTCATGAGCGAGTTTTTGGTGGTGAGTTCCACCTTCGCCCGCCAACCGCTGCTGGCACTGCCGCTGGTGATCGGCTTGTTGCTGGCGTTCGGGACGCTGCTGTGGCGGGTGCATGGGGTGGCGTTCGGCAAACCGGATGGTGGTCCCGCCGCGCCGGTCCAGGCCAGCATCCTGCCGCTGCTGGCGCATCTGGCGCTGGTGTTGATTGCCGGAATCTGGTTGCCAGGGCCGCTGGTGGCCTGGTTCCTCCATGTCGCGGTCTTGCTAGGCTGAGGGTGAAACGATGAACGCCAGCTCTTTGCGGACCGTGCTGGAGGGTGGTCGACCGGTCGCCGGCCATCGCCCCTGGCCGCGGGTGATCGTGACCCCGGAGCTCTGGATTGCCCTGAGCGAAGGCTTGGCCGGCGGCGCCTGGACACTGCTGGGGTTGTGGGGCGAATCCGGCATGGCGCATCTGGCGGCGCATGAACCCTCGACCGGAACGCTGGGCGTCGCCAGCCTGCCATGCCCGGACGGATGGTTTCCCTCGGTGGGCCGCCTGCATCCGCCGGCGCAGCGGCTGGAGCGCGCCATTGCCGATCTGGTGGGCTTGCAGCCGGTCGACGCTCCCGATTCCCGCCCCTGGCTGGATCATGGCCGCTGGCCGGTTTCCCATCCTCTGGGTCTGGCCACCCCATCAATCGGCGCGTTGCCGCCTTATCCTTTTCTGCCGGTGGAAGGCGAAAGCCTGCACCAGATTCCGGTGGGACCGGTTCATGCCGGCATCATCGAACCTGGCCATTTCCGCTTCACCGCCAACGGCGAGGCCGTGGTCCGGCTGGAGGAACGGCTGGGCTACGTCCACAAGGGTATCGAGAGCCTGTTGACCGGCGCGGCGCTGGAGCGGGCGGCGCGGCTGGTCGGGCGGGTGTCGGGCGACAGCACCGTGGCTTACGCGCTGGCGTTCGCCCGCGCGGTCGAAGCGGCGACGGAAACCATCGTACCCGACCACGCCCATTGGCTGCGGGCGCTGCTGGCCGAGCTGGAGCGGCTGGCCAATCATCTTGGCGATATCGGCGCGATCTGCAACGATGCCGCCTTCGCGCTGATGCTCGCCCATTGCGCGGTGTTGCGCGAACGGGTCTTGCGCGCCAGCGCGGCCTGTTTCGGCCATCGGCTGCTGATGGATTGCATCGTTCCCGGCGGCGTCGCCGCGGATTTGCCGGCGGACAGCGCCAAGGTCTTGCGCGCGCTGGTCGCCGAGTTGCGGCGCCGGTTTCCCCCGCTGGTCGAGCTGTACGACAACACCGCCTCGCTGCAAGACCGCACCGTGGGCACCGGTTTTGTCCGACCCGCCTTGATCAGACAGTTCGGTTGTGGCGGGACGATTGGCCGGGCCGGGGGCCGCGCCTTCGACGCCCGCCGCCAACCGGGTTATCCACCCTACGATCAACTGGAATTTGCAACGCCGGTGCTGGACGAGAGCGATGTCAACGCCCGGATCTGGCTGCGCATCCATGAAGTCGAACAGAGCCTGACGTTGATCGAGCGGATTCTGGAGCGGTTGCCGTCGGGTCCGGTGCGTGGAGCGTTGAACCGGCCCGGTCAACCTTGCGAAGGCGTGGCGCTGGTCGAGGGTTTTCGTGGCGACGTGCTGGTCTGGTTGCGACTGGCCGCCGACGGTACGGTGGTGCGTTGCCATCCGCGCGATCCGTCCTGGTTTCAGTGGCCGCTGCTGGAGGCCGCCATCGAAAACAACATCGTGGCGGATTTTCCGCTCTGCAACAAGTCGTTCAATTGCTCGTATTCGGGCCACGATCTGTAGGCCATGCCGCCATGCGCAAGCTGCTGTTTCAGAATTTATTGCGATTGCCGCTGACGGTCGCCGCGCCGGCTCCCTCCGAGCAAGCCCTGGCCGAATTGGGCGCGAAGCTCGATCAAGTCGCGCGGCGACGGCTGGGTCGCAGCCTGGCGATCCGCGAGGTAGATGCGGGTTCCTGCAATGGTTGCGAACTGGAAATCCACGCCCTGAACAACGCCTTTTACGACCTGGAACGCTTCGGTTTCCACTTCGTCGCCTCGCCGCGCCATGCCGATGTGCTGCTGGTCACCGGACCGGTCACCGCCAACATGCGGGAGGCGCTGGAACGGACTTACGCTGCCACGCCCGATCCCAAATGGGTGGTGGCGGTCGGCGATTGCGGGCGAGACGGCGGGGTGTTCGCCGGCGGCTACGCCTGCGTCGGCGGAGTGGCTGAGGTCATTCCCGTTGATCTGCACATTCCCGGTTGTCCACCGAATCCCGTGCAATTGCTGGAAGGCTTGCTGGCGTTGTTACAGGTTCAATAATGTTCCCATTAACCGAAAGCTGGGGCCATCCCATGACCATTACGATTGCCGAATTTGAAAATTTCAAGAAATCCATGGAGTTTTTAGCGCAATTAAGATCAATCCCGGTTGAACTCATCAAGTTTTATTTGGAAAACGAACATGGGTATATCGTCAGAGAACCCAAGTCCAGTAAAGAAAAAACCGATGATCCTGATCAGTAGAAGGTGTTGAAGCCGTCTCCATGAAACCCGATCAGGAGCATCCGCTTTATCTTCCCTTCGCCACCGCCCTGCGCGACAAGTTGCGCGGCGGCTACAACCTGTCCAAGCTGCAAGCCGATTTGCTGGCCGGGATTACGGTTGGCATCGTCGCCGTGCCGCTGGCCATGGCGCTAGCCATCGGCAGCGGCGTGCCGCCGCAGTACGGTCTGTACACCGCCATCGTCGCCGGTCTGCTGATTGCCCTGACCGGTGGTTCCCGTTTCAGCGTGTCCGGCCCGACCGCCGCCTTCATCGTCATCCTGCATCCCATCGCCGAAAAATATGGGCTCGGCGGATTGGTGACCGCCGGATGCATGGCCGGCGTCATGCTGATCGGCATGGGCGTGGCGCGGATGGGCAAGCTGATTCAGTTCATTCCCTATCCCGTGACCACCGGCTTCACCACCGGCATCGCGGTGGTCATCGCCAGTCTGCAATTCAAAGACTTCTTTGGCCTGCAACTGGCCGCGCAGCCGGAGCACTTTCTGGAACGGATCTGGTTGTTGGGACAGGCGCTACCCGGTTTTCACGCTCCCGATTTGTTGATTGGGGCGCTGACCCTGGCCCTGCTGCTGTTATGGCCCCGCCTGAAAACGGGGTTTCCCGCCCCGCTGATCGGCGTCGTCATCGCCACCGCGCTGGCCTGGTGGCTGGGTCGGACCATGGACGGTTTCGAGGTCGCCACCATCGCCTCGCGCTTCAGCTATGTTCAGGGCGGAGAAACCCTGCCGGGCATTCCACCGTTCCTGCCCCAGTTCGTGCTGCCGTGGCAGTTGCCTGGCCCGGACGGTCAGCCGCTGGGCCTGTCGCTGGGACTGATCGAGGACCTGCTGGGCTCGGCGATGGCGATTGCCCTGCTGGGCGCCATTGAGTCCCTGTTGTGCGCGGTGGTGGCCGATGGCATGACCGGGACCAAGCACGATCCCGACGCCGAATTGATCGGCCAGGGCATCGGCAACGTCGTCGCGCCGTTTTTCGGCGGTATCGCCGCGACCGGAGCGCTGGCCCGCACCGCCGCCAACATCCGCGCCGGCGCCCGGGGTCCGCTGGCCGCCGTGTTCCATGCCTTGTTCATCCTGCTGGTGCTGCTGGCGCTGGCGCCGTTGCTGGGGTATCTGCCCATGGCCGCTCTGGCGGCGTTGCTGCTGCTGGTGGCGTGGAACATGAGTGAACTGAAACACTTCCGCCATATTCTCAAGATCGCGCCCGGCAGCGACATCCTGGTGTTGCTGGTGTGTTTCGGGTTGACGGTGATCTTCGATATGGTGATCGCCATCAGCGTCGGCGTGGTGCTGGCCGCGCTGCTGTTCATGAACCGCATGGCGGAACTGACCGGCGGCAAACACGTGGAACCCGACCATCCCCACTTGGAAAGTTCGTTGCCGGAGGGCGTGCGACTGTACGAAGTGTCCGGTTCGCTGTTCTTCGGCGCTGCTGAAAAAGCCATGAGCGCCCTGCACGACATCGGCGCCCGGCCACGCGCGGTCATCATCGACATCGAGGAGGTGACGGTCATGGACGTGTCGGGGCTGATCGCGCTGGATTCGGCCATCGAACGGTTACGCGGCGACGACATTCTCGTGGCGGTGGCGGGCGTGCATGGCCAGCCGGCGCTCTTGATGCGGCGGGCCGGTTTGCGCAACATTCCCGGCAGGCTGCTGCTGTCGGCCAGCCTGCCGCAGGCGCTGATGCGAGTGCGCCATTATCTGGGCGAGTCGGGCACGGGTCAGCCCATGCTCACCGAGAAGATCACCTGAACCGGAACCGTGTCCCATGCTGATGTTGCCCGACGAGTTCCAGCCGGAGCTGTTGCCGGCGGGCGAGACCGATACGCCGAACTGGTGGTTCGTGTTCGCCGGCGATAATCTGCTGGTGCGAGCCACGGCCAGCGGAGCCGAACTTCCGACAGCCTCGATTTGGCCATTCGCCAAGCTGCGGACGACGCGCCGGCTGTATCTGGGATCCCTGCGCGGCCAACCCTGTCACACCGCCGAGGTGGAAACCACCGCGCCGCCGCCGGGGATGCGATTCGAGAGTTTGCGCGCCTTGTGGACGCGGCTGGACGAGGCGCTGCTCGGCGTGGCCAGTCACGCGCTCCAATTAATCGAATGGGACCGCACTCATCAGTTTTGCGGCCGTTGCGGCGCGCCGACCCAACGTCGCGCCGACGAGCGCGCCCGGTATTGCGCGGCCTGTGGCTTCACCGCCTATCCGCGCCTGTCGCCGGTGATCATGGTGCGGGTGGTGCGGGACGGGCAAATTCTGCTGGCCCGCGCGCCCCGGTTCGCGCCGGGCGTCTACAGCGTGCTGGCGGGTTTCGTGGAAGCCGGCGAAACCCTGGAGCAGGCCATCCATCGGGAACTCGCGGAGGAGGTCAATATCCGGGTGCGGAACCTGCGCTATTTCGCCAGCCAGTCCTGGCCCTTTCCGCATTCGCTGATGATCGCGTTTACCGCCGAGTACGCGGCGGGCGACTTGCGGGTGGACGGGCGGGAACTGCTGGATGCCGGCTGGTTCGCGCCCGACGCCCTGCCGGGGCTGCCCAGTCCCATGAGCATGGCGTGGCGGCTGATTCAGGATTTCGCGGCGGGAGCGGAGTGACCGGCGCTCGCGGGGCGGCGCGCCGACCAGGAGCAGCACCATCAACCTCATTTTCGGAGTTCGGCGATGTTCGAGCGATCCAAGGCGTCGGACGATTCTTCCAACGCGCCGGCGGACTGTCCGGTTCGAGACGGGACGCGGTTCGCGGCGTTGTGGACCCGCACCGTGCCCGGCGCGCCGGCGGTGGCGGCCATGAGGTTCGCGCGGCTGGCGCAGCTCTACGGAGAACCGCATCGCCGCTACCACACGCTGGATCACGTCGGGCATTGTCTGGACGAGTTCGACCGGGTGGCGACGCTGCTGGATGATCCCGACGCCGTCGAAATGGCGCTTTGGTTCCACGACGCGATTTACACGCCGGGCGCGAGGGACAACGAATGGCGCAGCGCCGAGTTGTTCCGGCAGTGGTCGGACGGACAGGCGGACGCGGCGTTTCGACAACGGGTGCGCGACCTGATCATGGTGACCACCCATCGCGGGCCGCCACGCCAGGGCGACGAACGGTTCATGGTGGATATCGACCTGTCCGGCTTCGGACAGCCTTGGGACGAGTTCGAGCGGGACGGTCGCCTGCTTCGCGCCGAATACGCCGAGATGGCCGATGAGGAGTATTATCCGGGCCAATTGCGCTTTCTGCTGTCCTTGCAAAACCGGCCGACCTTTTTTTTCGCGGCTTTTTTCCAGCAACGCTATGAGCGGACCGCACGCGCGAATACGCGGCGCTTGGTTGAAAGTCTGCTCGCGCGTGGCTATGGCGGTGCCTGACGATTTGGCCTGTGGGGAGTCGGACAATGCAACTGAAACCGAGCAACCCGATGTCCGCGCTGGGCGACCGGTCGACGGCGCGCCACCAGGTGTTGGCAACCGTGTTGTTCGCCGATATTTGCGGCAGCACCCGCTTGTTCGAAAAACACGGCGACTGGCAGGCGCGGCAGATCGAAAGCCGGGTTTTGGACTTGCTCGCGGCCAGGACCGTCGAATTCGATGGCGCGGTGATCAAGACCATCGGCGATGAGATCATGAGCCGTTTTCCGAACGCGGAACGGGCGGTGCGCGCCGCCTGCGCGATGCACGCCGCCATCAAGGACGATCCGGCGTTGCTGGAACTGAATCTCGCCGTCAAGATCGGGTTGCAGCACGGACCGGTGCTGGTCGAGCAGGACGACTTGTTCGGCGACGCGGTGAACGTCGCCGCCCGGATGGTCTCCCTGGCCAAGGCCGATCAGATCATCACCACCCGCGAGACGGTCGGACGGCTGCCGCGCGATCTGGCGCAAATGACGCGCGGTCTGGGGCGGTCGTGGGTCCGCGGCAAGCAGGACGAATTGGAAATCGTCGAGGTGATCTGGCAGGAATCCGCCAATCTGACTCAGATGGTCAGCATCGGCCAACAGGAGGAACTGCGCAAGCTCCTGTTCGCCCGGCTGATTTTGGAGTATCACGGCGCGACGGTCGAGGTGGCGCCCAGCGCCCAGGCCTTCACGCTCGGGCGCGGCGACCGGAACAATCTGGTGGTGGATCGGGAGCTGGTGTCCCGCAGCCATGCCGACATCGAGTTTCGCCAAGGCAAGTTCATCCTGGTGGATCACAGCACCAACGGCACGTATCTGCTGCTGGAAAACGGCGCGCGCTTCTTCGTGCGGCGCGAGGAATTCACCCTGCACGACCGGGGAGCCATCTGCCTGGGACAGGCGGTTTCCGAGCAGGACCCCGACCTCATTCGTTATTCGTGCGTTTCGGCCTGAATCGCGCCAATGGCTTGGGAGGCTACACGAAAACCCCTCACCCGCTGGGCGGGTGAGGGGGTGAACGGCCATGACCGTGCCTAGAGCAACAATCGGCGGATGTCACCCAACAGCTGCGCCAGAAAGGCGGTGAAGCGAGCGGCCAGCGCGCCATCGATGACCCGATGGTCGTAGGACAGCGACAGCGGCAGCAGCAGCCGGGGCGCGAACTCCCGGCCATTCCACACCGGTGCCATTTTCGAGCGGGTGACGCCGAGAATGGCGACTTCCGGCGCGTTGATGATCGGAGTGAAGGCCGTGCCGCCAATCCCGCCCAGGCTGGAGATGGTGAAACAGCCACCCTGCATTTCGGTGGGTCCGAGCTTCCTGTCGCGGGCCTTGGCCGACAATTCGCCCAGCTCCGCCGACAGCGCGAGGATATTCTTTTGATCCACGTCGCGGATCACCGGCACCACCAGCCCGTCCGGCGTGTCCACCGCCACGCCGATGTGGACGTACCGTTTGAGGATCAGGTTCTCGCCGGTGGGATCGAGCGAGGCGTTGAAGGTCGGGAACTGTCTGAGCGCGGCGGCGCTGGCCTTGAGCAGGAAACTCAGCAGCGTGATCCGCGGGCCGCCGGACTTGGCTTCCGCGGTAAGCGACTGGCGAAAGGCTTCGACCTCGGTGATGTCGGCCTCGTCGTGATGAGTGACATGGGGGAGATTGAGCCAGGACCGATGCAGATGGGCGCCGGACAGTTTGTTGATCCGGCTGAGCGGTCGTAGCTCGATTGGCCCGAACCTGGCGAAGTCCACCGGCGGAATCGGCGGAATGCCCATGTAACCGGCCGTCGGCGTGCCCGTTGTTGGCGCTTGCACCAGCGCACCCGACATCACCTGCTTGACGAAATCCTGCACGTCTTCCTTGAGAATCCGGCCCTTGGGACCGGAACCCTCGGCCACCCGCGTCAAATCCACTCCCAGTTCGCGGGCGAAGCGCCGCACCGAGGGGCTGGCGTGGACCTTGGCGAAGCTGGGCGCGGCCGTGGTGGAAACTTCCGCCGCCAGCGGGCGCGTGGGGGCGGACAACGGCGGCATGGCCTTCACCGGCGGCGCGGGCGGCGCGGTTTCCGGCTTGGGCGAACGCGGGGCCAGGGTGATGGCGCTGAGCGCGTCGGGCAGTTGCGGTTTGGCGGCGGCGTCGGCTCCGCTCGCGCGCAGCATCAGAATCAGATCGCCCTGCGACACGTGGTCGCCGACCTTGACCTCGATGCTCTGGATCGTGCCGGCGGCGGGCGAGGGTATCTCCATGCTGGCCTTGTCGCTTTCCAAGGTGATCAGCGAGGTGTCGATATCGACATGGTCGCCGGGCGCGACCAACACTTCGATGATGGGCACGTTTTTGAAATCGCCGATGGCGGGCACCCGTACCTCGAGCACCTCGCCGGGACCGCCAGCAGACGCGGCTTCATCGGCGGCGGATGGATGCTCCGGCGCGGACACGCTTTCGGCGACATCCAGATAGAGGATCGGATCGCCCTGCGACACGCGGTCGCCGACCTTGACCCTGAGCTCCCGGACCACGCCGGCCAGGGGCGAAGGGACTTCCATGGTGGCCTTGTCGCTTTCCAGCATGATCAGTGGAGTATTGACGTCGATGGTGTCGCCCACCGCGACCGTGACTTCGATGACGTCCACGTTTTTGAAATCGCCGATGTCCGGCACGTGAATTTCTTTGATGATGCTCACGCGGAGTTCTCCCCTTGGCCGGCGCTCAGACGGTGATCGGATTGGGTTTGTCGGCGGCGATGCCGTATTTGCCGAGGGCTTCTCGCACCCTGGCGACGGGGATGGTCCCTTCCTCGGCCAGCAGCTTCAGGGCCGCGACCGCGACATAGTGTCGGTCCACCTCGAAGTGCCGGCGCAGTTTGACGCGGGTGTCGCTGCGGCCAAAACCATCGGTTCCCAGCACGAGATAGCGCCGGGGAATGAAGGGTCGCAGCTGCTCGGCGTACAGCTTCATGTAATCGGTGGCGGCGACCACCGGTCCCGGATGGCCGTCCAGGCACGTCTCGACGTAGCTCCGGCGTGGCGGTTGGTCGGGATGCAGCAGGTTCCAGCGCGCCGCGTCCTGCCCCTCGCGCGCCAGTTGGTTGAGGCCGGGCAGGGACCAGATGTCCGCGCCGACCTGCCAGTCCTCGCGCAGCAGATCGGCGGCGGCGATCATCTCGCGCAGAATCGCGCCGCAACCCATGAGCTGCACCCGTGGACCGTGGTTCCCGCCCTGGCGGAACCGGTACATCCCCTTGAGAATGCCTTCCCGCGCGCCTTCGGGCAGGGCCGGATGGTGGTAGTTCTCGTTCAGGGTGGTGATGTAGTAGAAGACGTTTTCCTGCTCCTGCACCATTCGCCGCAGGCCGTCCTGAATGATCACCGCCAACTCGTAGGCGAAAGTGGGATCGTAGGACACGCAGTTGGGGATGAACTGGGCGAAAATCTGGCTGTGGCCATCCTGGTGTTGCAAGCCTTCGCCAGCCAGCGTGGTGCGCCCGGAGGTGCCGCCGATCAGAAAGCCGCGCGCCTGGATGTCGCCGGCGGCCCAGGCCAGATCGCCGACGCGCTGAAAACCGAACATCGAGTAATAAATATAAAACGGGATCATGCTGACGCCGTGGTTGGCGTAAGCGGTGCCGGCGGCGATCCAGGACGACATGGCGCCGGCCTCGTTGATGCCTTCCTGCAGAATCTGCCCCTTCTTGTCTTCCTTGTAGAACATCAGCTGGTCGGCGTCCTGCGGTTCGTACAACTGCCCGCGCGGCGAGTAGATGCCGATCTGGCGGAACATGCCCTCCATGCCGAAGGTGCGGGCCTCGTCGGCGACGATGGGGACGATGTAACGGCCGATGCCCTTGTCGCGCGCCAGTTGGGTCAGGATGCGGACGAAGGCCATGGTGGTGGACATGTCGCGTTCGCCGGTGTCGTGCAACAAGGTGTCGAAGGCGGCCAGCGGCGGCGCCTGCAACGCGGGAGCCTCGCGGCGGCGTTGTGGCAGCCAGCCGCCCAGCGCGGCGCGGCGGGCCTTGAGGTATTGAATTTCCGGGCTGTCGTCCGCCGGCTTGAAAAACGGCGCGGCACTGAGCTGTTCGTCGGAAATCGGGATGTGGAAGCGGTCGCGGAAGTCCTTGAGCGCCTGTTCACCCATCTTCTTCTGCGAATGGGTGATGTTCTTGCCTTCGCCCGCCACGCCCATGCCGTAGCCCTTGACGGTTTTGGCGAGAATGACGGTCGGTTGGCCCGTATGTTTCACCGCCTCGGTGTAGGCGGCGTAAATCTTGTGCGGATCGTGGCCACCGCGGTTCAGCCGCCAGATGTCGTCATCCGACAGATGGCTGACCATCTGCTTCAACTCTTCGTATTTGCCGAAGAAGTGCTCGCGGGTGTAGGCGCCACCCTTGGCTTTGTAGTTCTGATATTCGCCGTCCACGCATTCCTCCATCAGCTTGCGTAGCAGGCCCTTCTTGTCGGCGGCCAGCAGCGGGTCCCAGTACGAACCCCAGATCACCTTGATGACGTTCCAGCCCGTGCCCCGGAAGTCGGCTTCCAGTTCCTGGATGATTTTGCCGTTGCCGCGTACCGGTCCGTCCAGCCGTTGCAGGTTGCAGTTGATGACGAAGATCAGGTTGTCGAGATTCTCGCGGGCCGCGAGCGCAATCGCGCCCAGCGATTCCGGCTCGTCCATCTCGCCGTCGCCGCAGAAGCACCACACCTTGCGGCCTTCGGTATTGACGATGCCCCGGTTGTGCAGATATTTCATGAACCGGGCCTGATAGATCGCCTGGATCGGACCGAGACCCATCGACACGGTCGGGAATTGCCAGAAATCCGGCATCAGCCAGGGATGGGGATAGGACGACAGCCCATTGCCGTCCACCTCCTGGCGGAAGTTGTTGAGCTGTTCCTCGGTGATGCGTCCTTCCAGGTAGGCACGGGCGTAGATGCCGGGCGCGGAATGGCCCTGCATGAAAATCAGGTCCCCGCCATGGTTCTCGCTGGGCGCATGCCAGAAATGGTTGAAGCCGACATCGTACAGGGTGGCGCTGGAGGCGAAGCTGGCGATATGGCCGCCCAGTTCCGAGGTGACGCGGTTGGCCTTGATCACCATCGCCATGGCGTTCCAGCGGATCAGCGAGCGGATGCGCCATTCCATGCCGGGATCGCCGGGCGTGTATTCCTCCTGATCCGCCGGGATGGTGTTGAGGTAGGGCGTGTTGGCGCTGTAGGGCAGGTGGACGCCGGCGGCGCGGGCCTTGTCCTGCAATTTGCCCAGTAGATAATGCGCGCGCTGCAAGCCTTCTTCCTCAAGCACGGCATCGAGGGCTTCCAGCCACTCCTGGGTTTCCTGGGGATCCGGGTCGCTGTCGTTCTCGATGGTCATGGGTGAATCCCGCGATGGTGGTTTATGGTTGTGCCTGGCCCCGTTGCGACGGAAAGGGTGGACGGCGCGGATGCCGGTGGCGGCGATGGTTACTCCGGCGGCGGGGACTTGAGAATACAAACTATAGACCGGCGATTTGAAAATACATCCATCCTCGCCGGATTTGGGAGCCGTGACCCCGCGCTGGCGATCAGTCGGATGATGAATATTTCCGCCTGTTTTTGTTCAAACTGGTCATCAACTTGCCGATTAACCGGATGTTGCAAAGCAATACCTTGAATTAACTGGCTATTTATTTGGATTAGAGTGTTTATTCTAATGATTGCGTTTACGTTTCCAGCATGGCGCGGTTTGCC
>DGFE01000174.1:32500-43259 GCA_002391525.1 Competibacteraceae bacterium UBA3908
GTTCATCCTGCACGAACTGCTCAAGATCGAGCGCTATAACGACATATTGGCCGGTTTTTCGGAAGCGACGCCGGACACCATCGCGGCGATTCTGGAAGGCGCCGCCCAACTCGGCGAGGAAGTGCTGCAGCCGCTGAACAAGGTCGGCGACCGGGAAGGCTGTCGGCTGGAGAACGGCAAGGTCACCACTCCCGCCGGCTTCAAGGAGGCTTACCGCGCCGTGGTCGAGGGCGGCTGGACCGGCCTGATCGGCGATCCCGAATACGGCGGCCAGGGTCTGCCCTACGTGCTGGGGCTGGCGGTCAGCGAGATGATGGCCTCCGCCAACATGGCCTTCACCATGTATCCCGGCCTGACCAGCGGCGCCATCGAAGCCATCGAGATCGGCGGCACCGACGCGCAGAAGGCCCTTTACCTGCCGAAAATGATCGCGGGCCAGTGGACCGGCACCATGAACCTGACCGAGCCGCACTGCGGCACCGACCTGGGCCTTCTGCGCACCAGGGCCGAGCCCCAATCGGATGGAACCTATCGCGTCACCGGCACCAAGATTTTCATCTCCGCCGGCGAGCACGATTTGGCCGAGAACATCATCCATCTGGTGCTGGCCAGGATTCCCGGCGGCCCGGAAGGAGTCAAGGGCATCAGCCTGTTCATCGTGCCCAAATTCCTGGTCAACCCCGACGGCAGCCTGGGCGACCGCAACGCGGTGAGTTGCGGTTCTCTCGAGGAAAAGATGGGCATCCACGGCAACGCCACCTGCGTGATGAATTACGACGGCGCGGTCGGCTATCTGATCGGCGAGGAACACAAGGGCCTGCGGACCATGTTCATCATGATGAACGCGGCGCGGCTGGGCGTGGCGGTCCAGGGTTTAAGCCAGGCCGAGGTGGCCTATCAGAACGCCGTCGCCTACTGCAAGGACCGGTTGCAGGGTCGTTCGCTGCGGGGTGCGAAGTTTCCCGACAAACCGGCGGATCCCATCATCGTCCACCCCGATATCCGTCGGATGCTGATGACGGTCAAGGTGTTCAGGGAAGGCGCGCGGGCCCTGGCCTATTGGGCCGGTCTGACGGTGGACATCATCCGCAAGCATCCCGACCCGGAGACCCGGCGGAAGGCCGATGATCTGCTGGGCCTGCTGACGCCGGTGATGAAGACCTATTTCACCGACATGGGTTTCAACTCCGCCAATCTGTGCCTGCAATGCTTCGGCGGCCACGGTTACATCGCCGAATGGGGCATGGAGCAGTTCGTGCGCGACGCCCGCATCACCCAGATTTACGAAGGCGCCAACGGCATCCAGGCGCTGGACTTGATCGGCCGCAAGCTGCCCGCGAACAAGGGCCGGGCGATCCAACTCTTCTTCGCGCTGGTGGGCGGGTTCTGCGAGAAATACGAGGACAACGCCGCGTTGTCACCCTTCATCAAGCCGTTGACCGAGGCGCTGGAACGGCTGGTCGAGGCCACTCAGTGGCTGATGCAGCACGCCATTTCCAACCCGGACAACGGCGGCGCGGTGTCGATGGATTATCTGTACATGATGGCGCTGGTGACGCTGGGCTATCAGTGGGCGCAGGTCGCCCGCATCTGCGAGAACCAGCTCTCCAACCCGGACGACGACAGCTTCGACCGGCGGTTCTACCAGAACAAGCTGGTGTGCGCCGAGTTCTTCATGGAGAAGGTGTTGCCGGAGACGATGGCGCACCTGGCCAAGATTCAGGCCGGCGCCGACTCGCTGATGACGCTGCACGCCGACGCGTTCTAGGCCCGACAGTTCCGCTGGATGATTTCCCCCGGTTTCCCCCACTGCCGGTCCGTCGGCTGGTGGGGGGAATTTGTGTTGAGGCCAAGCTGGACTTGGCCCGCGCTCTATCGCTCCCATCGAGGCCGAACTACAATCGGCGGCGGGACGCGATCTTCGTCCTTGAATTTCTTATCTTCTCCATCGGGCGCCCTCCTAATCATGTCATGGGTGTCCCTGCTTCGACGAGGTCGGATAATGCATAAATTAACCATGGCCCTGATGGCCACCACCTTGAGCGCGGCCCTGACCGGCTGCGCCACCCAGCCAACCTCCTCCATGCAGCAGCAGGTCGCTCAGCAGGAAAAGCTGCTCTCCACCGCGGGGTTCAACGTTCGTCCGGCGGACAACGCACGGAGGATGGCGAATTTACAGAAGCTGCCACCGTATCGGATGCTGATGCGGATCCGCAACGAAAGGCCGATCTATGTGTATGCCGATCCGCAATACTGCCAGTGCTTGTACTATGGCAACGAACGCGCCTATCAAACCTATCGTCGGCTGGCCATCGAACAAAACATCGCCAACGAGCAATACGCGGCGGCGCAGATGAACGAAACCGCGGGGATGGACTGGGACGCCTGGGGTAGTTGGTAAGCGGGCCTGTGAACGAACCCGGCGCGCATTCTCGCCGGGCTGTCGCCTGAGCAACCCGCTATTCGGGAGTTGAGAGTTCGTGGCGCTCGCCCGCTGTCATCTCGGTTGTCCGGTCTGGAGCAATCGCGACTGGGTGGGTGAATCGTTCGCCGCCGGTGCCAAGCCGAGTGAGTTTCTGCACCTCCACGCCGTCAGCCTGGGGTCGCGCCCGTTCATCCGCTACATCGGCCATCCCGACCCGGAAGCGAACCGTCCGTTTTTGGCGCCGTGGCTGGATAAACTGGCGCTGTGGCTGAACGAGGGCCGGGAGCCGTATGTCTTCGTTCATACCCCCAACAACCGACAGGCTCCACGATTGGCCCGGCTGTTCCACGAACTGCTACGGGCGCGCTGCCCCGAGGTGGGTATGCTGCCGCCCTGGCCAGGGGAGCCCTCGGGGAGCGGTTCGTAGCCGCCGTTTCGATGGCCAGTCCGGCGAACCGGTCGCCGCGCGGGCTCGATCCGATTCGCCGAAGCTCAGCGATACTCCTGGGGCCGGCGCGATGGCCTCTGCCGGAACGCTTCGTCGTCGTATGGCGCGGACCGTGGATACTGGGAAGCCGTTTCCTGGCCGCCACGGCGAGACCAGCGGTCGCGACGTTCGACCGGGCGTTTCGGACAGCTGTTGGTCAGACCGCACCGTCCGGTCCACTCATCGACCGCCCGGCTGGCGCTGTCGAGACCGCGCTGAATTTCCGTCCCGACCACGGAACTCTTGCGGCCTACCCAATCGGCAAAATTTTCGGCTTCACGCCGGATACCGGTGGTGGTGCGGCCCGCGTTTCGCTGAAAGCCGGCGGAACCCGTGGCACGAGCGGGCGGTGCCGGTGGAGCGACCGCGCTCCGACGTGGCGCGGCGGTGGCCATTAGCGGGGCCGGCGCGGGTTGAATGGATGTCGTTACCGGGGTGGAGCGACTCACCAGTTCGATGGGCGGTGGCCGATTGGAAGCTGGCGACGGCGTTGCGGGGTTGGAATTGCTGACCAGTTCGATGGGCGGCAGGGTGGAAGAACGGGGTACGGCGCGATTCGCGCGGGTCGTGGGTGTGGTCGTCGCCTTGGCGGTGGTCTTCGCGCGGGCGACCGTGGGGGCGGCTGGCTTGCCGCTGACGCGCGGCGTGGCCGCGGCTTTGACGGCGGGCTTTGGCTGGGTGGCGACCGTCGGCGCGATTGGTGGGGCGGCTGGTGGGGCGACTGGCGCGGACGGTTTTGGCGCCGGTTTCGCAATCCGGGCGGCGGGCGGCGGGGCGGACCGGGGTACGGCAACGGGCTCGGTGGCGGGGGTCGCCGCCTTGGCGGGTTTCGCTCGAGTGATTTTGGGAAGACGGACCGGCGCGGGCCGCTCCACGACAGCCGGGGTGATGGACTTGGGTGGGATGACGACAACCGCGGGTTCGGTGGATTCAGGCGGCGGCGCCGGTTCGGACGCGCTGGGCGCAACGGTAGAGGTGGGGGGTTCGATCACCGCTTCAGGCCCGGCATCGACCACGGCTGAGCTTGCCGCTTCCGCCGTGGGTTCGGGTTCAGCCGTTGCATCCGCCGTGGTGGCCGGTTCAGCCGTTGTATCCGCGGTGGGTTCGGGTTCAGCCGGTACATCCGCCGTTGCTTCCGCCGTGAGTTCGGGGTCGGCTGCTGTATCCGCCGTTGCTTCCGCCATAGGTTCGGGTTCGGCCGGCGCTTCCGCCGGGGTGGCCGGTTCAGCCGTTGTATCCGCCGTTGCTTCCGCCGTGAGTTCGGGGTCGGCTGCTGTATTCGCCGTCGTATCCGCTGCGGTGGCCGATTCGGTGGTCGCCGTATCTGCTGCTGGTTCGGTTCTGGCTTCAGTCGATTGAGGAGCGGTTACCACCGCTGCCGGCGCGGTGGTCGCGTCAGCCGCTTGTTCCGTGCGGGGCGTTTCCAGCACGGCTTGCGATTCGACGCGATCCTGGCGGAGCGCGACTGGGCGGATGGCGACGGCCCAAGCCAGGACGCCGGCCAGCCCGAATGCGCCAATCAGGCCGACGGCGCGCCGCAACCGGAATGAATCAGCCGGGGAACTGGCGCGCCGGAGATGCCGGTTCGGGGGAATGTCCGGCGGCGGAGCAAGTCCGTCCGGCAGCAGGCGGGGCGGGGCCGGTTGATCGGCGCGCACCGCGTCCAGTATCGTGCGAATGGCGGCGCTGGAGGCGGGACGAGCGGCGGGATCGCGCGCCAGCAGCCGGTCGAGCAGATCGGTCAGCAGAAGCGCCGCGCCGCCGTGCTCCTGCTCGGGCCGCGCCGGCACGGTCCAGAATTCCGTGGCTCGCCGCAGCAATTCCCGCTCGTCGCCGGTCAGACCACCTAATTGATCGCGATGTTGTCTGGCCCCTTCCTGGCCGTGCAGAGCCAGCAATTGGCCCAGCCGACGCTGAGCCGTCGTGGTGGATTGCTCGGTAAGCAGGGTGAATAGCAGGAGCCCCAACGCATAATAATCGGCGCGGTAATCCACCACGTATTCGCAACCGTCCGCGCCTTGGCGCGCCGGCAGAGCCTGTTCCGGTGCCATGGTGGCGGGAGTGCCCATGCAGGAGCGGGTGCTGTCGCCATCCTGGCGCTTGAGGGAGCCGAAGTCGGCCAATTTGAGCAGCGCGCCCTGTTCGCCGACCAGAATGTTGCTGAACTTCAGATCGCGGTAGACGAAGCCGGCGCGGTGAATCACCTCCAGGCCATCCAGGATTTGTTCGGCCCAGTCGAGAATGCAGGCCAGATCGGGCGGCGGCGCGCCATTCCGTCGTTGCTGCGCCAACCACTGGCCGAGGTTGGCCTGTAGCCGTTCCAGTACCAGTACCGGTTGATCGTTCACCCGGCCGTGATCGAGCAAGGTGACGACATGGCGGGACTGGGCGGCGTTCAGGCCGGCCAGGAAGACGATTTCCCGCTCCAGGTGGGCGTGCCAGTGGCCGTGCAGGCTGGTATCGGCCTGGGACATGGCGTCGGTGTTGATGAATTTGAGGGCGACGGCGCGGCCGGTCGGATCGGTGGCCGCCCAGACCTGACCGTAGCTGCCCGCGCTGGTCGAAAGGATGGAGCCAAGCCGGTAATCCCGGCCGTTGATCACGATCCGCTCGCCGCTTTGCATGGGAAATTCTCCGGGCTGGCCGTCCTCGGCAAGGAACATGAATTCAGTAAAATCATCCGCGACCGCTGGGTCAAGGCGCCACGCTATTTTGTCATGATTCGCCATGAAACCCATATCGAAGCTGAACCGCGTTGAACGCCGTCGGATTGCGCGGCCGGTTCGGTTCGCGCTGTTCGTGGCCTTGTGCGTTGGGTTACTGCAGCTGCGGCTGGCGGCCATCTACGCCCGGCCAGCGGCCGTGCCGGCGGCGCTGGCCGAATCGCCGTCGCGTCGCGAGGATGCCGAACTGTTCAACCGGGCGTTGGCGCTTGGCCTGTTGCGGTTGGCCGCGGACGGACGGATCGTCATTGCGCCCGCCGATTTGCCGTTGCGCCAAGCGTATGCGCGCGCCTATCCTGAATTGTTGGCGCCGCGCGCCGGCGAACCCGATTGGTTGGATGGATCGTGGAACGACGAAAGCCGGCGGTTGCATCGGGCGCTGCATTTCAGTGCTTCGGGTCGCTACGTGCGCCAGCAGATCGAGGCGTTCAATGCCCGGCAGTGGCTGGCGGCGGTCCGCTGGCGGTCCGCTGCCGGCTTGACCGGCGACTGGCGGGCCGACCGGGACGGGACGCCGTTGCTGTTGACCACGGTTATGCCGCCGCGGGCGGATCGGTTGCTCCCCGAAGCGACCCAGGGCTGGCAGTCCTGGCGACGGGTGGCGCGCTGGCCAGCGCTGGCGGAGGACCGAGCGCCGGTGCGATTCTGGCTGACGCTGGCGCGACCGGCGCGCCGCGGCGAGCGGTTGGAGGTGCTGGCGATGGGTGGCGCCCCGACCGTGACGGGCGCGGTAGTCCTGGCCAGCGAACCGCGTTGTCTGCAACCGTCGTTCTGCGCCGAACCGCAAGCGGCGGCCCACTGGTTGCGGCTGGAGTTGGCCGCGGGCGCGACCGAGGTGACTTTGAGCGTTGCACCGCTGCCGGCGGCCGCGGTTTCCGATCTTCACCGCTATGAGTATACCCACGTTCAGCGGGAGGGCGGGCGGCTGATCTGGCGTGCGATATGGCCCGGCGCTGGCGGCCTGACCGACGCGCCGCCGGCGGCGAAAAGCGGGGAATGAGGCGTGAGCGCGAAACCGGGCGCTGACAGGCCCCACTTGCAACCGGCATGGTTCGCCGGTCGGTGGTGGCTACTGGTGCTCTGGCTACTGCCGGTGCTGGGTGCGCTGTGGACGGTCTGCCGGGCGCCGGCCTGGTTGGAGCCGCACCTGCTGAGGGTGACGCTGGAGCCTGATCGGACCGTGACGCTGGGCCGCGAGGCGCTGTGGGCGCCGCAGGCCGACAACGAACACATCCTGCTGCGCCGCGACATGGTCGGCGGCTGGCGATTGGCCAATATCGCGACGGGCAAACAGGTGCTCTGGCGACCGGCGGGGGCGAACGACGACCGTCCGGTCCGGGAATGGCCGCTGATGCCGGGCGCCGCGTTCGCGGTAGGCGCCCAGACCTTCACGGTGCTCGTCGCGGACGCGGATCGGCTGGTGTTGCAAGGCGATGGCCGGCGCTGGGAATATGACGGCATTCGTTTGCGCCGGGACGGTCAGCCGTTGCCGGAGTGCCTGCCGGAGTGGCGGAGGTACTGGCGCGCCTGGTCTGGCGAACTGAACTGGCCGCGCGGATTGCTCGAACGGCCGTTGCGGCTGGGCGGCGGCGTGTATTGCGCCGACCGGCTGGGGTTGGCGGAAACGCCGGTGGATACCGCGATCATCCAGCCGACTCGCGCGGGGTTCGTGCTCTATCCGGGTAGCGCGGGGCGGCCGGACGGTCCGCCGGTGACGGTGGCGGCGGGAATGCCGGACGCCGAGTCGTTGTGGCGGCGCTCCATTCCGCTGGCGGTCGGCGACCGGTTGATCGTGGGCCGGACTCACTATCGGGTGACGCGGACCGCGCCGGTATTGGAACTGGCGGTAATCGCGCGCGCCCAGCGTCGGCTTGCGGGTTCGCCGCCGCCGACCGTCGCGCCGATGGTGACGGTGGCGTGGCGGCCGCTGGCCTGGCTGTGGCCGTCCGATCTGCGAATCCAGGATTGGTGGCTCGGCCTGGCGTTGTCGCCGCTGGCGCTCGGACTGATCGGGTCGGGACGACGGCGGATCGGGTGGCCGACCATTCGCGGGTGGTGGCCGATGGCGCTGGCGCTGGCGTTGACCGGAATCTGTCTGGCGCTGCATCTGAACCGCCTGACCGTGCCGGTGCTGTGGCCGTATCTGTTGGCCTGGCCGGCGTTGCTGGTCTGGCTGGGTACGGTGCGTTCGCCCTGGAGCGCCCGGCTGCTGGCGGTGCTTACCGTGTTGCTGGGCGGCGGATTGGTGACCCTGCTGCAACTGGGCACCGGCGCCGGCGAATCCGGCTGGTTGCGCCATGGCGGCAGCGGCGCGGCGCTGGCGGGAGCGTTCGGCTGGCTGGCCTGGGCCGGCTGGACCGGTCGGCAAGCGTGGCCCGCCGGCGGGCTGGATTGGCGTTGGGCGCGATGGGGTTTGCGGCTGCTGGGCGCGGCGGCGCTGACGCTGCTGGCGCTGCAAGTCATGTTCGGCGATGAGGGTGGCTGGAGCGGTTTACAGCCGTTCGAGCTGACCAAGCTGGCGTTGACGGCGGCGGCGGCCCATGCCCTGATGTCGCGGTTGCGGTCGGGGGAACGCGACTGGCGTTCCGGCCAGTCGTCGCCGTGGCCAGGCTATCTGGGGCCGCTGGCGCTGCTGTTGGCGGCAAGCGGCTTTGCGCTGGCGTTCCTGCGCGATTTCTCGCCCCTGGCGTTGTTGCTGCCCTGGGGTCTGGCGCTGGCCTGGGCTTATCTGAGCGTGCATCCACGACCGGTCCGGCGTGGGTTTGGCCGGCTGGCCGTGTTCGTCCTGGTCCTGTTGTTCGCGGCTGGCTTGGCGTGGCTGCATGACCGGCCGGAGCGATTTCCGCTGGATTTTCAGGCGGACCGCATTCGGGTCTGGGCGGCGCCGGAGCAGTATCCTCATGCCGGGTATCAACTGCGGCGAGCCCTGGAGGCGATCCGCGCCGGTGGCTGGTGGGGAACGGCCTGGCGCGAGGCGGGCAACGGCCAGGTCATGGCGATCCCGGCGGTGGAAAATGACTTTACCCCGGCGTTTTTCCTGAACCGTTATGGCGGTCTGGCGGCGCTGGCGCTGGTGGGAGCTCAGGCGGCGTTCATGGCGATCATGCTAACGATTGCCCAGCGCGCCCTGAAGCGGACCGGATGCGGCGATGACCATCGGGTTACCGCGCTCGGTGGGTTCGCCTATTTTGCCTTGTACGGTGGCGCGGCCTTGCTTGGCGCACATTTTCTGGTGTCCTGGGGCACCAATCTGGGTTTTCTGCCGGTGATGGGTCAGCCGATGTCGCTGCTGTCGGCCGCCGGCAGTCATCTGGTGCTGTTCGTGTTGCCGATTGTGGCGCTGGCCGTCGCGGTCGAGGAAAAAAATCATGACAACCCACTCTGATGCGCTGGTGGTATCCGATTACGTGATCTGCGCGACCCTGCGCAAGGTGCCGGACGTGTTCAACGTCGAGCTGCTATGGGAACGGGTACGGGGCGGCCAGGAGGGCGTGTTTTTGTTCGAGGCGCTCAAGCGCCATCCACGCGCTCCCCACGGCCGGCAACGCAAGGAAACCCGCTACAGCCACGTCATCGTCCGTATTCCCGAACGCGATTATCTGCGGGATGACCGCCTGGAAGACGGCTTCAGCCGGCAGGCGCTGCTGCAGGAGCTGCGACGGCTGCACGAGCGGGAACTGGGTCGGTATCTGGCCGAGAACGCCGCCATCCGCTACCGGGTGGAGCCAGACCCGGTGTTGCGGCCGGGCGAAGCGCAATTTCTGTTTGGCCGAGCCATTTACCTGCCGGCGGACGGCGAATCCCCCTGGTTTCGGATCGAGGCGACGACGGAAGGCCAGAGCGATTGGCGCGAGCTGGGACTGATCTATCCGGGTCAGCGGCTGACACTGCTGAACGGCGACCGGCGCGCCAGCAGTTTCCCGGTGGCGGCCTGGCCGTTTCTGGGCGGGGAGTCGGTGTTGCTGCTGTTGCGATCAGGAACGCCGGCGCTGGTGGATAAGGTGGCGGAGCCGCCGGGTTGCTTGAACCTGATCGACGATGGCAATGGCGGCTGCACGGTGCGCGACCGCCGTGGCCGAGGATTGCGGTTGCGGGTGGCGGCGCTGGAGGCGAGCGCGGACGCGGCGGGAGCGCCGAAGCCGAAGGCGGCTCCCGCGTCCGCGGCGCAGCCAGCGGCGGTTCCGCCAGCCACGACCACGCCCGAGCCGGTTGCGAGGCCAGGGTCGCCGCTCGCGCCGCCGAACGCGGATTATCCGCTGACCGACCCGTGGGGCCGGCGCGAGCCAGTGCTGGGCTTCGCGGTCGAGTTCGATGGCCCATTGGCGCCGTTGCCGCTGCCGGATTGGTCGACCCCGCCGCCGGCGCCGCCGGCGCCGCCGCCCGCGCCGCCCTCCGGGCTGGATCAGTTGACCTGGATTCCCCAACGGCCAGCCGCCACCCTGGAAGTGATCGGCGTTGCCTTGCAACGGCTGTCGACCTATGCGGCGGCGGGGATCAGCGACTGGCGGATCAGCTTTAACCGCGCGGGTGGCCTGGTGCCGAGCGGTCATCCCGAGGCGGCCGCCTGGCTGCGCATCGACAGCGCGGACCGGGTGTTCGGCGAGGTGGCGGGATTGTCGGCGCCGCTGGAGTTGCCGGGGAGGTGGCGGCCGTTCCCGGAACTGGAACTGGAGCTTTACGCCGCGCCACCGCCGATGACGGCGCATTATCTGGGCTGGACGCGGTTGCCGGCGCCGCTGTCGCTGCCGGTGCCACGCGAGCGGGCGGTCAGTTTCGGGCGCGGCTCGGAGGCGGACATCGCGCCGCGCCTGCTGGCCGATCCGCGCTCGTTGCGCTGGGGCGGCGCCACCCCCAAGACGGTTGGCATTAACGCCGAATATCTGGGGTTGTCGCGCCGTCATCTGCTGTTGCAGGTGCGGCGCGACGACTGGTGGGTACGACTGGAAAGCCGGAACATGCCGGTTTATCGGCTGACCCCATCGGGCGCGCTGCTGGGCGTGCTGAGTCCGGATGCCGATACGGCCACCGCCGCCAAGCCGGGCGAGTTGTTGGCGGTGGGGGGGTATATGTTGGCGCTGGGGGTAGTGACGTAAGCGTGGAATGCCGGTGAAGCGGATAGAT
Source organism: Competibacteraceae bacterium UBA3908 (assembly GCA_002391525.1). Lineage (GTDB taxonomy): Bacteria > Pseudomonadota > Gammaproteobacteria > Competibacterales > Competibacteraceae > Competibacter_A. The sequence goes on from DGFE01000174.1 coordinate 43,257, forward strand.
TAC
>DGFE01000044.1 GCA_002391525.1 Competibacteraceae bacterium UBA3908
TTCATGCCGCTGATTCCACAGGAGGATCAGCGGTTGGTCGAAGCACGAATGGCTATCTTGAGCCGGCAAAATCTCGTGGCCGCCACCGAGCACCGGGTCATCCTGCCGGATGGTGAAATCCGCTGGCAGCACTGGACCGACCGGGCGATCCTGGACGAGCAGGGCCGGATCTACGAATACGCCGGCGTCGGGCGGGATATCACCGACCGCAAACGGGCGGAAGCGGCATTGCAGCAGGCCAAGGAGGCCGCCGAGGCGGCCAGCCGCGCCAAGTCGGAATTCCTGGCGACGATGAGTCACGAGATTCGCACCCCCCTGAACGGGGTGCTCGGCATGGCCGAGTTGCTGCGAGGCACCTCGCTGAACGCCCAGCAGCAGCGGTTCGCCGACATGATCCTGAACTCGGGCCGCACCCTGTTGGCGATCATCAACGACATCCTGGATTTTTCCAAGATCGAGGCCGGGCGGCTGGAACTGGATGAGACGCCGTTCGACCCGCGGGAACTGGTGGAGGAGACGGCGGCGTTGTTGGCCGGGCGGGCGCACGAAAAGGGCCTGGACTTGATCGCCGATCTGCCGTTGCGTCTGCCCAAGGAGGTGCGGGGCGACCCGATTCGACTGCGGCAGGTTTTGATGAACCTGATGGGCAACGCCATCAAATTCACCGAGCGCGGCGAGGTCGTGATCGGGCTACGGGTGCTGGAGCAGGACGCGGCCGCGGTGCACCTGCGCTTCGAGGTCCGCGACACCGGGATCGGGATTGCCCCGGAGGCCCGGGCCCGGATTTTCGACGCCTTCATCCAGGCGGACGGTTCCACCACCCGCCGCTACGGCGGCACCGGGTTGGGGCTGGCCATCACCCGGCGGTTGGTAGGGTTGATGGGCGGGGAGATCGGCGTGGACAGCACGCCGGGAGCGGGTTCGCGGTTTTGGGTTACCGTTCGCCTGCGATCCCTGGCGGAGGAGAGCCCCGAACCGCTCCCCGGCGCGCGGCGGGAATTGCGTGGGTTGCGGGTCTTGCTCGTGGATGATAACGCCACCAGCCGCGAAATCCTGCGGCGGCAAATGGCCGATTGGGGCGTCACGAACGACGAGGCGGAGAACGGAAGCGCGGCCCTGGTCCGGCTGCGGGACGCCGCGCAGGCGGGCAACGCCTACCCGCTGGCGCTCGTGGATATGCGGATGCCCGAGCTGGATGGCCTCGAACTGGCCCGGCAAATCCGCGCCGATCCCGCGCTGGCCGGGCTCAAGCTGGTGCTGCTGTCCTCCAGCGGACCGGACGCCCTGACCGAACAGGCGGCGCGAGCCGGCCTGCAAGGCGTGCTGCACAAGCCGGTGCGCCAGGCCGAACTGAATAAAACCCCGCGCCGGCTGCTCGGCCCAGCGGGCGAACCGGCCAGCCGGCGCCCGGCCAGGCTCGCCACGCCCTCGCCCCGGTTCGCGGGCCGGATCCTGGTCGCCGAGGATAACCCGGTCAACCAGGAAATGGCCTTGACGATGCTGGACATGCTGGGTTGCCAGGCCGACGTGGCGGTCAACGGCCAGGAGGCTGTCGAAGCCGTGACCCGGACCGCGTACGATTTGATCTTGATGGACTGCCAGATGCCGGTGTTGGACGGCTTCACCGCTACTGTCGCCATTCGCCGCTGGGAACAGGCCCGGGGCCGGCCGCGTCTGCCCATCGTCGCCCTCACCGCCAACGTCATCAAAGGGTTCCGGGAACGGTGTCTGGCGGCGGGAATGGACGACTATTTGAGCAAGCCTTTCACGCAGGAACAATTGGCCGCCATGTTGGAGCATTGGTTGCTCGTCACCGGAGAGGCCGCCCCGATGCCCGCCACTCCCGCGCTGTCCTCGTCGTCCTTGCCGAAGTCCTCGGCAATCAGCGCCGTGACCGCCACTCCGGCGGAACCGATCTCCGTGCCAGACCAGACCGCTTCCCCGCTGGACGAGCGTGCGCTGGCCCAGATTCGCGCCCTGCAGCGGTCCGGCAAACCCGGCCTGCTGGGCAAGATCATAGGTCTGTATTTGGACGGCTCGCCGAAACTGCTCCAGCAGGCGCGGGACGCGGTTGCCGGCGCCGATCCCGAAGCGCTGCGACAGGCGGCGCACAGCCTGAAATCGAGCAGCGCCAATCTGGGGGCGACGCGGGTGGCGGCCCTGTGCAGGGAACTGGAGCAGAGTGGACGGGAACGGCGACTGGAGGGCGTGGTCGAGCTGTTACGAGAGTTGGAAATCCACTACGACCGGGCGCGGGACGCGCTGGCAGCGGAACTGGAATCGTCCAGTTGATTGTCCTTATCCTGCATCGCGAACGCACGATTTCAAGCGAGGCTGACCGACTTCCATGTATCCATCGAGACCCGTGGCGCTGGCCGCCGTCTTGTTTTTTTGCGCCGGGCTGACGCTGGCCCAACAGAAATCCCCGGAGACGCCGCCGATGCCGGTCAGGGCCGAGCCGGTGACCCGCGCGACCCTCAACATCGAAGTTACGGCGGTCGGTACGCTGCGGGCCGACGAAACCGTCATGATCCGCCCGGAGATCGCGGGCCGGGTGGCGACCATCCATTTCAAGGAAGGTCAGGCGGTGAACGCGGGCGATCCGCTGATCACCCTGGACCAGGACGAGTACAAGGCGCAACTGGCCGGCAGCGCCGCCGAAGCCGGCATGGACGAAATCAGTTTCAAACGCCTGCAGGATTTGCAGCGCAAGAATCTGGCCAGCCAGCAGAACCTCGACGAAGCCAGAGCCAAGTTGGACGCTTCGCGCGCCCGGCAAGAACTCGACCGGGTCCGGCTGGACAAAACCGTGATTCGCGCGCCGTTCGCCGGGACGGTGGGATTGCGGCTGGTCAGTCCCGGCGCTTACGTCAAGCCGGGCGACGACATCGCCAATCTGGAAAGCCTCGGTGCGATGAAGCTGGATTTCCGGGTGCCGGAAATCTATCTGGCGCGGCTGAACGTCGGACAAACGTTGGCGGCGCGGGTGGACGCTTATCCCGATCAGGATTTTGAGGGCGCCATCTACGCCATCGACCCCGCCGTGGATCAGGAAACCCGCACCGTGCTGCTGCGGGCGCGGCTGCCCAACAAGGGCAACCAGTTACGGCCCGGCCTGTTCGCGCGGGTCAGCCTGGTGCTGGAACGGCGGGAGAACGCCCTGGTGACGCCGGAGCAGGCCATCGTGCCACTGGGCCAGACGCCGTTCGTCTACCGGGTGGTGGACGGCAAGGCGGTGATGACACCGGTCAAGCTGGGATTGCGCCGGCCTGGCCAGGTGGAGATTCTCGACGGTCTGAACGCCGGCGATCTGGTGGTGACGGACGGGCAGTTGAAAATCCGCGACGGCGCGCCGGTGGCGGTGTTGCCGCCGCCGGGGACTCAGTTGCCGACCGCCCAGAAAGGGTAATCACCCATGTTCCTCCCCGAAGTCTCCATCAAGCGCCCGGTGCTGGCGACGGTGATGAGTCTCGCCATCATCCTGATCGGTGTCATCTCCTTCCTCCGCCTGCCGGTGCGCGAATACCCCAACATCGACGCGCCGGTGGTGTCGGTGCGCACCGTCTATCCGGGCGCCAGCGCCGAAATCATGGAAAGTCAGGTGACCCAGCCGCTGGAGGATTCGCTGGCCGGCATCGAAGGCATCCGCACCATCAAGTCGGTCAGCCGCGAGGAGGTCAGCCAGATCACGGTCGAATTTCTGCTGGAGCGGGATGTAGAGGCCGCCGCCAACGACGTGCGCGACCGGGTGTCCCGGGTGCGCGGTCAGTTGCCGGACGAGACCGACGATCCGGTGGTGGCCAAAATCGAGGCCGACGCTCAGGCCATCATGTGGCTGGCCTTCTCCAGCACCCGGCACAGCGCGCTGGAAATCACCGATTACGCCGACCGCACCATCGTGGACCGCCTGCAGGCGCTGCCGGGCGTGGCCAGCGTGATCATCGGCGGCGAGCGGCGTTACGCCATGCGCCTGTGGCTGGATCGCGACCGGATGGCCGCCTACGGCCTGACCCCGCAGGATGTGGAAAACGCCCTGAACCGGCAGAACATCGAACTGCCCTCGGGTCGCATCGAATCGCGCCAGCGCGAGTTTACCGTGCTGACCGAATCCGATCTGCGCACGCCCGAGCAGTTCAGCGACCTGATCGTCAAGGAAGCCAAGGGCTATCCGATCCGCCTGCGCGACATCGGCTACGCCGAGATCGGCGCGGCGGACGAGCGCAACGCGGTGCGGGTCAACGGCAATCCCTCGGTCGGGCTGGGCGTGGTCAAGCAATCCACCGCCAATACCCTGAGCGTGGCGCAAGCGGTGCGGGCACTGTTGCCGGACATCGAGGCCAACCTGCCGGAGGGGATGAAGATCATCGTCGGTTACGACGGTTCGATCTTCATCGAGAAATCCATCGAAGCCGTCTACCGGACCATGGTCGAAGCGCTGGCGCTGGTGGTGGCGGTGATCTTCCTGTTCCTGCGCAACTGGCGGGCGACGCTGATCCCGTTCGTGACCATCCCGGTGTCGCTGATCGGCGCGTTCATCTTCTTGTTCGCGCTGGGGTTCACCATCAATACCCTGACTCTGCTGGGGCTGGTGCTGGCCATCGGCCTGGTGGTGGACGACGCCATCGTGGTGCTGGAGAACATCCACCGCCACATCGAGGGAGGAATGTCCCCGTTCAAGGCGGCGTTGCAAGGCTCCAGGGAAATCGCTTTCGCGGTGGTGGCGATGACCGTGACCCTGGCGGCGGTGTTTACCCCGCTGGCGTTCATGACCGGCAACACGGGCCGGCTGTTTACCGAATTCGCCTTCACCGTGGCGGCGGCGGTGATCGTTTCCGGCTTCACCGCGCTGACCCTGACGCCGATGATGTGCTCGAAGCTGCTGCGCCACGAACAGCGGCACAATTGGCTGTTCAATGTCAGCGAGCGTTTTTTCCAGGCGCTGAATCGCGGTTATCGCGGCGCGCTGGTGTGGGCGCTCGACTGGCGCTGGCTGGTGGTGGCGGTGTTTTTCGCCACCGGGGCCGGCGCGGCCTGGTTGTTCCTGCATCTCAAGTCGGAGCTGTCGCCGCTGGAGGATCGCGGCACCCTCATCGGCGTGATCGTCGCGCCGGAGGGGGCGACCCTGGCCTATACCGACGGTTACGCCCGCCAGTTGGAGGAGATTTACAAGACCATCCCGGAGGTGACCTCGTACTTCGTGTTCGTGGCTCCAGGGCTGGAGAAACCCAATCCGGTGAACAGCGCGCTGTCGTTCGTGCGGCTGAAACCCTGGGAACAACGGCAACGCAAACAGCAGGACATCGCCAGGGAACTGGCGCCGAAAATGTTCGGCGGCCTGCCCGGCGTGCTGGCGTTCCCGATCAATCCGCCGTCGCTGGGGCAAAGCTTCCGCAACCCGGCGGTGCAATTCGTCATCCAGGCCGACAGCTACCCGGAGTTACAGACCGTGGTGGATCGGGTCATGGCCAGGGCGCGTCAATATCCGGGCATGATGAACATGGATACCGATCTGCGGCTGAACAAGCCGCAACTGTCGGTGGTGCTCAAGCGCGACAAGATCGCCGCCGTCGGCGCCGACGTGGAGGAAATCGGCCGCACTCTGGAAACGCTGCTGGGAGGACGGCAGGTGACCCGCTTCAAGCGGGAAGGCCAGCAGTACGACGTGATGGTACAGCTCAAGGAACAGGACCGCGAGCAGCCCACCGACTTGACGGCGATCTTCGTGCAGGGTCGCGACGGGCAACTGGTGCAACTCTCCAACCTGGTCGAGGTGCGGGAAACCGTCGCGCCCAAGGAACTGAATCATTTCAACCGGCAGCGCGCGGCGGTGATTTCCGCCAACATCGCGCCCGGCTACACCCTGGGCGAGGCGCTGGCGTTCATGGATCAAACCGCCGACGAGGTGCTGGGCGAGAACGCGCGGACCGCGCTGGACGGCCAGTCGCGCGAGTTCCGCGAATCCGGCGCGACGCTGTATGTGACCTTCGTGCTGGCGCTGCTCTTCATTTACCTGGTGCTGGCGGCGCAGTTCGAGAGTTTCATCTCGCCGTTCGTGATCATGCTGACGGTGCCGCTGGCGGTGACCGGGGCGCTGCTGGCGCTGTTTTTGACCGGAGGCACGCTGAACGTCTACAGCCAGATCGGGCTGGTGATGCTGGTCGGGCTGATCACCAAGAACGGCATCCTGATCGTCGAGTTCGCCAATCAGTTGCGCCTGACCGGGCTCGACCGGCGCGAGGCAGTGCTGGAGGCGGCGACGCTGCGCTTGCGGCCGATCCTGATGACCACGCTGGCCACCGTTCTCGGCGCGATTCCGCTGGCGCTGGCGGTCGGGGCGGGGGCGGAGAGCCGCCAGCAGATCGGCTGGGTGATCGTCGGCGGACTATTGCTGGGGACAGTGCTGACGCTGTCGGTGGTACCGGTGGCCTATACCCTGTTGGCGCGCAAGGTCCACCATACTGCCGAGGAGGCGGCGGAGCTGGCGGAACGGAAGGCGGTGGGCGAGATGAAGCCGGCGGGGGCCTGACGCGCGGCGGGCGGTGACGATAGTGTGATATAGCAACCCTGTTTGAGT
>DGFE01000114.1 GCA_002391525.1 Competibacteraceae bacterium UBA3908
TCCACGGCGAGCGGATTGCCGGCCAGATCCTTGGCCCCACTGGCTCCGCCCTTCACGGTAGCGGTATAGGTCGTGCTTGCCGCCAGTGCGCCGCCGGGCGTCAGGGTCGCGGTATTGGCGATATAGCTCACCGTGGCGGTCACCAGCGTGCCGCCTGGATCCCGCAGCTCGAAGGTTGAGGTGGTGAGGGTTGCCGGATCCATCGCTTCGCTGAATGTCGCCGTCACCGGGTTTGCGGGATTTATCCCCGTGGCGTTGGCCATCGGCGACGTCGCCGTGACCGTCGGTGGCGTGGTGTCGGGGCCGGTGTTGGTGGTGAAGATCACGTCCACCCAGTAGTTGCTCGCCTGGAAAGTATTGGTGGGGAAACCACCGGCGCCATACAGGTAAACCCCATTGCCTCCGCTCTCGGCGCTGCTCAACGCATACAGCGGTCCACTGCTAACCCCTGTCGTAAAGTAGTTTTCGTTGACCGAGTACCGTCCGACCGGGGCAAGGTAAGAGGCCACGTAAACGGTGTTGGCGGTAATGGCCACGGGAGTCGCGAAGGACATTTGCTGCCATCCCGAAGCGGTCTCGTTACCGAAGGTCACCTGTGCCAGTTGTTGCCCGGTGCTGCTCCAAAGCGTTCCAACATGGGTACCGGTGTTGGTGCTGCCCTTGTAGAAGCGGATGCCGCAGACAAAGCCATTCACGGTCGACCTGAACTTGACCCCGACTTCGACCGAGGAAGTGTCCGGGTCGGTGATGATCGACGGCGTCGGGTTGGTGGGCCAGATCGAGGTGGTCTCGGTACAGGCTTGCGTTCCAGCCGGCGCGGTGGTGAAGGACCAGCTAAGGTTGACGGCCAGGGCATTGCCGGCCAGATCCTTGACCCGTGGGTCCGTCGTTCCGCCCCGCAGAGTCGCCGTGTACGTCGCTGAATGAGCCAGTGGGCCGCTCGGAGTCAAGGTCGCCGTGCGGCTGGTTCCATCGTAGCCAACCGTCGCCGGCACGAGGGCGTTGGTCGCGTCCCGCAACTCGAAGGTCGTGGTGTTGATGGTCGTCGCATCCATCGCCTCGCTGAAGATCGCCGTCACGACCGTGCCCGTCGCAACTCCGGTTGCACCGGGAACCGGGCTCTGAGCCGTTACCGTTGGGGGCGTCGTGTCGGGACCCGTGCTGGTGGCGAACGTCACGTCGACCCAGTAGTTGCTCGACTGGTAGGTGTTGGTCGGAAAGGTACTGCTGGCGCTGTACGCGTATACGCCGTTTCCACCGCTGACCCCGTCCCTTAAGAGGTGTATCGGTATGTTATCGACTCCCGTGTTGGCGAAGTAGCCATTGTCCGCCGCGTAGTTTCCGTTCGGCGCATGGTAGGAAGCCACGTAAATCGTATTGGCCGTGATCGCCACGGGAGCCGGGAAAGCGACCTGCTGCCAGCCCGATGCGGTCGTGGTGACGGTTCCGGTCGCCAACTGCTGTCCCCCGATACTCCACAAAGTCCCTCTGTACGTGCCGGCGTTGACTTGATAGAAACGAACACCCGTGATGAAGCCATCCAGGTCCGATCTGAATTTCACTCCGAGTTCGACCGGGTTGGGATCGTTTACCGATGGCGTACCCGGAATGGTCGAACTGGACCAGGCTCCGCAGGGCGCGGACGCGCATGGCTGGGCCGCTGTCGTGAAGGACCACGCGACGTTGGCGTCGAGCGCGTTGCCGGCCAGATCCTTGACCCGCGGATCCACGGCGCCGCCTTTTACCGTGGTGTTATAAGTCGTCAGGGACGCCAGCGAGGCGCTGGGCGTCAAGGTTGCCGTGCGGGTGCCCGCGTTATAGCTGACGGTGGCGGGCACCAGGGTCCCGCTGGCGTTTCGCAATTCAAAGGTGGACCCGGTGATGGTCGAGGAATCGACCGCCTCACTGAAGGTGACCGTGACGGCGGTTCCCTGGCTGATGTCCGTGGCGCCGTTCGTGGGCGACGTCGCCGTGACCGTCGGCGGCGTGGCATCCGCCGCGTAGGTCGCGACATAGGACCCGGGCGCTCCTGTAAAAGCGGCATAGTCCACACCCTTTATGGACTGGTTCGTAAAAACAACAGGGTTACTGTTCAGCGTGACGGTGGCGAGTAATCCCGCGGGGGATTTGATCGGCAGCAAGACCTGCAGGCCATTGGCGGGGACGTTTTGGCTGCCGGCGCCCGGCACGACCGTGAAACTCAACGCGTTGCCGCTCCACGTCAGCGATCCGAAGGATGAGCTGTTGCGGAAGTCGAGCCAGTCCAGCATTTGCCTGCTGGAAACGATCGGCACACCCCGGGGAGGTGCCGAGGCCAGGATCGCGTCGGATTCCGGTATCTGGGCCACATCGGTATGCGCGTTGATGGTAAAGGCGCCGTAATAGCCCTCTACTCCCAGCGCCCTGTCCAGCAAGGCATCGATGGTGAAGGGGTATTGTTGCCCCGACTCATCGGTCATCTGGGTTGCGGCATGATAGACATCGATGAGAGTGCCATCGAGGTCCGCGAATCGCATGGGCATCCCTGAACCAGTGAAGAACCCCGGACGGTTGAGGACCCAGCCAGGAGGCCAAAAATAATAGCTGGTGTCGAGCCGTATGCCATGAGTGAGCTGAACTTTCGCTCCGGTTACCCAGTCGCTCCAGGCGATGCAGTGGTGGCGCTGCGTTATCGGGGCGGGCACGCTGCCGTATTTCGTGGTCCAGTCGTTGATCTGCTGGGTATAAAACGTCTCCAGTGAAGCAGGTGTGAAATCCGCGCAATTGGTATTGACGTGCAAGCCGATCTCGAAACCATCCGTGTGGTAGGTAGCCGCTTGTGCGTCAGTCAGGGGAGTATTGGGATAGAGATACGAGGTGCCGCGCACGCACTCCCAGTCTGTCACGGAACAGCCTGCTGGACTCGCCACTTTGAACTGATCGAAACGACCGGCGGTTCCGTTGTTGCCGTGATCGTCGCCGGTCATGATCACGACCGCTTTTTTGCCGCGCGGAAAATACCAGAAGCGTGGCAAGGGCTTCCGGTCGGAATTCATTTCCAGGATCAGATTGGCGAGCAACCGCTGTTGTTCGTCGGCCTGCGGAATCGCGACCTTACCGAGATCGACCCAGTCCGGTTGGGGATCACCGATCGCGTTACCATAGAATTTGTCATCCGAACGGATCGGCGTGAATCCATCGCGCTCCTGCGCGGCCCATGCCGGATTGCCTTGGCGGGTGTAAACGATGGAGGTAGCCAAGTCGTAGGCAAACGCCGCGGCCTGGCCACCGTTGGCTCCAACACTTCGGAGAGTCAAGGCAGGATTGGTGGTGGCGGTTGTTGCGGTGTTGTATAGCGCGGCGAGACTGGACGCATCGTTCAGCGTGTAGCGGTCGGCGGTACCATGAAACTGGATCGTCTGATTCACGATCCCATTGCCAGGGGATTTTGAAGTATCGACCAGCAGATAAGCGTTTGAAAGGGTCGACCCGGTCGCGGTGATTCCGAACAGACTGGCAAGTTGCGGGTCAGGCCGCATCGCGATCAGGTTGCCGCCTCCGTTGACCCAATCGGTGAACAGGGTCACTTGCGCGGCTGACAAAGTGGTCGGCGCAAGAACCACCACGTCATAGGAAGCCAGCGTGGAAGCACTGATCGTAGAGATATCGGCGACGGCGAAGGCATTGAAGCCCTCGCTCCGCAGGATCTCCGCGTAGTAATGACCGAATGTGGCGGAAGCGGAGTTGATGACCAGGATCGGCCCGCCCGGGGGGGTGGGGATGGCAGCCTCGGCTGAAGGAATGAACCAATCCAACAGCCGACTTAAAATACCCTTGGGCATTGCCGCGATGTCGGCGGATTGCCCGGAAACCGTTGAGGAGCCCGAATTGACGACGATCTGGCTGTCCTTGTCAGGAAGCGGCGCCCGCGCCGACCCTGGCGGTACGAGTATGGTTTGGCGCTTCTGACCGTTCGTCACATCCCAGTTGGTGATTTGGTTGTTTTCACCGCCATTGAGCAACGACTTTCCATCCCGGCTGAATACCAGCGTATTGATGACCGCTGCCCCAGGCAAAGTCTTGCTCAATTTACCGGTCGACATATCCCAAATCAGGATTCGGGTATCTTCACCGGCGCTCGCCAGCAACTGTCCGTCTGGACTAAACGCAACCGCCCTGACGGCCCCCTGGTGTCCCTGAAGAACCTGTACTTGTAGCCCTGTCGCGGCATTCCAGAGTCTGACTTGTGAATCCGCGCCACCACTCGCCAATAATCCAGTATTCGGGCTGAAGGCGATACTGTTGACCGCACCCGAATGTCCGCGCAGGGTTTGGAGCAGCCTGCCGGTCGCCGCTTCCCACAACAGGATATGGGCATCCGCGCCACCACTCGCCAAAAGTTTTCCATCGGGACTGAAGGCGAGTCCATTTACGAAATCGACGTGGCCGTTCAGGATCTTGCCGAGTTTGCCAAGCTTGGCGTCCCACAGCATGATCCTCGTTTCCTCGCCGGCGCTCGCGAGAAACCCGCCATCCGGGCTGGCGGCGACCGTCCTGATAGGCTGCTCGTGAGCCAGGAAAATCTGGCTTAAGATACCGGTCGTCGCGTCCCATGAACGAACTTCGGTATCCCTGCTGGCGCTTAACAGGCGTTTTCCGTCCGCGCTGAAAGCGATACCGGTAACAGCGGCATGATGGCCTGAAATAGTCAAAAGGCTTCTACCGGTACCCGCATCCAACAGCCTAACTTTACTGTCGTCACCCGCACTGACAATACGCGTTCCATCCGGGCTAAGAGCGAGCGCGGTAATCCCCTTTCGATCATCCTTACGAGGTTTTTCATTCGTGAGCGTACTGGCGCCACCCGCGCCATTCACACTCGGTATCCGAGCAATTTCATTCGGCGTGGCCGCTGGATTCGCCGTTGACGATGCTGTGGACGTCGATGATTTGGCGGAAATATCCCGTTCTTCTGAAGTGCCCGGCTGATCGGAACTGGCGGATTTTGGAGCCAATACAGGGCTGCGGGCGACAAGGTATGGTGTTCCAGAAACTATTTCCCACAGGGTGATCCGACCCTCCCGGCTCATGCTCGCCAATAGTTTTCCGTTGGGATCGAAAACACAATCGGTTTGCCCATCGAGGGCTTGTTTGAGAGTGCCCGTCACCGCATCCCATACCATGATCCGGCCAATCTGACCAACGCTCGCCAGGAATTTACCATCCGGGCTAAAGGCGACTTTTATAATGATATCGCCGGGCTGGCCTACCAGATTGAAGCGTTTTTGACCCGTCACCGCATCCCATAGGATGGTTTCAGCGTTCTCACCGCCACTCGCCAGGGTCTTGCCATCGGGGCTCCATGCCATTCCGGCAACACCCGCTCCGGCAGGAGCTGCGAAAGTCAAACGCTTTTGACTGGTCTTCACATCCCACAATACAATCCGATCCGCTTCATTCACGCTCGCCAGGGTTTTGCCATCTGGACTGAAAGCCACATCTATAACACTAATGTTATTCGTTCCCGCCAAGCCTAAATATTCCTGACCATTCCTCATATTCCACACTTTGATTTGCCCATCTTTACTTGCGCTGGCCAACAGGGTTCCATCCGGGCTAAAGGCTATTCCATTAACGGCATCCGCATGAGCGGATAAGGTTTGGATCGCTTGACCGCTCGCCACATCCCACAAGGTGATCCAGGGGTCTTTCCCCACACTGGCCATGGCGCGGCCATCAGGGCTGAAAACCGCGTTGGTAACCCCGGAACCGATGCGACTGGACAAGGTCAGCCGTTTCTGACCGCTCGCTACGTCCCACAAGGTTATCCGCAGGTCTTCATCGATACCGGCCAGGATTTGGCCATCGGGACTGAAAGCCAGTCCGGTCACCGCAACGTTTGCCTGATCGGAAAAAAGCGCTTGCTTGCCGCCGGTAGCCACCTTCCACAAGGTGATCTGACCATCCCTTCCCACGCTCGCCAAGATCTGGCCATCGGGGCTGAACGCGAACTTCGGTAGCTTGCCTTGACTGGATAAGGCTTCGTTCGACTCTGCCGGGCTGGCGTTGATCTCGCGCGGAGACCCAAGCACCAGTGAGAAAAAAATCAGTGCCAGAAAACTCGCAAAGGCTATCCTACGTATTTGTATCATAAAAGTGCCTAAATAGAGGAGTTTTTGGTGTTTGCTCAGACAAACATGTGCATTCATTAAGCGCTTGATGGTTTAGCAGAATGCTATCTTTTCTTGACACTAATAGGGCAAACTCGTTTGAGAAAGAGGGTGGCGCGAAAAAATCCGACATCGACTGAAGCGTTTCGCATGGCATGGATTATAGATAGCCTGCGCCATGAATCAAACATCAATTACCAAATAATGACACAAAATAAGTGTTAATATGTAACATATAGAGACTATCTGGGACGGAACGACAGCCGTTTTACCAAAGGCTTGGACCAACATGTTGACGAGCTTCCAGACACG
>DGFE01000183.1 GCA_002391525.1 Competibacteraceae bacterium UBA3908
TTGGTATCGCTGTTTCCGGATGCGAGAGACAGGAAGGCCCCGCCGAGCGGGCCGGCAAGGAAGTTGATCGCGCCATGGAGAAGGCCGACACCAAGATCAAAGATGCGGCAAGCGCCACAGGGGAAAAAATGCAAGAGGCGGGCGAAGCGCTCAAGCAGAAGGCGGGACAATAAGGTTTACCGCACGTTGCCGAATACCGACCGTTCTCATCCGTGGTAGATCGAGAGACGGCGTCATCCTGTTCGTCAATGACGATTTGTTTGGCGACCGCTGGGAGACCGAAATATGGATCTCAATAGCCTGTTGATTTTTCTTTTGATTGGCGCCATAGCCGGTTGGCTGGCTGGGCAAATCATCAAAGGAGGAGGTTTTGGCATCGTCGGCAACATCATTGTCGGGGTTGTCGGCGCCATTGTCGGTGGCTTTCTATTTAGAGCGCTGGGAATAGTTTCGTATGGCTTGATCGGGTCGATCATCATGGCAACGGTGGGAGCAATCGTCCTGCTGTTTCTGATCGGCCTGATCAAGAGAGCGTAAATAGTCCTGAATCAAGGAGATGCAACATGATCGACAAAGATGCGTACATCAAGAAACTGGAAGCCGAAATCGAATTGGGGCAGGCCAAATTAGCCGAGCTAAAGGCTCAAGCGAAATCCAAGCTCGCCGATGGCAGCATCGAGTATGAAAAAAAGGTTGCGGAGGCCGAGGAGATGTTCGAGGCGCTGAAGGCCAAGATGAAAGAGCTTGGCGATGCTGGCGAGAGCGCCTGGGAGCATCTCAAGGATGGTGTCGAGAAAACGTGGGACACATTGAGCGCCACAATTCGAGATTCGGTCGCCAAGCTCAAAGGTTGAGTTCAATCAACCGAATCCTGCATCGCGCCATCGTTCGGTGAAGCGCCCGGTTCTCGCACGGACCGGATAAGCTTTTGGAACGGCGAACGACGATTGCTCCCACCCAAAAGCCCCGCCGGAGCGGGGCTTTTTTCGGTATGGGGAAGGGAAATCGTTATCCGGACATCGTGCTCGTCCTGGCGGGCCAGGGCTGGATCGAGCCGCCGTTAACGCAGGCACCCTTGATTGATGATCTGCTGGACCCGGTTCTGGAACTCCGGGGACTGGAGGAAGCTGCGCCGCGCCTGATCCCGGGTCTGCGCACCGGTGTTCAGTTGGGTCACCCAGAAGTTGAAGCCGCTCAACTCCCCGCCCCGGCGCAGGAAGGCGTAGTACAGATCGCCGACGTAGTCGCGGTTGCTCCGGTTGCGGTTCGCGTATTCGGTGCTAGTCAAGAATTGGCGGGAGATGGCTTCCACCTCGGCGTTCACCGCCGCCGCCCCCTGGCATTGCGCCGCGCGGAATCGTCCCAGCCAGTACTGGAAGCCGCCGGTGTCGGGCAGCCGGTTGAGAAAGCCCCGGTAGAAATCCACCACGGCGTACACCTCGCCCCGGCTGGCGGTGTCGCCGAACAGCCCTCGCATATAGGCGCTGAACTCGGTAGAGAACATAAAGGAATACAACACCATGCTGCGCGGCAGGCCCGCCGCCAGTTGCCCGGTCCAGTAGCTCAGGCCCCCGCCGTCGGGCGCGCGGTCGAAGAAGGTCCGATAGAGATCGGTGACGTATTGGGCGTTGCTGGGGTTCCTGGCCAAATACTCGGGACTGGTGAAGAGCTGGTCGACCATCACCCGAAAGACCTCCTGGATGTCCACCCCCAGATCTTGCAGCCGGACGATCTCCCCTTGCCAATGCGCCAGGCCACCGGCATCCGGGGCGCGGTCGAGGATCGATTGGTAATAGCGCGTGATCAGGGACCGAGCAGCGGAGTTGGCCGCGTTAAAGGTGGCGGTGACACTGCGAGCCGCGGTCATGGCAACCCTGCAGCTTCCGGTCCCGGCGCAGGCTCCACTCCAGCCGGTGAAGCTGGAGCCCGCCGCCGGGGTGGCGGTGAGGGTAACGGTGGTGTTGGCGGGGTAGCTCTCGCTGCAATCGCTGCCACAGTCGATGCCGGCGGGAGCGCTGGTCACCGTACCGGCGCCCGTACCGGCCTTGCTCACCGTCAGGGTGTAACTGCTGCCGACCGCGAACGTGGCGGTCACGCTCTTGTCGGCGTCCATCGTGACGGTGCAGCTATCGATCCCCGAACAGACCCCGCTCCAGCCGGTGAACCGCCAGCCGGCGAGGGGCACGGCGGTGAGGGTGACCTTGATATCCGCCAGGGGCGGGTAGGTGTAACGGCAGGCGGCACCGCAGTTGATCTCACCCGCACTGCTGGTCACGATACCGCTGCCGGTTTTGGACACCGCCAAGGTCGGGCCTAACTGACCCTCCTCGTTACTGCCCCAACAGGCGACACCACCGTCGCTCTTGATCCCGCAAGTATGATACAGACCCAGGCTGAGCTGAGCGAAGATGCCGGCTGGCGGGCTGGCTCGGCCATCGCCGTTATATCCCCAGCAGGCTACGGCGCCATCATCGCTCTTCACCCCACAGGTGTGCCAGCCGCCCGCGCTGACTTGGGTGAAAGCGTCGGCCGGTGGGCTGGACTGACCGTAACTGGCCTGTCCCCAGCAGGCGGCAATGCCATCGCTCTTCACCCCACAGGTGTGCCAGCCGCCCGCACTGACTTGGGTGAAAGCGTCGAC
>DGFE01000233.1 GCA_002391525.1 Competibacteraceae bacterium UBA3908
GGTAATGGGAAAACACCAGGAAATCGCCCGTCGGCGGCCGTCGGCGCAACGCCAGCAGAATCAGCCCGGATATCGCGCAACCGGCTACCAGCCCCAGGAAAAACAACGCGATGCGACCTTCGTCCTCGCGCGGCAGCCAGTCGCCGAGCCTGGAACCCACCGGGAAACCGGGCCGCAGGAGCAGATTGCTGAGTTCGAAACAATCCCGCATGAAGAACTGGATCATCAACACCGAGAACACGATGCCGCCGAGCAATAACCGGGCGGGTTGCGCCACCCATTCGATGGCCTTACCAAGCCAAACCCGGAGAGCGGTGCGCGCGCCAGCGGGCAGAACCCGGTACGCGCCATACAGCATCCCACCCGGCAACAGCGCCAGCAGCACCAGACTCGGCGCCATGGCGCACAGGTAGATGAGGAAGTTGGCGCCCGTGAAAAGATAACGTTCATCGAGGACCGCCAGGTCCGCGCCGATGCCCAATGCCGTGAGGTGGAACCGCAGCGCCAGGTAACCCAGCAGGTAGAGCAGGAAGCTGCCCGCCGCGTAAGCCGCTCCATGACTGCCCAGGACCTTGATTTTCTCGCTCAGATCGCGCGGCGGTTCGGTCACGGCTACCTGTCCACGGTCAGAAACGCCGCCCAGAAGTATGGATGCCGGTACTCGGAACGGCTTTTGACGGCTTGCAACGCTTGCCGCGCCGCGGCGGCGGGCGGCATCGACTGGACGGCACGATAGAAGTTCTCCATCCACAGGGCGGTGGCCTCCGAATCCACCGGCCAGTAGGACAGCACCAGCGAACCGGCGCCGGCATAGATGAGTGCCCGCAACATGCCGAGCACCTCGTTACCATGAGTCACTTCGGCCTTGCCGGTCTCGCAGGCGCTCAGCACCACCAGGCGCGACTTGTCGAGCGGCAGGCCGAACATCTCGGCGGCGGTCAGCCGACCGTCCTCCTGACCGTCGCCACTCAACTGCAGGTAGGACAGCAGCGGTTCGGTCACGTCGAACTTGCCGTGAACCGAGAGATGCACGATGTCGTAATCCCCCACCCACGTCTTGACCTCCGCCTCCCTGGCCAGCGGCTCCTTGATCACCTTCGCGCGTTCTGGATAAAGCTTCGCGATGGCTTCCACCTCGGTTTGAGCCGCCTCGATGTCCGGGTCCGCGATTGCCAGCAACGTTCCCCCGGCGACGCCGGCGGCTTTCTGCAAACTCAACAACACCGTGGCGCTCGGCGCGTAGGACAGCGCATGACGTTCCCCCAAAAAGCTACCGTCGGACGGGTCCTGCAACACCTGGAACGGCACATGATGCAAATCCCCGTGGGGAATGATGACCAGACGGTCGCTCTTCAACCACGGTTTCGCCGGTTGCACCAGAAACAGGAACAGTTCCCGCGCGGTTCGCTCGACGAAGGGCGCGTTAGGATCGTCGAGGCTTTTTCGCAGCTGCGCGACTTTCTCCATCAACTGGGGACGGGGCAGAAACACATGGACCGCGCGCACCGCATCGGCGCTGAGATGCCACAGGATGACGCCGTGCTCCACGACCAGGTATTGCAGAACCTCGTAATTCTCCCGCCGCATGGACTGTTGCAACCTGGCCAGCGAAACCGGTTTCGACACCAGCAGTTCGCCAAGCCGTGGCGCATCCTTCGCCATGCGCGCCACGACGGATTGATATTGACTTTCGAGTTGATCGATCCGGGTTGAAAGTTCGGCGGCGCGCTGTCGCGCTTGCGGGTCGGTCTGGCCGATGAGCGTGGGCAATCCACTTTGCAACGAGGCGATTTCGCTTTTCAGTTTGACGGCTTCGCCGTACAGGCCGCGTTCCTGGGAACGCAAGTCGAGAGGACGGCTCGCCAGCAGGTCGGCCATGGCGCGGGAACGCGAGCGTTCCAGCAACTCGAACGCTTCCGCATGGCGACGGTGTCGCAGCAATTGCAGAATCGCGTAGTAGTAAACGGTTACCTTGTCTTCGAGGAAAGTGCCGCGGTCCCGTTCGTCCCGCAGCTTGCCCCGGTCGCGTTCCAGCAGTTCGACGGCCTGGAGAAAGGATTTCAGCGCGGCGTCGTGGTTACCCTGGGATTGCTGCCTGATGCCCGCCAGGTAGAGCATTGGCAGGGGACTGCCGAATCCGCTCAACGGTTGCGTCGTTTTCTCGAATTCGCGGTAGAGCGTCTCGAAACCCGGCGGCAGCGCCCCGGTCACGACGAACTCCTCGGTAACCAACACGTCTCCGGGTTTTTCAGGAGCGAATACCGCTGTCTGGCGCAGGGACCGCTCGAAGCTCCGTTGCGCCTGGACGAGTTGTTCCTGACGTTGCAGATTGCGCAGGAAGCCTTCCGTGGACTTGGCGAGTCCGGCATAGCCCAGCTTGCGCGCGAGGTTCAGCGCCGCGTTGTAATCGGCGCGGGCGCGCTCGATGGCTTCGAGACAGGATTCGTAGTTTCCCTGGTAATCGCACTCCCGCGCGAACCTGAAATAAACGTCGGCCCGATCCAGATGGCTGTAGAACAGCGATGACTCCTCCTTCAACCCCTGCGCCACGGCGAAGGCGCGATTGAGGGTATCGACCGCCGCGTTGAGGTTGCCCTGACTGACCTGAATCTGCCCGGCCACGCTCAGGGCGTCGAACAGCAGCTTTTTGTCCGCCACAGATCCGCTCAGGTTGACGGCCTGGGCCGCATGGGCGGCCGCCGAACCGTAGTCGCGCAGTTGCGCCTCGGTTTGAGCGAGGCCGATCAACGCCCTGGCCTGCAGGGCGGCGTCGTTCGCGCGCCGCGCCATGGACTCGGCCTGGCGGTAATGAGCCAGGGCGGATTCCCAGTTGGCCCGCATCCGCTGGATCTGACCGAGTCGCACCAAACCATGGGCCGCCGCGCTCCAGTCGCCACGCGCGGCAAACGCCCGGTTGCTGGCGGTCAATTCGGCTTCCGCCTGCTGGAGATCGGCGACGCGCGATTGAAAATCGCCGGTTTTGCGGAAATGCTCGACGAAGGCTTCGATCCGGGCGATGGCGTTCTGCTGGAGCAGCGTCGCATCGTCCGCCACCGACAGCGCGGACAATGCCACCAGACTTAGGATCATGAAAACCCGTCCCACCAGATAGCGGCAACTGGAATAACGCCGATCCATTCTCGCCTACCCCTTGGGTAATAATTCCATTCCCTACCCCCAACAGGCGCTTACTCCCAACGTGAATGCTTTTCCGGGAGTTCAAACGCCTATCTCAGATAAACGCCATCGTCTCCAATCCTGCCCGGCCCATTCAGCACATAAATGCCGGCGGAATTGCCCCGGACATGGAAGGAAATACTGCCGTTGGACACATTGACTCGGTTGCCGGTCACGGCGTCCACGTAGGCGCCGTTTCTGACGTTGCCCACCGTGATGTCCTGATCGCCGCCCATGGCAAGACCCACGACCGCATAGCTTTCACCGTTGTTGTAATCCCGGACAAAGCTCATGCCGCCGCCCCACTCGTTGGCCTGACTCATGGGCGCTTTCTGCAAGGCGGGAATACTCCCACGAATGAGATTGAGCCGTCTGATGTGCTGATATAGCGGATGTGCCTGAGTGGCGGCGATGTTCTCATCCGTCAGATGATCGCCGAAATAAGCGCGCCCGGTGGTATCCAGGGTATCGTCATTGCCGATGATGTCCTGGGGCGCGGCTTTCATAAATTCGATTTCCTCGCCGTAATACAGGCAGGGAATGCCGCGTATCGTCCAGAGCAGGTTATACGCGGCGGCGGCCATCCACTGATCGCCCCGGAAGCGGAAACGGAAATCATTGTCGGGACCGACATCGTGATTCTGCAAAAAAGTGACCAGTCGGGTGGCGTCGCCATACACCCAATCCATTCCCACAATGCCGCCGATACCGCCATAGCTTCCCCGGCTGACATTATCCCGGAAGGTGGAAAACAGGGAAAAATCCAGCACCGCGAATCCCGAGTCGCCGCCTGAATTCGGATCCCGGCGATCATTACCCAGCCGGGTATACCACCAGGGCCGGAGATCGCTGGGCGCGTTATCGCCGCCCAGATCGCCCCAGCCCGTTCCCTTGACCAGATTCTCGCCGAACACGAACAAGCCCGGCTTGTGCGCCTTCCAGGCATTGACATACTCCAGCAGGTTCTCGCGCGAAAGATGCTTGACGGTATCGATGCGCAGCGCGTCCACTCCCATGTCCAGATACCGGTTGATCGCATTGATGATGTAGTCCTTGACATTCTGCCGTTCCGTCGCCAGGTCGATGCAATCGCCGGCCATATGCTTGGTCTGAATCGCCAGGCTTTCCCAGTCGCCGCCCGCCATGAATCCCTGCTGGTGATACCATTCGGGATCGAGGGTATTGGCGTCCACGCCGAAGAAGCGGTTGGGATCGTAGCCGGGACTCGGCACGGTGGCGCCAGTGCGCGGATCGACCAGCGGCACGTTTCCTTCGGGGTCCGAGGTTTGCCGCTCCCGGAACCAGGCAGGCGCCAGCGGATTATCGTTATCCTCCCGGTTGGGGCTGCGATAATCGCCGAGATTGCCCTGATAGGGACCGTTGTTGACCCGGCCCTGTTGCGAACCCCTCGGTACGTAATACTTGATCGGTAAGTGGTCGATCCAGACCTGGCCGCGAATGCCGTATTGCGAGGAGTGGTTGATCACTACGTCCTGGACGATCTTGATGCCGCGCGCATGGGCCGCGTTGATGAGGTCCTGATAAGTGGCGTCCGGCGATTCCAGCCGGGGATCGATCCGCGTCCAGTCGTAGCCGTGATAACCGTGATAATCGAGACCGCTGCGGTTTTCGATGGGCGGCGTGATCCAAATGGCGGTGAAGCCGAGGTCGCGAATATAATCGAGTTTCTGGATCAGCCCTCTGAAATCACCGCGCCAGTGTGGGTCTTCGGCCTGTCCGGTGACGGAATTGAATTTGATCCGGTCGCGGCAGAAATAATTGCTGGCGGGATCGCCATCGTAAAATCGGGTGGTGATCAGGAAATAAATCGTTTCCTCCCGGAAATCCGTCGGCGCGCTGACAGGACCGATGTTGTAGTAGAAGCTTTGGCGGGTTTCGTTACCCGCGCCATCGATGGCGAGAAAACGAATGGTCGCGCTGGACGTTACCGCCACCGGATTTCCCACCAATCCTGCCGTTGCGTCACCTCGCGCGTAGACCGGCGAGGCCGGCGTCGGCGCCGAACCGTCCGTGGTGTAGTACGCCACGACCGGCGCGGACCGATTGTCACGAATGGTAAAAACGACAGTGACAGGATTTTCATAGGTGCCATCGGCGACGCTGGCCGAGATCGTTGGCCGCTCCAAGTCGGCGTTGGGATCGATGGTGTAGCGAAAGGTGCTGATACCCCCGACATCACCCGCCGAATTCACTCCAAAAGCCATAACGGTAGTCGGCTGGGCAATCTCGATGGGCGCGGCATACACCGAAGACGAAGCGGTCGGCGTCGTGCCGTCGGTGGTGTAGTAAATCACGTCATCCCGATTGCTTCCCTCCAATTCAACCTGCTGCGGAGTCAGATAAATCCGCGCCGGCGGTGTGGCGGTAATCACCGGGATCCGCGGCCGTTCCGGGCTTTCGTCATACCACTGGTTATTGGTGTAGAACCAGCCTTGCCGCTCGCGCCGTAGATTGCCTGTCTGTCGTCCCGCCCCGTCATTGAAGATGAGACTGGCGGTCTCAGCGGCCTCGAAAGTATAGATAAACCAGTCGTTTCCTTCGGCGGTCATGGCCACGCCCGGCCATGTCGTTTGTGGAATGGCCGGAGTGGTGTCCCAATAGTGGATATTGACGGTATTACGCCAATCGCTGGGCTTTTTGAAATGGACGATAAGCGGCATGGCTATAACCTCGCTACAATGAATATTTAACTTGGAGGACGGCGATGATTGTCAATCAATGGTAAGGTGTTGCCGTAAAGGACCTGCTGGACGCCTTCTCGCGCCAGGAAGTCGTGCGGGAAACCGAGTTCGATGGCGCTGGCCACATCCAGTCGCTGTATCTGCTCGTCGGTCAACGTGAAATCCAGGCACGCCAGATTGTCCTGAAGCTGGGAGAGCTTGCGCGCGCCGAGAATGGGAATGATGACCCCCCGCTTTTGCTGCCGGACCCAGTTGATGGCCACTTGCGAAGGCGTGCGGCCAAGCTCCCCAGCCAGCTTGACCACTTCGGCGGCGATGCCGAGATTACGGTCGTGCATCATTCCCTGACCCCAGGGGCTGATGGTATAGCGCGCGTCTGCCGCGGCGCTTTTGTCGGCCTCGGGGTTGTATTTGCCCTGTCTCTTATACACATCT
>DGFE01000027.1 GCA_002391525.1 Competibacteraceae bacterium UBA3908
AGATGTGTATAAGAGACAGTAAAAAGACCGAGCACCATGGCGACCATCAGCTCGATCAGGCTGAAGCCGCGCTGGCGAGATGGATGTGTGGTCGACGGGTTCATGGAGGACAGCCGGACGGTTAGAGGCGGGTATTGAACTGGAAGGTATGCATCACGCCGTTGGCGCCCTCGCGTTCGATCCATTGCAAGGTCACCGTCACCACGCCCGCTGCCACCGCCACCGCGCCATCGCCTTGGGGCAGATTTCCCGCCAGGCTGGTTTTCCATTGGCCCAGATCCTGTCCGATGATCGTCGTGGAGTCTGTCGGCGCGGCCCCGATGGCGATGTTGTAGCTGCCGGCTTCCGCCGCAATCCGGTTCGCGCGCATACGGTCCACGATGTCGTAGGCGAGCACCGAGGCTTGCGTCCGCAGGCTGGCATTGGCGACGTTTTTCAGGCCAATCGTCTGCGTGCCCGCGATACCCAGCAGGCCGACCGAGAGCAGCACCACGGTGACGAGTACCTCCAGCAGGGAGGCGCCCGCCGCGTGGTTCGGTGGAGTCTTCGAGAATGTCGGGCTCTTCATCGTCATCGACTCGGTCAGGAACAGCTCACGCGCGCCACGCTGACGTAGCCGGTGGGTGTCGCCGTGATGGTGCGGCCCTGGTCGCCTCGGCAACCCGGCAGGCGCAACGCGAAGCTGCGAACCTGGGCCGCGGGAATATCGGTGAGGCCAGTGGCCAGGAACCGGATCTCGCTGTCGTTTTCAACGCTGTCGAACGTGGCGCCGCCTTCCAGCGCCACCCTGACGCGCAATTCTTCGCCGGCATCGAAGGCGTCGTTGTCGTTGGCGTCGACCCAGATGCGCCAGCCCGGTCCCCACTCGTTGGTGGCCGTGGCCGGGTTCACCGCGCTGATCCGCACTTGCCGGACGCGCTTGACGGCTTCCGAACGCGCGAAATTGACGGCGGAGACGAAGTCGTTGGCCATGGCGGTGGCCCGGTTGTTCTGTAGGACGTCCCGGAAGCCGGGCACCACGACGGTCAGCAGGATCACGGCGATCACCATGGTCACCATCAGCTCCATCAGGGTGAAACCGCTTTGCCTTTTCATTGAATGGAACTCGCTTGACAGCTTGGGAATGGGCCCGGGATTTCCGTTCGATCCCCTTGAACCAGGTAATCGCAAGTAGCGCACCAAAAATGTGCAATATTGGAAAAAAATTAAGAAATTGATTGGAAAAGAAAAATATCCGATGAATCCAGCGCGGCGCTGGACCGGGGCGCGGTGGGAGCCAGGGGTGCGGGATAGCGCTGATCAGAAATGAGACGTATGTGACAAAAAAGTCAGGATTAAACCCGGAAAGGTGCCAGTCGGTTCAATTTGGCCCGGCATCCCTTTGCGCCGCTCGCCATCCATCTCAATCCTGACCGCGACACTCACCACTTCCAGGAGGGAAGGCTGTCGGAAGCCGCATGGAAACCCCCCTCTCGCAAGCGCAAGAGGGAGCGAACGATTGCATCGGCATCAGACGGCGCGGCGCACGCCCGCCAGCAGCACCCAGTCCTCGCGCCGCCGGGGCGGGCCAAAGCTGAAATCACGGACGAACGCCGCCCGCACCGCGTCGGTGTGCTGTTCGAGAATGCCGGACAGAACGAGCCCGCCTCCCGGCCTGACCCGCCGGCCCAATTCCGGCGCCAGTTGCACCAGCACCCCGGCCAGAATGTTGGCCAGCAGAATATCCACCTGCAACGCCGCCGGCAGTTCCGCCGGGCTGGCCAGCACGATGCGGTCCTCGACGCCGTTTTCGGCGGCGTTGGCGTCGCTGGCCAGCAGCGCCTGCGGGTCGATGTCCACCGCCCAGACCCGTTTCGCCCCCAGCCGGGCGGCGGCGATGGCCAGAATGCCAGACCCGCAGCCGTAATCCAGCACGGTGTTGCCGATCAGGTCTGCGCCGTCCAGCCATTCCAGACACAGCGCCGTGGTCGGATGGGTGCCGGTACCGAACGCCAGTCCGGGATCGAGCCGAATATTGACCGCCGCCGGCTCGGGCGGGGTCTGGCAGCTCGGGCAGATCCACAACCGCTGGCCGAAGCGCATCGGGTGAAAAGTGTCCATCCAGGCCCGCACCCAATCCCGCTCCTCCAGTGCGGTCAGCCGGCATTCGGGCAGAATCGGCGCGCGCAGAAAGCGGCGCAATCGTCCCTTCACCACCTCGATGTCGGTCTGGGCGTCGAACAGGCCGGTGACGCGGGTATGCGCCCACAGCGGGGTTTCGCCCGGCGCCGGCTCCAGCACCGGTTGCCCGCCGGCGTCCGTCAGCGTCACCGCCAGCGCGCCGGCCAGCAGCAGGGCGTCTTCCAGTTGTCCGGGACCGTGATCGATGGCTTCGAGAGTCAGTTGCAGCCAGGGGGCGGTGGCGTCGTCGCTCATGGGAATGGCCATTCACTTACCTGGTGAAGGGTAAAGCGTAGCGCATCCAGGGCCAGACAGCCATCGATCCGAATGGCCGGCCCGCTATCGGGTCCCGAGCAACTGTTTTTCCAGATACCCGAGCAGCTGCTTTTCCAGATAGTGAATGTCGGCGCCGCCGGCGACGAAACCGGCATCGCCGAGAATGCGCCGGTGCAGAGGCGCGTTGGTCTTGATGCCCTCGATCACCAGTTCCGCCAGCGCGCCGCGCATCCGGGCGATGGTGGTGGCCCGGTTTTCGCCGTGAGCGATCAGTTTGCCGATCATCGAATCGTAATTCGGCGGCACCCGGTAACCGTTGTAGAGATGCGAATCCACCCGGATGCCCGGCCCGCCCGGTGCATGATACTGCGTGATCGTGCCCGGCGAGGGCGCGAAATTGTCCGGGTCCTCGGCGTTGAGCCGGCACTCGATGGCGTGGCCGTGGATGCGGATGTCGTCCTGACGGTAGCCGAGCGACTGGCCGGACGCGATCAGCAATTGTTCCTTGACGATGTCCACGCCGGTGATCAGCTCGGTGACCGGGTGTTCGACCTGGACCCGGGTGTTCATTTCGATGAAGTAGAACTCGTCGTCCTGATACAGAAACTCGAAGGTGCCCGCGCCCCGGTAGCCGATCCGCCGACAGGCGTCCACGCAGATCTGGCCGATGCGGCGACGCTGCTGGGCGGTGATGCCGGGCGCCGGCGCTTCCTCGATGACTTTCTGGTGGCGGCGCTGCATCGAGCAGTCGCGCTCGCCGAGATGGATGGCGTTGCCGTGGGTGTCGGCCAGGACCTGGATTTCCACGTGGCGCGGATGATCCAGGTATTTTTCCATGTACACCGTCGGATTGCCGAAGGCGGCGTTGGCCTCGCTGCGGGTCAGGTCCAGGGTGGTCAGCAGCGCGGCCTCGCCGTGCACCACCCGCATGCCGCGCCCGCCGCCGCCGCCCGCCGCCTTGATGATGACCGGATAACCGATCTCGCGGGCGATCCGCAGATTGTCCTCGTTGTCGTCGCCCAGCGGTCCGTCGGAACCGGGCACACAGGGCACGCCCGCTGCCTTCATCGCCCGGATCGCCGACACCTTGTCGCCCATCAGGCGGATGGTGTCCGGTTTGGGACCGATGAAAATGAAGCCGCTTTGTTCGACCCGCTCGGCGAAATCGGCGTTTTCGGACAGAAAGCCGTAACCGGGGTGAATCGCCACCGCGTCGGTCACCTCGGCGGCGCTGATGATGGCCGGCATGTTCAGATAGCTCTCGGCGGCGGGCGGCGGGCCGATACAGACCGTTTCGTCGGCCAGGCGCACGTGCTTGAGTTCGCGGTCCACCGTGGAATGCACGGCCACGGTGCGGATGCCCAGTTCCCGGCAGGCGCGCAGGATGCGCAGGGCGATTTCCCCGCGATTGGCGATGACGACTTTTTCCAGCATGGCGGAAGCGGTTATTCGATCATCATCAACGGCTGGTCGTATTCGACCGGCTGGCCGTTCTCGACCAGGATGCGGGTGACGGTGCCGGCGTGGTCGGCCTCGATCTGATTGAACATCTTCATGGCTTCGATGATGCAGACGGGATCGCCGGCGTTGACCTGCTGGCCGATCTCGACGAAAGGTTTGGAGCCGGGCGCGGCGGAACGGTAGAAGGTGCCGACCATCGGCGAGCGCAGCACGTGGCCTCGGAACGTTTCCGGTTCGGCTGCCGGCGCGACAGGCGGCGCGACCGGGACCGGGGCGGGCGCAGGCAGGGTCGGCTGCGGACCGTAGGGCGCGGCCCACAGCGGCTGCGGCGCCATCACCACCGGAGCGCCGCCGTGCGGGTGGCGGCTGATTCGCACCGATTCCTCGCCTTCCTTGATTTCGATTTCGGCGATGCCCGAGTTTTCGAGCAGTTCGATGAGCTTCTTGATCTTGCGGATATCCATGGGCATGACGGTTACCGGCGTGGCGTGGCGAGGTCATGATCGGCGGCGCGCGGCGCCGGTTCGTGGTCCCGCGCCCCCGGCCCGCCGAAGGCTGCGACCGCGCTGGCGGACAGGTAGACGTGCCGGCGGAACGGCTCGCGAGTACCCAACACGCTGCGGTTGGGACCTTTCGGCAACAACGGTTTTGCCATGGGTCAAGCGGGAGTCCTTGCCAATAGAGGGCGCGATTCTGCATGAAGCTTCCTTGGCTTGTCCAGCCGGAAACCGGTCTTCGAGCCTCTTGGAACGACAGTTCTGCTATCCTTGCAAGGGCTCGAAACGGCCAGAATCGAATCTCGATGATATCCGCCAAACTTCCGTTGCTTGCCTCGGCCGCGCCGGATTCGCCCATCGCCTGGCGGCAAGGACAACCCGTCGACCGCGCGACGTTCCTGCACCAGGTCGCCGGTGTCGCCCGCCGCCTGCCGTCCGCGCGCTTTGT
The DNA here is from genome assembly GCA_002391525.1 of Competibacteraceae bacterium UBA3908. Lineage (GTDB taxonomy): Bacteria > Pseudomonadota > Gammaproteobacteria > Competibacterales > Competibacteraceae > Competibacter_A. Next base: position 4,843 of record DGFE01000027.1, read on the forward strand.
CCTCAATCTGTGCGAGGACCGCTATCTGTTCCTGGTGGCTTTCGTCGCCGCGGGCGCGAACGGCCAAACCAGCCTGCTGCCGTCCAGCCGCGCCAGCCGGCATCTGCAAGATCTGGTCGAGGCTTATCCCGACAGCGGCCGCGTCGCGGACGGCGACATCGAATCCTGGCTGACCCGGGATGCGGGGGATGACGCCGGGCTACCGGTGCCCGAACTGCCGGTCGGGCACGTCATGGCGATTGCGTTCACCTCCGGCAGCACCGGCCAGGCCAAACCCCATCCCAAATCCTGGGGCGAACTGGTCGGCGGCGCGCACCAGGCGCGGCAACGCTTCGGCTTCGCGGCGGGTATGACCCTCGTGGCGACCGTGCCGCCCCAGCACATGTACGGTCTGGAAACCTCGATCATGGCGCCGCTGGCCAGCGGCGTCGGCGTTCATGGGGGTCGACCGTTCTTCCCGGACGACGTGCGCGCCGCGTTGGCGGAGGTCCCGGTGCCGCGCGTGCTGGTGACCACGCCGATCCATCTGCAAGCCTGCGTCCAGGCGGGTTTGCGCTGGCCACGACCGGCCTTCCTGATTTCGGCGACCGCGCCCTTGTCCCCTTCTCTTGCAGAGCGGGCGGAACAGGCGTTCCACGCGCCGGTGCTGGAAATCTATGGTTGCACCGAAGCCGGCTCTATCGCCAGCCGCCGCACCCTGGACGGCGACCGCTGGCGGCTGTACGACGGCTTTCGACTGCGCGAAGGCGTATTGTCCGGGGCGCACCTCCCGGAACCGGTGCCTCTGAACGACATCGTCGAGGCGTGCGGCGAGGTCGAATTCAAACTGCTGGGGCGGCGCGAAGATCTGATCAACATCGCCGGCAAGCGGACCTCGCTGGGGTATCTCAACCATCGGCTCAACGAAATCGACGGGGTGGAGGAGGGCGCCTTTTTGCCGCCGTACGAAACCGGCGCCGAGGTCCAGCGGCTCATGGCCGTGGTGGTCGCGCCGGGCTTGAGCGAGCGGCAACTGCTCGCCGCGCTGGCCGAACGGCTCGATCCGGTGTTCCTGCCCCGACCGCTGATCAAGGTAGCGGCGCTGCCGCGCAACGAAACCGGCAAGTTGACGCGGGAAGCCTTGCTGGCGCTGGCGGCCCGCGTTCATCCAGCCGCCAAGGCTGCCCATGAATCCTGAAACCCGCTGCGTGATTCCCGCCGATCATCCCTGTCTGGCCGGGCATTTTCCCGGTAACCCGGTCGTGCCGGCGGTGGTGATTCTGGACGAGGTCGCGCAGGCGTTCGCGGCGTGGCGCCCGGACTGGCGGCTTGCCGGGATGCCGGTGGTGAAGTTTCTGGCCCCCCTGCGGCCCGACCGGGTGTTCGCCATCCGCTTCGTCGAGGCGGACTCGGGCCAGATTCGGTTCGAGTGCGTCGAGGCGGGTGGTCAAGTGCTGGCGCGGGGCTGCCTGACCGTCGCCCGCGCCGGCGGTCAATCGTCCGCCGGTTCCGCCCCGCCTGCCTTGCGCCCGAAGTAGGCGCGGAACAGATCGAATTCCACGTCGCAGCCCGCCTCGGCGAAACCGGCGGCGCGAATCGCCTGGATGATGGTCTCGGGCGGGACGCAGGTTTCGATGGTGTCCCAGTAATAGCGCATCAGCGTTTGCAGGTCCCGCTGACCGGTGGTCAGCCGACTCAGCAGCGGGATCAGCCGGCCCAGATAAAACTTGAGCAGGGCGCGCTTGAAAGGGGCGGCGGGCCGCGCGATTTCCAGGATCAGCAGTACGCCGCCGGGCCGCAATACACGGTGGAACTCGCGGAAGGTGGCATTGAGGTCGGCCACGTGCCGCAGCGCATAGCCCATGCTCACCAGATCGCAACAGGCATCGGCGACCGGCAATCGCTCCATCAAGCCCTGGATTAGCGGGATGTTCAGCAGGCGCCGCACCTCGGCCAGCATTCCCGCGCTCACGTCCAGGCCGATCACCGCTTGTGGATCGCCGGTGATCGCCACGGCCTGCCGGGCGACCAGCCCGGTGCCGATGGCGACATCGAGCACGGTCATGCCGGGACGCAGGCCCACGCGCAGCAGCGCCCGGCGGCGATACCAGCTGCCGGAGCCGAACGACAGCAGCCGGTTGACATGGTCGTAGTGGCGGGCGGTATGGTCGAACAGCCCGCGCACGAAAGCGGGCCGCTGCGCCAGATCCGGGTAGTATTCCGGCAGCACCGGATGCGGTTCGAGCGGTTGATCGGGTTTCACGGGGAATCCTGACGGTGCGATTTAGAGGGCGGCGCCGACCGCCAGCCCTTCGATTTCCACGAGCAGTTCCCGGCGGCAAATATCGGCGTGCAGGAACAGCAGCGGCACGTGGGCTCCGAACGTTCGGGCGATCCGCTGGCGCAATGGCGCCGGGTCGAGGTCCAGCCGCGAATAGACCCGCAGCAGCGCCAACTCCAGGGGGACCCGCGCCCGTTGCCGGGCCTGGTCGAGCACGGCTTCGAGGTTGGCCAGCGTTTCGTCCAGTTGCGTCATCGGCTCGGGGTGCTGGCTGGCGTGGCCGACCACGCTGGCCGTGCCGGAAATGTAGAGCTGAAAATCCCGTTCGCCCCAGGATCGCAACACGGCGCGCGAGAACGAGGGGCTTTGGGGTCCGTACTGGCGCGGGTAACGGAAGGCGCTGACTTGCCGCGGGTTCTCGATCTGGATGCCCGCTTCCCTGCCGGCCAGGGCGCAGAGCCGCAAACCCGGCCCCCGGGCGCCGACGGCGGAGGCCGCCGGCAGCCGGGTTTCGAGGTCGGCCAGTTCCGCCAGAAAAGCCGAGTGCCGGCCCACGCAAAACGCGCGATACCGCTCCAGGCCGTCGTACTCCCGGTTGATGTCGGGAAAATAATTCCAGATGCGCAGGAAATACCGGTAATCCCGGGCGCGGGCCGCGGCGAACAGCCGTCGATAGGCGGTGGCGGTCAGCGGGCTCAGGGCAGCCGGGGCTTCCTCGTCCATTGTCAGTTGCAGGAACAGGATCTCGCCACCGTCCGCATAGCGAACCCCGTCCACGATCCCGGTCTGGACCGGTCGCGCGCCGAGCCAGACCTCGGTGGTCGCGGTCCCCCCCAGTTCGGGCAGTGCGATCCGGTTGACCCGCGGGTCGGTCGCGGCCGGGGTCCGCTCCCCGAACCGAATCAGCGCCAGCAGGCATTCGTGATCCAGCCACTGGCTGGTCTGGGCGTCGTCGCAGTAAAAGGCGGTGAAAGGAATCATGCCGTTCCGTCTCGAATCGGAGACTCATCGACAGTCGAAAACCGATGACCTCATC
>DGFE01000143.1:0-2726 GCA_002391525.1 Competibacteraceae bacterium UBA3908
TGTGTATAAGAGACAGGATTTGCAGGAATTGTTACTGGAGGCGGGAATACCGAAGCCAGGCGAGCGCCCCGAGCGTCGGGCAGTGGAGCGGGATTTGGAAGACTACGCGGCCTATTGCGACGACTTCGTGCCGACCCGCCAGCTTACCGGCGGCCAGCGGCCAATCGGCGGCAGCAGCGCCGGCTACGCGCTGGATGTCGACGCGAACGACGACGCGATCCGTTATTTTCTGGGCGAGCCGTGGTTGCGGGCAGCCGTGAAACCCAAACTCTCTTCCGCGATTGCCCGCTGTTTTCTGCTGGCGATGGCGGAAGGTCGGGAAGTGGAATTCGAGTATCGACGAGTGCCCAAACTGGGCGAATCGTGGACGCCGCATCGGCTGCGGGGCGTGCCGCTGCGCACCGTGCCCGGCCTGGATTCAGCGTATATGCAGATGTTGGGCGACAAGGGCGTGTTCAACATCAATCTGGCGCGGGTGGCCACGCCGGTATTCTGGACGGAGCGCGACTGTGCCGCCGAGTTGCGCAATCTGGCGGCGCAACCACCGTCGTGGGTACGCATCGCTGTCCATTTTCAGTTCAGCGACGACGCCCAGGCATTGATGGACACCTTCAGCGGCCTGCGCCGGGAAGACAGCACCACGGTTTCGGTGATCGTGCCGGCGGCGCTGGCGACCATGACCGGCGATCAACTGGCTGCCTATCTCTACCGCACCCGCGACCGTCCCGGCGAACAGGAGTCCTACCATCTGGCCGGCAAGGCCCTGCTGGTGCGTAAACCGCTGGCCGCCGACGAATCACAATAAGGAGATCACACATGTTGATGATTCAGCGTCACGGCGTCCCGCTGGCGGCCAACGGGCTGAGCGCGACCCAGAATCTGCTGGCCCGCCCGGACACCGCGCCGATCCTGGTCATCGGCGCGCCGACCGGGGCCGGCAAGACTTTCGGTTTTCAGAAGCTGATCGAAAATACCGGCTGCATCGTGCTGTTCATCGTGCCCACCCAAGCCTTGGCGCGCAACATCTGCGAGAGTCTGGAAAAGGCGAGGCTATACGCCAAACAATGGGACAGCGAACAAACCCGCGCCGCCGTCGAACGCGGCGCGTCCACCTGGACCGAGCGCCTGTTCAGCCTCACGGTCGAAGCCCGGCAACGCGGCGGCATGATCGTCGCTACGCTGGAGGCGTTTCACGGCATCACGCTGGGGTATCCGGGCAAATCCAGAACGGATTTCGACGTCCAGGATGTGCTGACCAACGTGGATTGGCTGGTGTTCGATGAAGCCCATCTGCTGAACGAACGGGCGATGGGCTTCATGGCGCTGTGGGCGACGCTGGTGGGTTTTCGTCGCCAGCATTTCAATGGTCGAACCCGGTTGGCCTTGCTTTCGGCCACGCACAGCGCCTGGGTGGATTTTCTGGTCCGGCGCGATGAAAACAACCTGATCAGTTTGCCGCCGGAGTGGGTGGATTACCAGACCGAAACCATCGTGGATTTGCCGGCGACCGCGGAAGCGCCGCCGGGTGTGCGACCGATGCACGGTGAGGTGTCCGTCGAGTTGCACCAAGGCGAGATTCGGGAATGGGCGCTGGAACTGGTTCCCGCTTTGCTGGCGCGGCATCGACGCGTTCTGTTGGTCTACGACAGCCTGGCGGAATTCGGCCTGGACGAGCCACTGCTCCTGAAAGTGGCGCAAGCGGCTGGACTTCAGCGGAAACAGATGTTCGTAGTCAACAGTCAGGACAAACAGATCGGCGAGACCGCCGGCAGCGCCCGGATTCCCGCCGGTTGGGAGATTCCAGACCAGAGTCGGCTGATCATCGGCACCTCCGCCGTCGAGGTCGGCATGAATCTGGCGCACGCCACCGCGCTGGTCACGGATGAGGGTTTCAACGCCGCCGCTTTGCTGCAGCGGATCGGTCGGGCGGCGCGCGGCGACCTGCCCGGTGAAGTGCATGTGGTGTGCGATGCCCGCCGGAAAACGCCGCATATCCATCGGCTCGAACGGTTGAGCGGAACCTGTTCCATCGGCGCGGTGGTCGAGCACCTCAAATCCCCGTCCCTGATTCCATTCAACATCGGACGAGCGCGGTTGCTGGGCAGCGCCTATCTGGACATGCTGGCTCGCCAGAATCGCCATCTCAGCAAAGGCTTGGATGCGATGTTGACCGAAATCGAACAGCGGGAGGGCCAGCGTCCGCTGAGCGGTCGTTCCCTGCTGGGACTCGCGCGCCGCGAGGTGGAGCAGTTTCGTGGCCGGCTTTCGAGCAGCCTGCGGCGCTGGCTGGAAGCCATCGATGAACAGCTGCGGGATTTGCGGGGTTTTACCCCTACGGTCAAGGTTCGCTTCCGGGATACGCCGGTCATCCAGTGTTCCCTGGATTTCGTTTCGAGACGCCTGCCGATCCCGGACGATTATGACCATGACGTGCTGGTCTATCGGCGGCCCCGCGATCAATGCCTCAAGAAACGCGCCGAGCCGTTTTCCGTCCCGGTGATCGCCCCGTTTGGACAGGATGCGATTCGGGACGTGTGGAGTGAGGCGGATTTGCAGGAGAAATATCGGCTGCTGGTTTGCAACCACCGCGACGGCAACCGCAAGGAGCTTCAGAACGTCGTTCGTTTTGCCACCGCTTCCGGACTGGTGCCGCGCGCGCCGGTCAAGGCCGCGAACGTTGAGCAGAGTGGCTCGATAGTGGCGTATAGCAACCCTGTTTGAGTTGT
>DGFE01000143.1:3058-14532 GCA_002391525.1 Competibacteraceae bacterium UBA3908
AATTCAGTTAGAAGACCTATAGCAGGGGGAACCCGCCGCGGAAACCGCTCTGAAATCGCCGCCGATTCCCAACCTGTGGAGCGGCCTCTCGAACCGTGAGCGCCAGGGCGGTTCAAGCCAGCGGCGGACGCATGAAATGCTGCAACGCCGCCAGGAACATCCCCTTGCGGATGGGCTTGGTCAGGTGGCCATTGCAGCCGGCGTCCAGGCTGCGCTGCTCGTCTTCCTTCAGGGCGTTGGCGGTCAGCGCGATGATGGGCACCGGCGGGTAATCCTGTTCGCGTTCCCACTGACGAATCAGGCCGGTGGCCGTGTAACCGTCCATGACCGGCATCTGCACGTCCATCAGCACCAGATCGTAGCGCCCCTGTTTGAACAGTTCGACCGCCGCTGCGCCGTTTTCCGCGACCTCCAACTGGTGCGGCGTCTGCTTCAGATAAGCCCGGATCAGCTTGACGTTGTCCCTGGAGTCGTCGGCCATCAGAATGGACAGGCCGACCTGCCCCGGCTGTCCGGTCAGAAAGCCGCTGATGCGGGTGCGCGTCCGTCGGTCGGTGCGCGGGTCGCCGGCGTAGCCGAGCAACTGGTTGACCGCGTCCCACAGGATTTGGCGCTTGATCGGCTTGATCAGGCAGACGATCCGCCCGCCGGCGGCTTCCGCCAACTCGTAACAGCGCCGCTCGCCCGCGCTCAGCAAAATGACGGGCAGAATCGAATAACCCGGTTCCCGGTCCAGCGTATCCAGCAGGTCCAGACCGTGTCCGTCCGGCATCTGGGAATCCAGCACCAGCAGCTGGCAGGGTTGGCCACTGATGCGCCGGTTCCGCAACGCGGTCAACGCGGTTTCGACGGTTTCGGCCTGCTCGACCCGCGCGCCGCCCAGGCTCAGCAGTTCGGCGACGATCTGGCGGTTGATCGCCGCGTCGTCCACCACCAGCACCCGCCAGCCGGTCAGCGGTGGCGGGGTCGCCGGTTCCAACGGAGCGGCGGACGCCACGCCGAGCCTGGCCGTGAAGTAGAAGGTGCTGCCCCGGCCGGGTTGACTCTCCAGCCAGATACGCCCCCCCATCAGTTCGACCAGCCGTCGGCTGATGGCCAGACCCAGCCCGGTACCGCCGTATCTCCGGTTGATCGAGCCGTCGGCCTGGGTGAACGCCTTGAACACCAATTCCTGCTGGTCGGGCGCGATGCCGATGCCGGTGTCGCTTACCGCGAAGCGCAGATGACCGGGCTCCGGCGAATCGGGATCGGTTTCGACCATGACGATCACCTGACCGCGTTCGGTGAACTTGATGGCGTTGCCGGCCAGATTGGTGAGCACCTGTTGCAGCCGGTACGAATCGCCCTCGACCATGACGGGAACCCGCGGATCGATCCGCAGGATCAGTTCGAGACCTTTCTTCATGGCGCGCATCGCCAGCAGGTCGATCTGCTTGTTCAACAGATTTTCCAGATCGAAGCGTTCGTGGTTGAGGGTCAGTTTGTCGGCTTCGATCTTGGACAGGTCGAGAATGTCCTCGATCAGCACCAGCAGGTTTTCGCCGGCGTTCTTGAACACTTCCAGATAGTTGCGTTGTTCCCGGCTCAGCTTGGTTTCGGCCAGCAGATCGGCCATGCCGATGATCGCGTTCATCGGCGTGCGGATTTCATGGCTCATGTTCGCCAGGAATTCGCTCTTGGCGCGGTTGGCCGCGTCGGCGGCTTCCTTGGCGTTCTGGAGTTCCTCGGTGCGCGCTTCCACCAGCTTTTCCAGATTGTTCTGGTAGGCGGTCAGCCGGGCGTTGTTTTGCTCGATGGTGTCCAGCATCTGGTTGATGGCGAAGCCGAGTTGAGCGATCTCGTCGGTATTCCCGGAGACGAACCGGGAACCCAGCCGCCCGGACTGGACCTGACGGGCGACTTCGGAAATGTCCCGGATCGGCCAGATGATCTTGCGCGCCATCGCATGCAGCAGGATGCCGAAGAGCAACATCATGACCAGAATGAAGAGCAGCAGGGACTGTTGAATGTGCGTGCGGATGGCCTGGCTGGCCTGGAATTCCCGCTGATAGGTGTCGATGGCCTTGGCGGAAATGTCCGCCAGCACTTGGACCAGGCGGCGGGTGAGATCGTCGAAGCTGCGATTGAGGGTGCGAATTTCGTTTTCCAACTCCAGGTCCCGGCGCAGCAGCTCTCGATAGCGTTCGGTATAGGAGCGAAAGCGGGCGTCGCCGCGCAGGGACGACTGCTCGATGTTGCGCAGCAGCGAATCGAAGGCGATGTTGAGGCTGTCGTGCTTGAGCTCGGAGCGCGCGAAAAAATAGTTTTCCTGGAAGTGATTGACGTTGAACAGCGGCTTGTACAAGGCGTTGGCGTTCGGCGCGAAAAAGATGGCCGAGGCCAGCACCTGGTAGTTGGAATCGAAGCTGGTTTTGTTCAATCGCTGCTGGGTCTTGAGTTGGATCAGTTGGCTGAACAGGCTCTCGTATTCCGAAAACAAGGTCGAGATTTCGTCGATTTTGCTCCGCGTCAGTACGCTGGAAACCTTGGGATCCAGGTGGCTGATGTGCACTTTCGCTTCGTTCAGCAGCGCGGCGAAGCGCTGTTCGGCTTCCGGGCGATTCTGCGCCAGCGCCGCCTGTTCCCAGAAGCGGATTTCACTGAAGCTCCGCTCCAGGCTGCGGGCTTCCCGGTCGGTCAGCGTGGCCAGTTCGGCGCGGGCGGCGCTCGACGACAAGCGTTCCAGGAACAGAACCATCCCGGTGTAGCCGGCGCCGAACAGGATCAGAAACAAACCGGTCATCAGATAAAAGTGTTGTTTGACGGTGCCGTGCATGGCGGTATCGCTGTGGCGTGGAACCGTGGGGCAAGCCGCGATTCCGTCTGAGTCGACTCCCTTGGGCGGGAGGAACGTAATGGGGTTGGAGGCGCCATCCGGGGTTACTTTGAAGCTTCGACCAGCTCCAGCCCGACCGGTACGAAGGCGGGTACGGGTTCTCGCCGCAGCGTCTTGAGCGCCAAATCGACCGCCAGGGCGCCCATGCGCTCCGGTTTTTGGGCGACGGTGGCGGCGATCTGGCCATCCCGCAGGGCTTGCAGGGCTTCCGGGATCGCATCGAACCCGACCAGCAGCGGACGCCTGGCGGGATTGGCCTGCCGCAGGGCGTCGAGCACGCCCAGGATCATGGTGTCGTTGTGGGCGAACACCGCGTCGAAGGTTTGGCCCTGGGCCACCAACCGCGCCATGATGTCCCGGGCGGCGTCGCGGTTGAAGTGGGCTACTTCGCGGGCCGCGATACGCAGGTTCGGGTGTTTGGCGATGATCTCGTTGAAGCCCTTGCCGCGTTCATAGCTGACGGAAGTGCCGGGAATCCCCTCGAATTCGGCGACGGTGCCGCCATCTTGCAGTCGGCGGGCGAGGTACTCCCCCGCCAGGCGTCCGCCGGCGGTGTTGTCGGACGCGATGTGCGAGACGACCTGCCCACCATCTTCCTTGCGGTCCACGGTGATCACCGGAATCCGGGCGCGGTTGGCCAATTCGATCCCGAGCCGCACCGCTTGCGAATGGGTGGGATTGACGATGAGGAAATCCACTTTTTGGTCCACGAAGCCCTGGATGGCAACCAGTTGTTGGGCATCGTCGTTCCCGGCGTCGGCGCTCAGCAGTTCCACCCCGTGCGATTCGGCTTGTGCCCGTGCGCCTTGGACCATGGCGGTGAAGAAGGGATTGGCCCGTTCCGACAGCGAAAAGGCGATCCGTTTGCCGAAACTTTCGTGGGTGACCAGGTCCAGCGGCGTTTCCAGATACGCCGGAATGTTTTCGCCCCGCATCGCCCGGTGGGCCAGCGCCACGCCATGGTAACCCATCAACTCGGGATGTTGCTCGACGGTGGCGTGCATCCGGCCGTTGCGCAGTTCATGGCGGACCGCCTCGATGTTGTCGTAGCCGCCGACCAGCACCTTGCCGGTCAGGTTGCGCGAATCCAGCGCTTGCAGCACGCCGAGCGCCATCTGATCGTTGGCGCAGAACACGGCATCCACCGCGCCATGTCGATCCAGCAGGCCGGACATGCGGGCGAAGGCGTCCTCGGCATGCCAGTTGGCGCTGACCGAATCCACCAGATCGATGCCGCCGCCGGCGGTAGCCGCTCGCAGGAATCCTTCCTTGCGCAATTCGGCGTTGCGGGCGCCCCGGATGCCTTCGATGACGATGAGCTTGCCCTTGCCGCGCAACTGGCGGCGCAGGTAATCGCCGACCAGGGCCGCGCCCTTGGCGTTGTCGGAACCGACGAAGGGAATGGCCAGGCCCTGTTGCGCCTGCACGTCCCGGTCCAGCGGATTGTCGATATGGATGACCGCGATGCCCCGTTCGATGGCTTTCTTGAGCGACGGCGCCAGCTTGCGCGAATCGATGGGGGCGATGACGATGGCGCCGTAACCGCGGGAAATCAGGTTGTCGACGATGCCGACCTGGCGCTCGATGTCGGTTTCCAGCTCGGTGCCGAATGTTTCCAGATGGATGCCGTTTTCGCGGGCGTATTTCCGGGCGCCTTGCTCCATCTTGAAGAAAAACGGGTTGGACAGGGCCTTCATGACCAGGGCGATCTTGTCCCGGTTGGAGCCCGGTTGCGCCGGTACTTCGGGGGGTGACGCCCACCCGATCAGCCAAAGCAGCAAGAACGGCAGCACGCGGCTTAGCAGGTTTTTCACGGTGTTGCATCCTCGTCGATGACGACGCTGTTCGATCCGGGAATCCGGTCTGATTGAGTGTAACTGAAAAACGATAAGTGACTCTGGGCGGCGATGGGCATGAATCGCGCCCCTAAAGCCGCGAGGCGGGCCTGGCAACCGGTCGTTGCCCGATGGGCAAACGTGCTAAGCTGATTCCATGGCGAACTTCCTCGGCGAATTCGAATGCAAGCTCGATTCCAAGGCGCGAATCGCGTTGCCGGCCGCGCTGAGAAAACAGCTTCCCGTCGAGGCGGAGGGCCGCCTGGTGGTCAACCGCGGCTTCGAACAGCATCTAACGCTGTACCCCGTCACCGAGTGGCGGCGCATCAGCGCCGAGATCGACCGCCTGAATCCATTCGTCAGGAAGCATCGCGATTTCGCCCGCTACTTCTACCGGGGCGCCACCGAACTGGAACTGGACGGCAGTGGCCGGCTGCTGCTGCCCCGGCGGCTGCTGGACTACGCCGGTATTCGCGACAACGTGATCCTGCTGGCCTACGCCAGCCGCATCGAGTGCTGGGAACCGACCCTGTACGACAATCTGCTGTCCGACGAGCCCGCCGATTTTGCCCGGCTGGCGGAGGAGATCATGGGTGGCGCGGGTCGCCCGGAACGGGACGGCGAGCGGTTTCCCGATTTCCGGGATTTGCCGACGCTGCCGTCGGGTTCGCGGCACTAATCCGCTGCGCTCGCCCCCAGCGTGATCACGGGTCCGCCAGCCGCCTGGGCGTCGGCGGAGTCGTGGGTGACCAGCAGGGTCGGTAATCCGCACTGGCGGGCATGTTCGAATATGAAGGTCCGCATCCGCGCCCGCAAGCCGGCGTCCAGCCTGGAAAACGGTTCGTCCAGCACCAGCGCCTCCGGTTCCGACAGCAAGGTCCGCAGCAGCGCCACGCGGGCGCGCTGACCGCCGGACAGCATGGCCGGATCGCGCCCGCCCAGTCCCGCCAGTTCGGCATCCAGCAACGCATCGGCCACCCGCCGTTGCCGTTCGCGACGCGACAAACCAGACGGCAGGCCGAAAGCCAGGTTTTCAGCCACGCTGAGATGGGGAAACAGCAGGGCATCCTGAAACAGGATGCCGACCCGCCGCCGCTCCAGCGGCAGGCCCGCCAGGTCCCGCCCGCCCAGCCGGACCGCGCCCTCGGCCTGGAACGCCGGCGCCAGGGTGCCGCAAACGTAGCTCAGCAGGGTGGATTTGCCACAGCCGCTTGGACCCATCACCGTGACCACCTCGCCAGGATGAACGGTCAGATTGAGTGGCGGGAACAGAGGTCGGTGTTGCAGGCTGATGCACACCCCGGCCAGAATCAGGGTTTGAGAACCGCCGCCACTCATCTCAGCGCTCTCGCCGCCGCGCCACCCACAGCGCCAGCCCAAACCCTAGCAGCGGCAACGCCGCCTGCGCCACCGCGTAAACCCCGATGATCCGCCGGTTGGCGCCGGACGCGAGCGTCACCGCCTCGGTGCTGATCGTCGCATACCGGCCCGCGCCGGCGAACAACGTCGGCAGATATTGGGCGACGCTGACCGCGAACCCCACCGCCGCCGCCACCGCGACCGGTCCCCGCAGCATCGGCAGTTTGATTCGCCAGAAAGTCCGGATGGGACTGGCGCCCAGCGCCAGCGCGGTGTGTTCGTAACGACGGTCGAAGGCGCGCCAGGGATCGGCCAGCGACAGGAACACGTAGGGCAATACGAACAGCAGATGCGTCCAGACCAGCGCTGGCCAGCCGCCGTCCAGACCGCTCCAGGCCAGCAGCACCTGCACGCCGAACAGGAATCCCACCTGCGGCACCAGCAGAGGCAGGTACAGCAGCCACAGGCTGCGCCCGGAAACGGTCAACCGCCGGCGCGTCTCGTGTTCCAGACAGTCTATCGAGAGCAGCAGCGCCAGCAGAGTGGCTGCCGCACCGATGGCGAAGGTGTTCCAGCCGACCTCCAGCAGCTGGTGGGTCTGGCCGCTCCAGTTTTCCAGCGTCAATTGCTCGGGCCAAACCAGTGGAAAACTCCAGCGGCGGGCGAACGACCACAGAAAAAGGGCCAGCACGCTCAGGGAAGCCAGCGCCAACGCCAGCCCACCAGCGCCCAGCGCCAGCCGTCTGAACCCGTGGCCAGCGCCGCCGCGTCCACCGTGGGTCAACCAGGGTCGGCTGAATCGCGCCAGCAGGCGCACCACTCCTTCCCAACCCGCCAGCGAGCATACGGTCAACAAAGTCAGCAGGATGGCCGCCGCCGCCGCCGGCAATCGCCAGTGGAGGTCGGGATGGTTGAACCAGCGCAACGCCTGCACCGCCAGGGTCGGCGGCGTACTGGGGCCGATGATCAGGGCCACGTCCACCACCGTCAGCGCGAAGGCCAGCGCGGCGAACACCGGCAGGCGGATCAGCGGATAAAGTTGCGGCAGCACCACCTTGAGAAACGCCGTCACCGGGCCATAGCCCAGCGAACGGGCGACGGTGAGCAATGCTCCGGCCGGCAACTGGCCCAGCCCGGCGAGGCTCATGAACAGCAGATAGGGGGTTTCCTTCAGGATCAGCGCCAGGATCAGACTGACGCCCCAGGGGTCCTGCGGCCCGAAGGCCGCGAAATCCGGTGGTCGATCCCAGCCGGTCGCCCACGGCGACAGCCAGCGCGCCAGCCAGCCGCTCGGGGCGATCAGGAACGCCAGCCCCAGGGCCAGCGCCGCGTGCGGCGTCGCCAGCAACGGCGCCAGCGCGCGGCGGATGCGCTCCAGCCAGCGGGTGTGCTGGCAGGTGGCGAGCAGCGCCAGCGCCAGCAGCAGCGCCAGCGCCGTGGTGGCGAAACCGGTCCACAGCGTCAGGGTCAGCGACCGCCACAGGCCCGGCTCCACCAGCAGTATGCGCCAGGGCTCCAGCGAGAAACGGGTCGCGCCCACCACCGGCAGCCAGCCGAACGCCGGCAACAGCGTGCCGGTCAGCCCGGCGGCGATGGGCGTCAGCAGGAGGAACAGGGTCAGCGCCGGGGTCAGGGCGAGCAGCATTCCGCCCCGCTCCGCGCGCCTCACGCCGGGCGTCTCGCGGCTAGCGGCTGTAGCGGGCGCGCCAGGCCGCTTCCAACCGCTCCATCCAACTGGGATGCGGTTCGGGCTGGGGCGTGCCCAACTCGGCTGGACCGAGGGTGGCGATGCCGCGTTTGAGTGTCGCGAACCGCTCCCGGTCGGCGGGCGACAGCTTGTCGAGAGCCAGCACCGTCAGATCGCCCCAGACGGTCGGGTCCTGCTTGCGGGCCTGGGCTTCGGGAGAGAGCAGGAAGTTGGCGACCACCTGAGCGCCTTCCCTGGCGCGGGCATTGTAGGGGATGGCGACGAAGTGAGTGTTGCCGATGGTGCCGCCGGTCAGCACGTAGGTTCGCACCGTGTCGCGCAGGTTGCCCTTTTCGATCTCCGCCGAGGCTTCGTTGGGATGGAAGCTGAAGGCGATGTCGATTTCGCCGTCCGCCAGCAGTTGCCGCAACGCCGGCATGCTTTGCGGATAGGCCTGGCCCTGTCGCCAGAGGTGCGGGCGGAGTTCGTCCAGCCAGACCCACAGCGGCGCGGTCACCGGTCCGAAATTGGTATCGGTGGCGGGCTTTTGCAGGGCTTCGCGCTGGTCGGTCAGCTCGATGAGCGCCTGTTTGAGAAAGGTCGAGCCGAGAAAATCCGGTGGTTCGGGGTAGGTGAACCGTCCGGGATGCGCCTTGGCGTAGGCCAGCAGTTCGACCATGGATTTCGGCGGGTCCCTGAGGGTCGCCGCGTCGTACATGAACACGATCTGCGCCATGCCCCACGGCGCTTCCATGCCTTCGACCGGCAGGGTGAAGTCCACCGTGGTGGTCGGCTTGCCTGTGGTATCGACGTAACGGTAATTGGGCAGGCGTTCGGCGAACGGCCCGTACAGCAGACCGTTGTCCTTCATGGTCCGGAAATTCTCGCCATTGATCCACAGCAGGTCTGCTGTGCCGTCCCGATCCCGGCCCGCGTTCTTTTCGGCCAGGATCCGCGACACCGTCTCGGCGATGTCGGTCACCTTCACGTGCTTGAGGGTGACACCGTAGCGGGCGTTTACCTGTTCGCCCACCCAGGCGATGTAGGCGTTGACTTTCTCGTCGCCGCCCCAGCCGTTCCAGTACACGGTCTGCCCGCGCGCCGTTTTCTCGATTTCCTCCCAGGGCGGTTCGGCGGCACTGGCGACGTTCATCGTGACCAGCAGCGCCAGCGGCAGCATCAATCCAGGTAGCAGTCTGTTCATGATCGAGCGCACGCAAACCTCCTCGCACCTTGCGGTATCGGAAAATTCCCCCACGCTTCGCGCTCCCCCTTGGCGAGGGGGGACAGGGGAATTTTACAAGTCGTTACAAGTCGTGCAGCGGGCTGTCCGCCGCCCATTCCCGGCGCACTTCGCTCATGACCGCCGGGTCCAGATAATGATCCACCCGATTTTTGACATGCGCCACCAGCGCCGCGTCGCTGTTGTCGGCGGACCAGTCCTCGACGCTGGCGGCGGTCCGCTTTTCCGTCTGGCGCGCGCGTTGCGAGGCGACCCGCCATTTGGCGCACCAGGTGATCGCCCGCAACCAGACCAGCCGTCGCAACGGCAGCAGCCAGGGTCGTACCGCCGCCGCCAGCCGGGGTTCGGCATGATCCAGCCAGGTCTGGTAAAAGTCGGCGATCATCGCCAGGGTCGGCGCGCCGGCGGCCACCACATCCCAGGTGGTCGAGGTGTACAGGCTGGCGTGGGCCAGATCCACCGCCGGCGAACTGTATTGGCCTTTCTCCCAGTCCGCCAGCATGGCGCGACCGTCGGTCCGAATCAGCCAGTTGCCGGGATGGGCATCGGTGGCGATCAGCCGGCAGGGTTGCCGCAGGTCAGCGCTTTCGGCGGCGAAGCGTTTCGCCCACCACATTTCCTCGGCGAATTGCGCCTGACTGTCGGGGTGCAGGTTCGCGTCGGGCAGAAACTTGGCCTGGGCGCGAATCGTCCGCAGTTCGGCGGCGACCGCGTCGGAGCCGTCCAGCAGCGGCGGCCGGTGCTCCGCCAGCGGCAGCGGCAGCGAGTGGAAAGTGGTCAGCGCCGGCGCCAGCATCCGCAGTTCCTCCGGCATCCGCACCGCCCGCCCGGCGATGTATTCGACCACCAGCGCGCCCATCGGCAGTTCCGACTGTGGCGGGATCAGCCGTTTGAACCGCGGGGCGTGGCCGGAGGTGCTGGCTCGCTGAAAGCAGGCCGCCTGATAGCGCAGGTTGTCCAGCGCGCCGAAACCGAATTGACTTTGCTTGGGCGCCCGGATCAGCCATCCGCTGTCGCCCAGCCGGAAATGATCGTGCGCCAGCCCGGTGGTCGGCAGAGGTCGCAGCGCTTCCAGCGGCAGACCGGCAAAGTCGGGGTCGGTGACCACCGCGCGGTGCAGGGCGACGAGTTCGGCGGGAGTGAGCGAGTGATTCATGCGATACCGGTCACTCTCAACGCGTCATGGTGTTTGGCGGGACACTCCGCAGCCGGCGCCAGACGGCCTTTTCCAGTTCCACCAGTAGCAACACCACCACCCCGGCCAGAGTCACGATGCCCCAGTCCGCGGCGCTGATCGACTCGGTGCCCATCAGGTACTGTAGCGGCGGGAAGTAGGTAAAGGCCAGTTGCAGCAACAGCATCAAACCGACGCTGATCAGCACCGGGCGGCTGCCCAACAGTCCCTCTCGCGAGAGCACGGAGACGTAGATATAGCGGCTGTTGAACAGATAGAAGATTTCGCCCATCACCAGTGCGTTCACCGCCAGCGTGCGGGCCTCGGCCAGGGGTCTGCCGTGCGTGGTTTCCCACAGGAACAGCGCCAACGCGGCGACCACCAGCAGCACCGACACCGCGAAAATCCGCCACAGCATGAAACCCGACAGCAGAGGTTCATCGGGATCGCGCGGTGGCCGGCGCATCACGTCGGCTTCGGTCGGCTCGAACGCCAGCGCCAACGCCAGCGTCACCGCCGTCACCATGTTGACCCACAGGATCTGCACCGGCGTGATCGGCAATGGCAGGCTGAACAGGATGGCGGCCACGATCACCAGCGCCTGCGCGCCGTTGGTGGGCAGGATGAACAGCAACGCCTTGCGCAAATTGTCGTAGACGGTCCGGCCTTCCTCCACCGCGTGGGCGATGGAAGCGAAATTGTCGTCGGCCAGCACGATCTCCGCGGCTTCCTTGGCCGCCTCGGTGCCCTTCATGCCCATCGCCACGCCGACATCGGCGCGTTTCAGGGCCGGGGCATCGTTGACGCCGTCGCCGGTCATCGCGACCACCTGGTTGTTGGTTTGCAGAGCCGCGACCAGTCGCAGCTTGTGCTCGGGGCTGGCGCGGGCGTAGACATCGGTGCCCAGCACCACGCCCCGCAGCGCCGCGTCGTCCAGCGCCTCCAGTTCCGGTCCGATCAGGACCTTGTGCCCGTCGCCGATGCCGATCCGGGCGGCGATGGCGCGCGCCGTGACGCCATGGTCGCCGGTAATCATCTTGACCCGGATGCCGGCCTGCTGGGTTTGGCGCACCGCCCGGATGGCTTCCTCGCGCGGCGGATCGCTGATGCCCAGCAGCCCCAGCAGGGTCAGACCTTCCTCGATGTCCTCGAAGATCAGTTCGCCGCGAGTCTCGGCGGTGACGCGGAAAGCGACCGCCAGCACCCGCTGGCCGGCCGCGGCCAATTCCTCCATCCGCCGCCGCCAGTAATCCAGCCGCAGCGGCTGGGGACCTTCGGGGCCTTGTTCGTTCGCGCACATC
>DGFE01000162.1:0-2346 GCA_002391525.1 Competibacteraceae bacterium UBA3908
CAAGGCCAACCTGATCGCCACGCTGGGCGACGGGCCGGGTGGGCTGGTGCTGGCCGGACATACCGACACCGTGCCGTTCGACGCCGGGCGCTGGCGCTACGATCCGTTCGCCGGCACGGTGGCCGACGAGCGGATTTACGGGCTGGGTTCGGCGGACATGAAGTCCTTCCTGGCGCTGGCTATCGAAGCGGCGCGGGAGTTCGCGGCGCGGGATCTGCGGCAACCGCTGGTGATTCTGGCCACGGCGGACGAGGAGAGCAGCATGGCCGGCGCGCGGGCGCTGGCGGCGACGGGCCGGCCGCTGGGACGGCATGCCGTGATCGGCGAGCCGACCGGCCTGAAACCGGTGCGGATGCACAAGGGCATTCTGATGGAGGCGATCCGCCTGGAAGGGCGCTCGGGGCATTCCAGCAATCCGGCGCTGGGCGTGAGCGCGCTGGAGGGCATGTACCGGGTCATCGGCGAGCTGCTGCGGTGGCGGACGGAATTGCAGGCGCGCCATCGCAATCCGCTGTTCGAGGTGGCCGTGCCGACGCTCAACCTGGGGCGCATCCACGGTGGCGACAATCCGAACCGCATCTGCGCCGACTGCGAATTGCACATCGACATCCGGCCGCTGCCGGGCATGGCCCTGGCCGAGTTGCGCAAGACGTTGCATGAGCGCTTGGAATGGCTGTTGGCGGACAGCGGGTTGAAGCTGAGTTTCGAGCCGCTGTTTCCAGGAATCGAGGCGCTGGAAACGCCGGCGACGGCGGCCATCGTGCGGGCGGCGGAGGAATTGACCGGGGTGCCGGCGGGCGTGGTGGGTTTCGGCACCGAGGGACCGTACCTGAACGCGCTGGGGATGGAGACGGTGATTCTCGGTCCGGGCAGCGTGGACTGCGCTCATCAACCGGACGAGTTTCTGCCGCTGGCGACGCTTCAGCCAACCCTGGAGTTGTTGCGGGGCTTGATCGGGCGATTTTGCGTTCGCCCCGCATGAACGACCTTTCCCTCATTTTTGGCGCGTTGGGTCCGATTTTCGCGCTGATCCTGCTGGGTCTGGGCTTGCGGCGGCTGGAATTTCCCGGAGATGGCTTCTGGCCGGCAGCCGAGCGTTTCACTTACTTCATCCTGTTCCCGGCGCTGCTGGTGCATCGGTTGGCGCTGGCCCGGCTGGGCGATTATGCGGTGGGGTCGGTGGCGGTGGTCATCGCGGCTCAACTGCTGGGTATGACGGCGCTGGTGTACGCCTTGCGGCCCTGGCTGCAAGTGGACGGACCGGCGTTTTCGTCGGTGTATCAGGGGGTGATCCGCTTCAACACGTATGTCGGGTTGGCGGTGGTGCTGGCGGTGTTCCAGGCCGAGGGGGGCGCGGTCGCGGCCCTGGTGATGGCGATCATGATCCCGCTGATCAACGTGCTGTGCGTGCTGGTGCTGAACATGCACGCCGGCGGGTCGGCGACCATCTGCGGGGTGTTGCGGGGGCTGCTCGCCAATCCGCTGATTCTGGCATGTCTGATTGGAATCGGGCTGAATGTAGGCGGGATCGGACTGCCGTGGGGATCGGCGGCGGTGCTGGAGATTCTGGCGCGGGCGGCGCTGCCGCTGGGGTTGCTGGCGGTGGGAGCGGGCTTGCGGGTGACGGGCTTGAGCCGACCGGGGTTGCTGGCGACGGCCAGCGGTTTGAAACTGCTGGTGTTGCCGGCGCTGGCGGGGGTGCTGTGCTGGCTGGTGGAGCCGGGTCGATTGGAGACGGCGGTGCTGGTGACCTTCGCGGCGCTGCCGGGGGCGTCCACCGCGTATATTCTGGCTCGGCAACTGGGCGGCGACGCGCCGCTGATCGCGGCCATCGTCACGGTGGAAACGGCGCTGGCGATGCTGACGCTGCCGGCGGTGTTGCTGTGGGTGGTGTGAGGCGGAACCGCTGGCCTGGCTTGCATCGTTGAGAGATCCTGTCTCTGTGGCGGCAGGCAGGATGTCCGGCGGCTTGGCGTTCGAGCGCAAGGCGCACAGTTTTACGAACGGCGGCACCAGCGGCAGGCAAATCGGCTGTTGGTGATCTCGCCCATGATGGACGCGCGGGCGCGCAAGATGGCGGAGCGGTTGGGGATCGAGGTGTATGGCGATTCGACGAATGTGGAGTCGCTGTGAGCGCGTTCGGATCCCCGCCGGGGCCGGCCGAATTTCAGGCTGGGTTCGTCCGGTTTGAACACGATCAGAGTCGGCGGATGAATGGCGAAAGCGCAAAGTTTGATCATTTCAGCCTCAGTCCAATCCCAGCAGCTTTCTGGCCTGCGCGGGAGGAATGCCACTCGCTACCAGCCGATTCAGCGCTTCACGCAGACCCTTTTCCATTCCTTTCTC
>DGFE01000162.1:2524-3490 GCA_002391525.1 Competibacteraceae bacterium UBA3908
ATTCCTTTCTCCATTCCTTTCTCGATTCCTTTCTCCATTCCTTTCTCCATTCCTTTCTCCATTCCTTTCTCGATTCCTTTCTCCAGGCCCTTCTGGTAGCTGGGCAGGCGTTCGAGGTTGATTTGCAGCATGGTGTAGGCCTTCTGAAGGTGGAGGTTGAGGGAGCGGTTGTCTGCCAGAATCTCCAGCATGGAGAGATATTCGCGCAGGCGTTTCTCGTCAGCCCCGGTTAGGGTGCGCAGTTTCTCCAACAGGCGCAACACCACCGTTTGCGGGTCCTCGCCGCCGAAATCGCCCAGGATGGCCAGCACCAGGGCATCCGGTTGGTCACTGGCGTACAGGGTGCGATAGTCGATGTCGTGCATGTCCACGACATCGTAATGATAGTGCAGTTGCGGGCTGTCCAGCCCGGCGGCCATGGTCAGCCGCCCGGCACCGATGTAGACCAGGCCCTGATGCACCCGGTGGCCGGGATACGCCAGGTGGATGTCGCTGAGGTAGCGCAGCATCCGCGCCGCCATTTGACCGTCGTTGGCGTTCTGGATTTCCAGGTGCAAGATGAATGGCTCGCCCTGAACCGGGGTCACTTTCGCTACCAGGTCGGCGCGGCGGTCTTCGATCCGCTGCTCTTCGGTGGCGAGCAGTTCGGCGTCGATCAGTTCCAGCCGGTACAGGTAGTGCGCCATGTCCAGCAGGAGGCGTTGGAGAATGCTTTTGGACAGGATATCTTTTTGACCCATGGCCGCTATTCTAGCAGGCGGAATGGAGCGGAGGATGGCGATCGGTGCCGCGTTCCGCCATCAGGATTACCCTCGCGACAGGCGTCGCTGGCGGAGCGGCAGAGTCGCCAAGTCGCGGCTGCGTTGCGGATGGCGGGGATTGGAGAAGCGAGAGAATGGCTCGTCCCGCTGATAGTCCGGATACCCTTTGGAAGGTAACGCTACCGATAATCCTCCAGCCACGGGC
>DGFE01000203.1:0-2185 GCA_002391525.1 Competibacteraceae bacterium UBA3908
TTGTGCGGAGTGGGCATGGAGCGGCGGTTCCCGCGAGGCGCCGGGTGGCGCGGTTACAGGGTGCTTTTATAGGTGCCCTTGGGCATCAGCGAGCTGACGGCCTGTTTCTGGACCCTGATTTGCACGCCCTCGGCGATTTCCACTTGCAGGAAGTTTTCGCCCACCTCGGTGATGCGGCCCAACACGCCGCCGCCGGTGACGACTTCGTCGCCCTTTTTGAGGGCGTCCACCATTTGTTTGTGTTCCTTGGCGCGCTTGGTCTGCGGGCGGATCAACAGGAAGTAGAACGCTGCGATCAAAATGATGGGAAACAGCAGATTCAGCAGACCCATGTCGCCGCCGGCGGGAGCGCCGGCCTGCTGTTGGGCCGCGGCGTCCTGGATCAGGAAGTTCAAAATGCTTTCCATGGAAGTTCCTCGTTGCGTGCTGGCCTCGCCCCGTGGGCGCGCTCGCGGTCACTCGGCGCGATGGCGCGGGCTGTCGGAATACGGGCGGGGATGCCGGGACCGTTTTTCAAAGCGGAGCATTATACACGGGCGGGGAAGTTTGCCTGCGTTTTTCGTAAAATTCCGCTACGAACGCCTCCAGCCGGCACTCGGTGATGGCATCCCGCAGCGCGCGCATCAGGTCCTGGTAATAGTGCAGGTTGTGCAGGGTGTTGAGTCGCGCGCCGAGGATTTCGTGGCACCGGTCCAGATGGCGCAGATAGGCGCGACTGTAGTGTTGGCAGGTGTAGCAGCCGCACCGCGGGTCCAGCGGCCGGGTGTCGGCGCGGTACTGGCTGTTGCGGATGCGGACGTCGCCGTGAGGGGTGAACAGATGGCCGTTGCGAGCGTTGCGGGTCGGCAGCACGCAATCGAACAGGTCCACGCCCCGGCGCACCGCTTCGACGAGATCTTCCGGTTTGCCGACCCCCATCAGATAGCGCGGCGCGTCGTCCGGCAACAACGGTGTGGCGCAGTCGAGTATCCGCAGCCGTTCCGCCAGGGGTTCGCCGACCGCCAGCCCACCGATGGCGTAGCCGTCGAAACCGATGTCGCGCAGCCCCTCGGCGGAGACACGGCGCAAGTGTGGATACATTCCACCCTGGACGATGCCGAACAACGCCGCCGGGTTGTCGCCGTGAGCCGCCTTGCTGCGGCGCGCCCAGCGCAGCGACAGTTCCATGGACTGGCGGGCCTCGGCTTCCGTGGCGGGATAGGGCGTGCATTCGTCGAAGATCATGACGATGTCCGCGCCCAGCGCCCGTTGCACCGCCATCGACTCCTCCGGACCCAGAAACACCATCCCACCGTCTACCGGCGACTGAAATTTCACGCCGGCCTCGGTGATCTTGCGGATGGCCGCCAGGCTGAATACCTGGAAACCGCCGGAATCGGTCAGGATGGGCCCATCCCAGTGCATGAAGCCGTGCAGGCCGCCGTGTCGCTCGATAATCGCCGTGCCGGGCCGCAGCATCAGGTGGAAGGTATTGCCGAGGATGATTTCGGCGCCGCTGGCACGCAGTTCTTCCGGCGTCATGGTCTTGACCGTGCCGTAGGTGCCCACCGGCATGAAGGCCGGCGTTTCCACCGTGCCGCGCGGCAGGTTCAGCCGACCCCGGCGGGCGGCGCCGTCGGTCTGGATTATCTGAAAATGCATGGGGATCGTGGAAGGGTGTCGTTCGCGCCGAAAAAGGCGCTTATCTTGACGACAAGGATCGGGCCTGGCAAGACGGGCTTGCCAGCCTTGGGGGAAAACCGTATACCGGGTGACTCGTGCACGGTCCGGATTCGGGGGTTATGCGGATGAAGGTTGGTTATGGTCTCGTCGCGTTACGATTGGCATTGGCCGCGCTGGCGGTCGGGCCCGTTCATGCCCTGGAACTGGAGCGGGTATCGGTCGGACCGGCGACGTTTCAGGTCGAGATGGCGAAAACCTCCGAAGAGCGCGAACGCGGCTTGATGTTCCGCCGGGAACTGCCGGCTGACCAGGGGATGCTGTTCGTGCAGTCGCCGGGGCCGGCGGTGTTCTGGATGAAGAACACCCACATTCCCCTGGACCTGCTGTATTTCGATGCGGACGGACGGTTGTCGCAGATCGAGGCGAACGTGCCGCCCTGCAAGACGCCGGTCTGTCCGGTTTATCCCAGCGAGACGGCGACGGTGGGCTACATTCTGGAGATCAACGCCGGTGAGGCGGCGCG
>DGFE01000203.1:2400-2789 GCA_002391525.1 Competibacteraceae bacterium UBA3908
CCGCTCGAAACGGTGATGGCGCCTGAAGCCGTGCTGCGCCGGACTTCATTGCCGTTGAGGTAGAGGACCAGCGCCGAGCCGTTGTAGGTCGTGGCCAGATGCGTCCACGTGTTGACCGGTAACACCGTCGAGCCGGTCACGGGCGGCTTGTCCACCATATAGGCCGTGGGCAAATCGTTGGTGCCGTCGGAGAAGAGCCCGTAGGCGGCATCCTCCGGGGTTTCCTTCATGGCGATGGTGCCCCAGACGCTGGGCGCGCCGGTCGGATACACCCACGCCGCCAGCGTCATGCCGGTGGTCAGGTCCAGGCTGGCCGAGTCGTTGACCCCGGCCCAGTCGTTGACGCCATCGAAGGATAGCGAGTTGCCGAACCTGCCTTTTCTACAAAT
>DGFE01000065.1 GCA_002391525.1 Competibacteraceae bacterium UBA3908
GCTTCATCGAGCGGTAATCCTGAAATGCGAATGGCCCATCGGGCATTTCCCCCTTTGTCAAAGGGGGGTTCCCATCATTCGATGTGCAGGGCTACCCATCGAGCGTACCGGCCGCCAGTTCCAAAACGGCTTGGACTGCATCCACTTCGCTGGCCGTAAAGGTGTAATCATTGAGTTCGAGAAACAGGATACCGACCACGAAACCCGTCCGCTTGTCGCCATCGATGAAGGGATGGTTGCGCACGAGACTCGCCGTATAGGCCGTTCTGCGGAGCGCGGCGATCAAGTCGTCCAGGAACCGCCGCGGTTCCAGCGGACGCCGGCTTCGTGTGTCAACATAATCTCCAGGGCTCCGACATCAAGGAGTTGCACAATGGTTAGTCGAAGAGCATTCACCGTTTCCGCGCTGGCGATGATGGGGGGATTGGTGACCCTGCCATCCTGCTCATCCGACACTGGCGCCGAAAGTTACGAACAGGTCGCGCAACGTACTTGGCGTCACGGCGAGTTCGACGGGCGTGACCACGCCGCGCTCTTACGCGAACTCGTACGCTACGCGACGCTCGCGCCATCGAGCCACAACACCCAATGCTGGAAATTTCGCATCGAAGATCGTTCGATATCCGTATTGCCCGACCTGGCGCGCCGGTGCCCCACGGTCGATCCGGATGATCACCACCTGTT
Source organism: Competibacteraceae bacterium UBA3908 (assembly GCA_002391525.1). Lineage (GTDB taxonomy): Bacteria > Pseudomonadota > Gammaproteobacteria > Competibacterales > Competibacteraceae > Competibacter_A. Next base: position 685 of record DGFE01000065.1, read on the forward strand.
CGTTTCGCTGGGGTGCGCCGCCGAGAACCTGATCCAAGCGGCATTGGCCCATGGCCTGCGCGGGCAGGCGGTCTTCGATGCCGCAGGGAATGATACCTTACGCATCGCTTTGGAGCCCACGCCAGCCGTCGCCTCTCCCCTTTTTCAGGCGATCCCCGAACGCCAGAGCACGCGAGCCGAGTACGACGGTAAGCCCCTTTCCAGGCAGGAACTCGAGATGCTGGAGAAGGCTGGTACCGGAGAGGGCGTTCGGGTCATTCTCCTCACCGAGCGCGAGGCGATGGAGCAAGTCCTGGAATATGTCGTTCAAGGCAATACCTCGCAAATGAACGACCCCGCTTTTGTCGAGGAACTGAAGGCGTGGATTCGGTTCAGCGGTGGCGAGGCGGTCCGAACGGGAGATGGGCTATACGCTGCGTCGTCAGGCAATCCGTCGTTGCCATCATGGCTGGGCCGGATGCTCTTCGGCTTGTTTTTTACAGTGAAGGGCGAGAACGATAAGTACGCGAAACACGTGCGCAGTTCCGCCGGGATCGCCATCTTTGTGTCGGACACCGAGAGCAAGGCCCAATGGGTCGAAGTCGGACGTTGCTACGAGCGTTTTGCGCTCCAGTCGACTGCCTTGGGAATTCGCAATGCGTTTCTCAATCAACCGGTAGAGGTGGCGACGCTGCGGCCACAGTTCGCGGTCTTCCTGGGAGTGGGCCGCCGCCCTGATTTGGTCGTTCGCTTTGGCCGAGGCCCAAGGCTGCCACAGTCACTGCGTCGTCCGGTACCAGCAGTGCTGGTTTGACTCTACGAAAAGGCATCCGGATAGCCAACCAATGCGCCATTCCACCCCGCAAATTATCAAAGCCGGCATGGCCTACTTTGGCTTGGTGTTTGGGGCGGGCTTCATCCTGGGCACTATTCGCGTGTCCTTCCTCGTACCGCGCTTGGGCGAACGCATTGCCGAACTCACCGAAATGCCGATCATGTTGGTCGTCATCTGGTGGTCCGCGCAGTACATCACGCAACGTTTTGCGTTGCCTACCGCCGCTTCAGTCCGCTTGAGCACCGGCCTTATCGCTTTGGGTCTGCTGCTTGCAGCCGAATTCTTGCTCGCCGTGATCCTCCAAGACCAATCTTTAGGACAGTATATCGCCAGCCGTGACCCAGTCTCCGGTACCGTCTATCTGATCATGCTGGCGCTGTATGCGGCCATGCCACTCATGATCGGGCGAACACCGTCAGCTTCCGGCTATGAATAAACCTCCCACCGGGTCTGCGTAAAAAGCCGTGCAGCCCATTGATATTTAAAGCTACTCTTTTTTGGATTTGAGCATTACGCAGATCGTCCCGAACGGTTCGCGGACTCCCGCGCGAACCCAGCCGTGAAGTCCACGAATGGTCAGACGTAATCGTCCACCATTCCCAGCAGGCCACGGGAACGCACCGGCCGCCCGGCCTCTTCATCGCGGGTTTCGGCATTCGCGGCCAGCAGCCAGCCGCCGCTCCGCGAGCCCTGGAACGCTTGTTCCCCCGAACCGGATTGCTGGCGGGCCAACGACTGATCGGACACCTGGGCCTGGTTCAGGTTGATGCCCTGGCCGTCCAGCATCTCCCGCAGCCGCGGCAGGGCGCTTTCGATAGCTTCCCGCACCGCGGCCTCGTGGCTGAAGAACGTCACGCTGGTCTGATTGTGATGCAGCGACACCCGCACTTCGAGCGGCCCCAGATCGGGCGGGTTGACCCTGATTTCCGCTTCCTGCACCCGGTTGCTCACCATCCAGTTCAATTGATGACCCAGCGCCCGCCCCCAGTTCTTTTGCTGCAAGTCCAGCACGTCGGGAGCGGTCGGCGGCAAGATCGGGGCTGTCCCCGCGTCCGGACGAGCCGGCGCGGCGGATGGCGCGGTCGCCGGGATCGGCGTTCCACCGTTCGCCGCCAGCGGCGATTCGCCGGCGCCGATCGCCGTCACATCCGGCAAAACCTCCTCGGGACGCGCGGTCACCGGAACAACGACCGCGTCAGCCGACCGTCGATAGGCTTGGGCGGCGGTCGCGAGCGCGGTCAAATCCGGGTCACCGCCGACCGGCGGCTCATCCGCATCGCCGACGGTCCCGACCGCGGCTGCCGCGGTCGCCGGCCATGCTGCGCCGACCGGCGCGGCGCTGTCGACCGATACCGCCCGAACTCCCGCCAACAACCCGGATTCGGTTTCGGCGAAAGCCTCGGCGAGGAGCGGATACCCCTGCGCTGGCCGACTCCGCGCCGCCTGGCCGGCTTGCCGTCCGCTGGCGATCTCATATTGACCCGTGGCGACAGGCTCATCCCCGGCGGTCGCCGCGGCGGATTCGATCCCCGCGGCCGCCGCCAGATCCGGCGTCTCCAGCGACGCTACTCCGGTTGGCCCGGAACGCGGCGGGAAATCCGTCAAACGCGCCGCCGAACGCTCCAACGGCGTGGCGCCGGTAACGCCGGACGCAATCCGCGCGAGTGAACCCGTTCCCGACAGCGGCAACCCGCCCGCTTCCGCGACCGCCGACCGGGCGACGGATGGCAAGCTCGTGTCGTTCAGGGTTCCAGCCGCCGGCTCGCCAGTCAGCCGCGCCGGCCCGCGGCCACCCTCCATCCAGCGGCCCGGCGCGGTCGCCGCGCGCAACATGAGCCGCAGCCGCGCGGAATCCACCGAACCGCCAGCCGCCGCAGTGCCGGACGAGGACGACGATTCGACATTGGCGGACCCGGCCTCCCGCAAGGCGGCCCGCGCCGCCAGGCACAGCGGCAGGCCGGGCCAGGGCGCCTCGGTCAGGGCCGCCCCGGCGGCGGTCTCCGCGTCGCCATCGCCGATACCGGTTCCGGTTGCCGTTTCCTCCGGATCCACAGGCTCGCCCTCGTCAGCCGCCGGTTCGATTCCCGGGGCCAATGCCGCGACCGCCAGCGGTTCCCCAGCCTTGCCGGGACTCGCTGGATCGACCGCCACAAGATCGAGCGGCGACGCTGGCGGGTTGGCGACGACCGGCGCAAGGCCCGCCATCGCAAGCTCCTGGGCCGGGACGCCCGCGGCCGGATTCGCCGAACCGTCCGCTTGCAGCAACTGGCTGAAGAATGGCGGCTGCGCCGCGGTCCGTCCCTCCGCCTCGACCACGATTCCCACCCCGGCGGCGATACCGACCGCGCCGTTGGCCGGCGATAACAGAGCACGTTCAAGCTGAGCCACGGTATTCTCCTGTCCCGACGATTCTCGATGATTCCAGTTCGCGATTACGCCCCGTCCTCATCCGACGACCGCCGTCGGCCACCCGGACTCCGGAGATTGCGTTCGTCGCTGTCCCGTTGTTCGCGTTGATCCTCCCGCCGCCGCCGGACCTGCTGGTCACGCGCCATGACCTCTTCGAGCGCCCTGGTCTTGGCGTGTGATTGCACCCAGTCCCGCCGCCTGCGCGCAAGTTCCTGCTGCAACCGCTCCAATTGCTGTCGCGACTGGACGATGCCCTGATCCAGGCTGTTCAGAAACGCGGCGTAATCCTGAAACCGGCGCGCCGAAATGCCGCCGCCGCCTTCGTTTTGAAACTGGGCCGCGTACTCGCCCCGGAACGACAGCAACTGCTGCAGGCGGTTCTGTTGCTCGGCCAGGCGCTGCTGGGATTCCGTCAGCAGCTTGGCCGCTTCGTCCTCGCGGGATTGCGCGACCTGGACCGCCGCCTGCAAGGGATGGGGTTTGCTCGCCATCGGCTTTTACCGTCCTTTACCTGGCCTTTCCTTCCCTGGGCTTGGGTTGCAGGACCGCCTCCAGCGCCTGCAAGCTGTCCGCCAGCGTCACCTGCTCGTCGATCCCCTGCATCAGAAACTGCTTGAGCCGCGGGTAATAGTCCCGGGCCTCGTCCACCGCCGGATCGCTGCCGGCGACGTAGGCCCCGACGTTGATCAGATCGCGATGCTGCTCGTAGGTCGAGTAGACGTGCTTGAACCGCCGCGCCAACTGCTGGTGGCGGGGACCGCTGATCTGCGGCATCACCCGGCTGATCGAGGCTTCGATGTCGATGGCCGGATAGTGGCCGGCCTCGGCCAGCCGCCGCGACAGCACCACGTGACCGTCGAGGATGGCGCGGGCCGCGTCGGCGATGGGATCCTGCTGGTCGTCGCCCTCGGCCAGCACCGTGTAAAAGGCGGTGATGGAGCCGCCGACCGTATCGTTACCGGCCCGCTCCACCAGTCGCGGCAGCTTGGCGAACACCGACGGCGGATAGCCCTTGGTCGCCGGCGGCTCGCCAATCGCCAGCGCGATCTCGCGCTGGGCCTGGGCATAGCGGGTCAGCGAGTCCATCAACAACAGCACTTGCCGACCGGAATCGCGGAAATACTCGGCGATGCGGGTCGCCAGCGCCGCGCCGTGCAAGCGCTTGAGCGGCGGATCGTCCGCCGGCGCCGCCACCACCACCGACCGGGCCATGCCCTGCGGACCGAGAATTTCCTGAATAAATTCCTGTACTTCGCGGCCACGCTCGCCGATCAGCCCGACCACCACCACCTCAGCGTCGGTGAAGCGGGTCATCATGCCCAGCAGCACGCTCTTGCCGACGCCGGAACCGGCGAACAAGCCCATGCGCTGGCCGCGTCCGACCGACAACAGGGCGTTGATGGCGCGCACGCCGACATCCAGCGGCTCGCGAATGGGTTTGCGCAGCAGCGGATTGATGGTCTGGCCGCTCAGCGGCGCCCAGGCGGTTTGCGCCGGCGGCGGCAGCCCGTCCAGGAACCGGCCGGAGCCGTCCAGCACCCGGCCCAGCAATCCCTCCCCGACCGGCGCCTGGCCGCCGCCGCCGGCGGGAATGACCCGGGCATTCGGCATCAGGCCGTGAATGTCGCTGCTGGGCATCAGAAACAATTTGCCGCCGGCGAAGCCGACCACTTCGGCCTCGAACCGGTCGCCATTGGGATTCACCACCAGGCAGCGGGAGCCGACCGGGGCCACGCAACCGGCGGCCTCCAGGGTCAGGCCGACCAGGCGGGTCAGTTGCCCTTCCACCACCAGACCCGGCGTTTCGGCGATCCGCGCCCGGCGCCGGGCCAGTCGCGCGCTCCAGAGGTGGGAACGATTCAATTCAGACGCGCTTGGCATGGTGTTCACGCTCGTCGCCCAGCACGGTCGCGAGCACCGCGCCCAATCGCTTCTGTCTCTTATACACATCT
>DGFE01000004.1:0-3040 GCA_002391525.1 Competibacteraceae bacterium UBA3908
ACGTATGAGATAAACGCACCCATCACTGTTGGCGGGCAAGTCTCTGACTTCGACGGTGATCTATTAACTTACACATGGTCTGAAGGGACCACGATTTATTGCAATGGTCTTGGCCAAATCCAAAGTATTGCAGGGGGTACACCTGTCAACCTTCCTGATTGCCTACTACCCGCCCTCGGGCTTGGGACCCATGCGGTAGCGCTCACGGTATCTGACGGGATTAACGATCCCGTATCGAGCGCGATCATCGTCAACGTGGTTGATACCGGCGCGCCGACTCTGGCGCCTACCGCCAACTCGACGATCTTGTGGCCACCCAACCACAAGATGGCAAACATTGTCATTAAGGCAAATGCCCAAGATGATAGTGGCTTACCGGTGAAGTTAAGCGCTACAGTTTACAGCAATGAGCCTCAAGACGGTTTGGGTGACGGGGATACGGCCCCGGATTGGACTACCCCCGTGATCGATCAGGCAACCGGCGTCATCACGTTGCAATTGCGGGCTGAACGCTCAGGCTTGGGTAATGGCCGGGCGTATACTGTAACGATTAGCGCTATTGACGAGGCAGGCAACACTAGTGTCGCCAATGTTGAGATCGTCGTTCCTCATGACCAGGGGAAACAATAGCGGGCCAATAAAGCTACATTGAATCATTATCAACCCAACGCTCAATTTTGAGCTTGAAAGCGCTATCCGCTAGAGCAGCGGATAGCGTTCTTTCTTCACAACTTCGCCGCCACCACGCTTCCTTCAGGCATTCAATCTCGCGCAGAGCCGGTGAACGGCTTGCAGGCGCACCGTCGCGCTGACTCGACCAACCTCCTTGGCCACCAGGGCGCGATTCAGCGAAACCACCTTGTCGGTTCGGATCCAACTGGCTTTGGGTAGTGTTCCACTCCGCATATCGAGCTGGTTCAGCGGAATGGCTTCGGGATGTCCGGCTTGCGAGGTCACCGCCATGGCCAGGAAATCGCCGTGGCCGTCTGGCGCGGTCAAGAGTAGCACCGGACGGCGTTTGGTAGCGCGCAAATCGGAAAACGGAAACGGCAAGACCACCAAACTACCGGCGTCAAGCATCGTTCCACACCTCGTCCTCGGCGTTGTCCCACACCGGTGCGAGGCTGGATTCCTGGGCACGGATCAAGTCGCGGTCGGCATGGCGACGGCCAGCCTCGAAACGTTCGATCTCCAAGCGCTCGATCCTGACCGCTCGCCCGATGTTGACGGCGGATACCTCGCCGCGCGCAATCATCCGGCGCACGGTCGGCACGCTGAGCTTCCAGCGCGCCGCGACATCTTGAATCGTCAGGTAGGGTTCGTTCATGACCACACGCTCGTTCCGCCAAGAGGGTAAATCATTATTCATGAATACTCATAAGTATTCAAGAGTCACCTTAATCGGATCGGGCATCAACCCAGCGGCGCCGGCCTGATTTCGTCGAGCAGTGAATGCGGGCGCGTTACGTGCACGGTGCGGCCCGAAAAACGGGCGATGCCGTCCTCTTCGAGCCGACCGATGATCCGCGACAGGGTTTCATGACGGGCGCCGATCATCGAGGCGAGGTCCCGCCGCGAGACCGGCAATTTCATCACCCGGCTGCCATCGTTGGCGGTATGGCCATGGCGGCTCATCAATACCAGCAGCAGGTGAATGAATTTGGCGCGGTTGGAAAAGGTGGCGTTCCGTACCAGTTTGGCGTGCGCGTCGTCCAGATCGGCGGTGACGCGCCGTAGAAACTGCAGCCCCAGGGCGGGATTCCTATCGAGCAGGGTTCTCACGATCTGCTTGTCGATGAAGCAAATTTTGCTGGGTCCAAGCGCTTCGGCGCTGGAACAGCGGTTTTCGCCCAGGAGCAGACCGCGATAGCCCAGGGTGTCGCCCGGATAGCCGAGTTGGACCAGCACGGCGTTACCCTCGGTATCGACCTTGCGAATGGCCACCGTGCCCGAGGCGATACAATAAATACCGTGGCTCGGTTCTCCCGCCGCGAAAATGAGTTCGCCAGCCTGATACAGCCGGCATTTCCGAGCTTGCGCGAGGAGTTTGATTTCGTCTTCAACCAGCACGCGCCATTCGTTGCGCTGGCGCAATCGGCACTCAAGACAACTGGTGCCGGGCATCGATCTGCGTCGCTCCACCATCAACACCCTCATCCTGCCCTACTCAACCAGGAATCACGCGGTAACCCTATTGGGGGATGGACAATGCCCACGCTACGACCCCGCAACTCATGACTATAATTATTTTGAAACTATAGTTCAGGAATGACCGGAGGGGGACAAGTCATGCAAAAGTACCCGATGCAGCCGATCCTGGCGATCACCATCGCCTTCCTGGTTCTGGGCGGCTCGTTGTGGGTGATCGATCCCACCGACGGCCTCTTCTCCCTCATGGCTCCAGCGGCCTCTGCCGGGGAAGAGTACCGTTATGCGGCCAAACCGGTCGGTCTGGATGGACCCGCCGGGCAATGCGTGGTCTGCCACAGTGTGGAGAAGGGCGGTCCGATGCGGGTCGCGCCCAATCTCTGGGGTATTATCGGCGCGCCCAAGGCGCGCGTGAAAGGTTACGGCTATTCGCGTGCGCTGCTGGAAGCGGGCGGGATATGGGCCGAGCAGGACTTGAACGATTATCTCACCGCCCCCGGCAAATTCCTGCCGGGCACCAGCAAGACGATCAGCGGGGTAGCGGATCCCGAAGAGCGCACCCAGATCATCAAATTTCTGGCGACACTGAAAGATTGAACCCTTCGGGCGCGACGCGGCGACGTATTCCCTCCACCGATACCTGATACACTCCAGATCATCCTCGCACAACCTTTCGGGAGATCGCGTATGCGGCAAGCACTATCCGGCAAACGTTGGTTGATCACCCTGGTGTTGCTGGGAATGGGCGGCGTCGCCCAGGCCCACACGCCAGGACTGCCCCACATGGATTTCGCCACAGGGCTGGGTCATCCCGTCAGCGGCCTGGATCATGTCCTGGCGATGGTGGCGGTCGGCCTGTGGGCGGCGCAACTGGGTGGCCGCGCCCTGTGGC
>DGFE01000004.1:3330-3844 GCA_002391525.1 Competibacteraceae bacterium UBA3908
GTGTTCGCCCTGTTTCACGGCTACGCGCACGGCGCGGAAATGGCGGCGGAAGCCAGCGCCTTGTGGTACAGCCTGGGCTTCATGCTGGCGACCGCGGCGTTGCACGGCGCCGGCATCGGTATCGCGCTGGCGGCACGCCAGGGAATGCCGGCGCGACTGGTGCGGGTCGGCGGCGCGACCATCGCGGCCAGCGGCGTATTCCTGTTGCTGGCGGTTTGATCCATTCTTCCCCGACCTCCCCGCACGGGCGCGGGGAGTCGGACCGATCACCCCGGCCACTCGCCATGCACGAGTTTTCGCTCTGCGAAAGCATCATCGAGACCCTCACCGACCAAACGCGCCAGCGGGGATTCAGCCGGGTGCGGCAGGTATGGCTGGAAATCGGGGCGCTGGCGAATGTCGAACTGGATGCCTTGCGCTTTGCGTTCGAGATCGCGCGCCAGGACACGGTCGCGGCGACGGCGGAACTGGACATCATCACCCTGCCGGGTCGCGCCTGGTGCCTGGATTGCGC
>DGFE01000194.1 GCA_002391525.1 Competibacteraceae bacterium UBA3908
AGATGTGTATAAGAGACAGGTGCGGCTCGGCGCCGGTGGCGCGAACGGACGGATTTCGATCAACTGTCGGTAGGCCATTTCCGAATCGAGCCGGATGGCGAGTTCCGGCAGCAGGGTGAGGCCGATACCCGCCGCCACCATCTGGCGCAGCGTTTCCAGACTGCTCGCCGTGAACTCCTCGATCACTCGCGGCGACTGGCAAATCGCCAGCGCCTGATCGCGCAGGCAGTGACCCTCCTCGAGTAACAGGATACCGTAATCCTCGAGGTCGCTTTCCCGAATTCGGTCGCGTTCGGCCAGCGGATGACCGACCGGCAAGGCGACCCGGAACGGTTCCTCGAACAGCACCAGCGTTTCGAGTCCCTCGTGCCGCACCGGCAACGCCATGAGCAGCAGGTCGAGTTCCCCGCCGCGCAGTTGGCGCAACAAATGGTCGGTCAAGTCCTCGCGCAGGAACAGACGCAGCTTCGGATAAGCGGCGCGGATCGGCGGCAGGATGTGTGGCATCAGGTAGGGACCCAGGGTGGGAATGACCCCCACTCGCAGGACGCCCTGCATCGGGTCCAGCCTGCGCAGGGCAATCGCCTGGATTTTGCGCGCCTCCTCCAGCACCAGACGGGCCTGAGCGATAATCTCCCTGCCGACCGGGGTCGGCGCCGCCTGGCGTTGGCTGCGATCAAACAGCATTACGTCAAGCTGATCTTCCAGTTTCTTGAGCTGAGCGCTTAAGGTCGATTGACTGACGTGACACAATTCGGCCGCCCGCTCGAAATGCTGCGCATCCGCCACGGCAACGAGATAACGGAGCTCTTGCAGCGTCACATGTAACTCTGGTAGCGCCATTGTCTTCTTCCCCCAAGGCTCATCGATAAAATCGATGAGCCGTATCGAAAAAATAATCTTGATCGCCGATGCACGGATTCTAGACTTTATTTTAATTAAACCCGCACTAATTTGCCGCGGGAGGAGGAGAACTCGCGATGCGCAATAAGATCTTTTTATTCCTTGCCGCTTTCATGATAACACAATCAGCAGGTTCGGAGCCAAAGGGGCTGCCGCCGCTGCCCGTTCCCACCGATAACCCTCAAACCCCGGAAAAAATCGCCCTGGGTGAAAAATTGTTCAATGACAAGCGGTTCAGCGCAACGGGCGAGGTGGCGTGCGCGCATTGCCACGCGCCTGAAAAAGCGTTTACCGATCTCAAAAAAGTCTCCGAAGGCATTCACGATCTGAAAGGCACCCGCAATGCGCCGACAGTCATCAATGCCGCCTATTTCAAATCCCAGTTCTGGGATGGACGCGAACCCAGCCTGGAACGGCAATCCACGCAGCCCTTCGTCAATCCCGTGGAGATGGCGCTACCGAATCACGAGCCGATCCTGAAGATCGCCAGAACCGATTCCGAATACCAGAAAGCTTTCAAAGCGGCATTCGGCAAATCCGGCGATGCGATCACCATGGACGAAGTTTCCAAAGCCATAGCCGCTTTCGAGCGCACCCTGATCGCAGGGGATTCTCCATTCGACCGCTATTATTTCGGCGGCGATAAAACCGCGATGACTCCGGCCCAGATTCGGGGGTTCGCGGTATTTCTGGGTCAGGGCCGTTGCGTCTCGTGCCATGCTATCGAACAGGATCACGCGCTATTCACGGACAGCCGGTTCCACAATGTTGGGATTGGCATCAATCAGATTCAGGACGAGGTGCCTGGTCTGGCGCAGGCGTTTTTAAAAGCCAAGGCCCAGGGCGTGGACGTGGACAAGGCGGTTCTCGCCGACAAGAAGACATCGGAACTGGGCCGTTTCGCGGTTACCAATACGGTCGACGAATTGGGTGCGTTCAAGACCCCGACATTGCGCAATGTCGCAGTCACCCCACCGTACATGCACGACGGCAGTTTGGAAACGCTGAAACAGGTCATGGTTCATTACAACAACGGTGGGGTGAACCAGAAAGGCGAGCGGGTGAACGCTTACCTGAGCGGCGGCATTCGCCCCCTGAATCTGAGCGAGGAGCAGATCGACGACCTCGTCGCCTTCATGGAAGCGCTGACCAGTCCGCAATACGTCAGCGTCGCGACCGCGAAACCCAGCAATTGACGGGAGAGAACCATGAACACGCGAATCAGCCGTCGGGATTTCTTGAAAGGGGCGGGCGCACTGGCCGCCATCGGCGCATTGCCCATCAGTCTGGTGGAACTGGCGTTCGCCGATAGCGCGGAGAATTTCACCTTCGCCTATATTTCGGACGCGCACATTCAGCACATCAAAGGCACCGAATTCGTCCGCAATTGGGATCGCGGACTGATCCGGGCGGTGGCGGAGACCAACCTGCTGACACCCAAGCCCGATTTCATCATGTTCGGCGGCGATCTCGCCCAACTGGGCAGCAAACCGGAACTCGACCATGGCGCCGAAATCATGTCGGCGTTGAGCGGCAAGGTTTATTACGTCATGGGTGAGCACGATTACTACCTGGATCTGGGTCAATACTGGGAGCAGTTGTTTGGTCCGCAATACCACAGCTTCGATCACAAGGGCGTGCATTTCGTGGTGCTGAACAGCGTCCTGACCTACGACGACTGGACTTATAAGCGGTGGCCTACCGCCGAGCAGCGTATGTTGGAGATGGCGGGACTGGATAACCCGAATGGCTCGCCGTTCATGGTGGGTGAAAAACAGCGCCAGTGGTTGCAGGTCGATCTGCAAAAAGTCGGCAAGGATACGCCGATTGTCGTGTTTTCCCATTCGCCCATCCAAAAGATTTACAAGGGCTGGAATTTCTGGACGGAAGACGCCGACGAAGTGCAAGCATTATTGAAACCCTTCAAGAAGGTCACCGTGATTTACGGTCATGTCCACCAGATTCAATACAACCAGATCGGCAATATCAGCTTTCACGCGGTCATGGCGACGGCGTGGCCCTGGCCCTATCCTGCGACCTACTCCCAGGTCGAGCAGCATTTGCCCAAGCTGACCGTTCCGATGAACCGGGCCGATCCGTTTTTCGAGCGCGACGCGACCGGCTGGCAGTTCATCAATCTGGCGACGGGGAATGTGGACATGCGCTACAACCTCTACAACAACTCCAGCCGCACCGTGGCGTTCAATCCCAAAACCGGCCAGCCCGAGGATGCGATGTATCAGCCTGCGGACCAGCGTATCCCGCCACAAATTCACTTTTAACGAGGAGGAGAGCAGCGATGTCTTCGCGGCAACTTAAAAGGTTGATCCCGGTTGTTGTCATGGCGGGGTTGACGGGCGCGCCGTCAGTACAGGCCGATGAATTCACCCAGGAAGATCTGAAACGCTGGGAAGGGCAATTCATGGAGGTGGTCAAGCAGGGCCGTGATTTGTGGACCCATCCACTGGGAACCAATAGCGTATCCTGCGCGCAATGCCATCCGAATGCCGCCAATACCCACCCCGAAACCTATCCCAAGTTCCAGAAACAGCTTGGCAAGGTGGCGCTGATCGGAGACATGATCAACTGGTGCATCCGCAATCCGGCGGAAGGGCAACCGCTGGCTCTGGATGATCCCAAGATGATCGCCATCCAGGCGTACATCAACTACGAACGCCGCGGCGTGCCGATGGCGCCCGGCAAGCACTGAGCACGGTTGCAGTTCTGCCCGTACCGCCGGTTGGTTCAACCCGCCGGCAGTACGGTACATATCACCGTCCGGGTCGAGCGGGGACCGTCGAATTCGCAGAAGAAAATCCCCTGCCACGTGGACAGCCCCAACTGGCCGTCGATGATCGGGATGGTTTCGGACGGCCCCACCAAGCCCGCCTTCAAGTGCGCGTCCCCGTTGCCGTCTTGTTGGTCGTGCAGCCAGACGCCCGGTGGAATCAGCTTGCGCAGCAGGTTCACCACATCCAGCGGCACACTCTCATCCCAGTTTTCCTGAATCATGATCGCGGCGGTCGCGCCCTGGGCGTAGACGTTGACCAGACCGTTCCTGATCCCGCTGTCACGCGCGACGGCGCGCACGCGGTCGGTGATGTCGATCAGTTCCTGCGGTTGGCGGGTGCCGAAGCGAATGAAATGGTGCATGGCTGAGCAGGCCTCGGGGGTTGATTAAAGTCTTGGGGTATCTATCGAATAGATCCCTGAAAAAAATCGTACACACAAGCTATGATATTGTTAAAAAACGCATCTGCTTACCCCGTTCCGAGCGCGTGAGTGGAGAGGCCGCGGTCTTGCCCTCGCGTTCGTCCAGACAGAGACGGGGGTGGATAGCGATACCGTAGTTGTAAAAGGTACTTTAGGTCGGCTGGAGGCGCGCGTGATTGGAGAACGCTATACGGTCAAAAAAGGTGACAATCTCTGGAACATTGCCAAGGCGAAGCTCGGCGCGGGTCCACAGTGGCGGCGGATTTGGCGTTACAACAACCGGGCCGACGTCGTTAAGGTCACCGGTCGCGGAATCCCGAATCCCGATCTGATTTACCCTGGACAGATTTTGCTGTTGCCGGTGCTACCGGAGGTTGCCGCCAGAATAGCGCCCGGATCGCCAACAGCGACTGGCGCGCCGCAACAACCACTCTCTGGCTCTGGACAACCGCTTCGTTCCTCGCCGCAACCCGCTCCCGCGGCGGGCGGTTCTCGAAGGCCGGACGAAGGTCCGTTGTCGCGGGACTTGCCCCAAATAGAGTCGCCGATTTCAATCAAATATCGCCTTGACGATCTGAAGTTCCCACCGATTGTCCAACCGGGCGTGATCATGGAGATGCGGATGACGGGCGATGTCATCCTGATGACGAAAAAGACTTACCCCGCCCTCTATGTCACCCAGCGTCGCGAAATCGAGGCGCAAGTGGTCAATCAAGCCAATCTCGCGTTCGGTTCGCTGGTCAATGATACGCGCCTGATCTACGACGCCGGAGAAAACAAACTGACCTACCGGTCGATGCTGGTCAGCCAGAGTAACGTACCCAATACTCCGGCCTATGCCATCGGCTATCAGATGGATTCCAACTCTCCACTGCCGAAACTGCGGTTTGAGATCCGTTTGAACAAGCTGGAGGGATCATTGCCCCAGTTCAACTACACCGCTCTGGATGTCAAGATCGTGGTCGAGCTGACGCCCAAGCCGGAAGCTCCGCGAGGTCCTTCCCCTCAGCCGTTGCGCCAATCGGAGCCGGTGGTGAACTGGAATCGGGTGATCGGTACTGGACTGGTCATTGCCGGCGCCGCAATCGTCATAGGCACGCTGGTTGAGGATTTTTTTACCGCCGGAGCCGGAACGGTCGACGATCCGGCGTCGTTCGCCGTTGCCGGTGCGACCGTGGCGCGCGGTCTGCAAATGGTCCGGGCAACCGCCGCCGTATTGCCGGCGGCGGTTATCCCGGCCAGCCTGAGCCTGTCCGTATCCGTTGCACCGAGTGCGACGGTAAGCGGTCAAGCCGAACCGCGCCGGTAGCAGAGAAGAATCCGAGCAGTGAAGCGGCGTGCAATCCTGCTCGGTGCGGGTGCTCTGCTCGGCGGGCTCGGCGGTTACCTGCTGTGGGGTGGCCGACGCTCGATTGACGTGCGAGCGATCCAAACGCGGGCGGAGGCGACTGGCGCCCGTTATGGAATTCGTATCGGCTACGGCCCGCCGGACACCTTCTTCGTTCCCCCCTACACCGCTGCGGACGCACGGATCAAGGGCGCTATCGCAACCCAGGTCGAGCTGACCGTGCTCCCGCCGGCCCTGGATGGTATCGAGCAATCCTTGCGCATCTATCCACCAGGATTTTTCGCGCGTTTCTGCGGGGCGATCTTCCTGTGCGGTTCGCTGACGTTGGATGGCGTTCAGGCCGGAGGTACCTACGGTCCGGCATGGATCATCCTGGTTGCGACCGAGCGGGTTGGAGAGACCGGCATCTTCGAGACGGCGCGCCTTGGAGTCCATCACGAATTCAGTTCGTTGCTATGGAACCGTATACCCAGCCTGCCGTTACGCTGGGCTTCGCTGCTGCCTCCAGGATGGCGGCCTGTTCGGGACAACGCGCAGGCTCTGCAGGCCCCCGATCACGGTTCCATGAAGCTCTCGGACGGGTTTCTGTCGCCCTATGGCGCGACAACGGCCGAGAATGATTTCAATGTTTACGCCGAAACCCTCTTCACCAACCCGCGCCGCATCGTTGAATTGGCTGCAGAACATGACATCGTTGCCCGTAAGGCGGCGGTGCTGATGGCCGCTTACGCCGAGCTTGACGGGCGGCTGTCCACCGTTTTCCAAGGTCTGGGGCTGGCGCGGCTTCGGAATACGGTGCCAGACCGACCGAAGGGTGGTATATCGGTTTCTCCCAACGCGATCCCGCAGGGCGAAATCACACCGCGATAGTTCACATGGATTCGACGGCTTTTTGGCTGATGGGCCTGGTCAGCGCAACTCTCTCGGCAGCGCGAACACCATGTTCTCCTCCCGTCCGGCGCTTTCGGTAACCGTGGTCGCGCCCAGTTCCCGCAGTCGGGTCATGACCTGTTGCACCAGCACCTCGGGCGCGGAGGCGCCGGCGGTAACGCCGATGGCGGTTTTGCCCGCCAGCCAGGCCGGATCGATGTCCGCCGGTCCGTCGATCAGCCAGGCCGGGATCCCCGCCTTCTCCGCCAGTTCCCGCAACCGGTTGGAATTGGAACTGCTGCGCGAACCGACCACCAGCAGCAGTTCGCAGCGCCCCGACAACTCCTTGACCGCGTCCTGACGATTCTGGGTGGCGTAGCAGATGTCGTCCTTGCGCGGCCCCTGAATGGCCGGAAAGCGCTCGCGCAGGGCGGCGACGATCCGCGCGGTGTCGTCCACGGACAAGGTGGTCTGGGTCACGTAAGCCAGCTCGGCGGGATCGCGCACCGCCAGCGCCCACACATCCGTAACCGTTTCCACCAGATACATCCGTCCGCCCTGGCTCTCGTCGTACTGGCCCATGGTGCCTTCGACCTCGGGGTGGCCGGCATGACCGATCAAAATCACTTCGCGGCCCGCGCGGGCGTGGCGGCTGACTTCCATGTGCACCTTGGTCACCAGCGGGCAGGTGGCGTCGAAAACCTTGAGGCCGCGTCGCGCCGCCTGCTCCTGCACCGTTCGCGGTACGCCATGGGCGCTGAAAATCACGGTTGCCCCGTCCGGTACCTCGTCCAATTCCTCGACGAACACTGCCCCGCGCCCACGCAAATTGTCCACCACGAAACGGTTATGCACGACCTCGTGGCGCACGTAGATCGGCGCGCCGAACAGCTCCAGCGCCCGTTCGACGATGCCGATGGCTCGATCCACCCCGGCGCAGAACCCCCGGGGATTGGCGAGATGGATGCGTATGCTCATGGAAATCTCCCGGAAGGCGATGGTGTGGCTAGGAACCATCAGCCGGATTTTTCAAGGGGCCGGCATTCTTGGCCAGCAGGCTGTCCACCACCAGCAGCCCCGCGCCGACGGTGATGGCCGAATCGGCGAGGTTGAAGGCCGGCCAGTACCAGCGGTCGTAATAAAGCTGGATGAAGTCGATGACCTGCCCCAGCCAAGCCCGGTCGATCAGGTTGCCGACCGCCCCGCCCAGAATCAACGCCAGGGCCAGCGCCAGCCGCTTTTCCGCCGGCTTGAGTCGCCACAGCCAGGCGATCAGACCGATGCTGACCGCCATCCCCAATCCCAGAAAGAACCAGCGCTGCCAGCCACCGGCGTCGGCCAGGAAGCTGAACGCCGCGCCGGTGTTGTAAGTCAGCGTCAGGTTGAACGACGGCAGCACCGGCACCGGCTGATGCATCTCCAGCAGCGTTTCGGCGAGAAGCTTGGTAGCTTGATCCAACGCGATCACCAGGGCGCTGAGCCACCACCACCGTTTCAGCATGTGCGTGTTTTTCCAGATCGGGCGTTCCCAAAGCGGAGGCTAATCGAACACCGCCTCCAAAGTGGCGGCGTCGAGCACGTGGCCGGCCCAGCTTTCCAACTGCGCCGGCGTCGCCTCGCGCAACCGGATCTCGACCCATTCGGGTAAGTCGCCAAAGCGCCGCCGCAGAATACGCGCCAATAGCTCGGCCCTGCCTTGGGCGATGCCTCTGATCTTGCCTTCATCGAGGCCCTTCTGAAATCCCCGGTCGACAGCCATTCGTTCGATATGGATAAGTAACGCATTTTTTGCACCTCCCCGCTGGTCTGGGCCTCATTCCACAACCGCTTCAGACAAACCGCCGCTCTTCCCCCGCCCCGAACGCATTCTCCACGCAGCGCTCGCACAATTCGGGGTGTTCGGCGTTCCGGCCCACATCCTCGCGGTGATGCCAGCAGCGCACGCATTTGGTGTGGACGGTGGGCAACACCCGAATCGCCAGCGGCTGGCCGTTGGCCTGGATTTCCACCGCGTCCGCCGGTCGCGCCGCCAGCGGGTGAAGCCGGGCGTAGGAGGTGATCAGGAAGAATCGCAATTCATCGCCGATCCGACCCAGGTCCGCCGCCAAGCCGCCGTCGCCATACAAATCCACCTCGGCATCCAGCCCCGAACCGATGCCGCCGGCCACCCGCAGCTTTTCCAGCTCCTTGCTGACCGCCTCGCGGACGGCGATCAATCGCTCCCAGTAAGCCGCGTTGAACGGATCTTCGTCGCCGACCGCGAACAGGCCGGTGTACCAGGTGGTCAGGAACACCGACGGGCCGCGCGCGCCGGGCAGGTTCCGCCAGATTTCCTCGGCGGTGAAACTGAGGATCGGCGCCAGCCAGCGCGTCATCGCTTCCAGGATGTGGTACAGCGCGGTCTGCACCGAGCGGCGGGCGATGCTGTCGCGGCCCGTCGTGTATTGGCGGTCCTTGATGATGTCCAGATACAGGCTGCCCATATCCACCGAGCAGAAGTTGTGAATCTTCTGGTAGATCAGATGGAACAGGTAGTGGTCGTAGGACTCCAGAATCTCCTCCTGCAGGCGGCGGGTCCGGTCCACCGCCCAGCGGTCCAGCGCCAGCATCCGCTCCGGCGGCAAGAGATGCAGAGCCGGATCGAAGCCGTTGAGGTTGGCCAGCAGAAAACGGGCGGTGTTGCGCATCCGCCGGTAGGAATCGGCCATGCGCTTGAGAATCTCGTCGGAGACCCCCATCTCGCCGCGATAATCGGTCGCCGCCACCCACAGCCGCAGCACGTCGGCGCCCAGCGAATTAATCACCTTCTGCGGCGCGACCACGTTGCCCAGCGACTTCGCCATCTTGCGGCCCTGGGCGTCCACGGTGAAGCCGTGGGTCAGCAGACCCTTGTACGGCGCGACGCCGCGCATCGCCACCGAGGCCAGCAGCGAGGACTGGAACCAGCCGCGATGCTGGTCCGAGCCTTCCAGGTACAGTTCGGCGGGGAAATGCAGTTCCGGACGGCGGTCCAGCACCGAGAGGTGGGTGGTGCCGGAGTCGAACCACACGTCCAGCGTATCGGTGATCTTGTCGTAATCCGCCGCCTCCGCGCCCAGCAGTTCCGCCGGGTCGAGTTCGAACCAGGCGTCGATGCCGCCCTGTTCGATGCGTTGCGCGGCTTGTTCCATCAACGCCTGGACGTTGGGATGCAATTCACCGGTCTTCCTGTGAGTGAACAGGGTGATCGGCACGCCCCAGTAACGCTGCCGGGAAACGCACCAGTCGGGACGGTTTTCCACCATGCCCTGAATCCGCGCCTCGCCCCAGTCCGGGGTAAAGCGGAGCTTTTTGATTTCGGCCAGGGCGCGGGCGCGCAAGCCGTGGGGGTGGTCCATGCCGATGAACCATTGCGGAGTGGCGCGGAAGATGACCGGGGTCTTGTGCCGCCAGCAATGCGGGTAGCTGTGTTTGAGGCCAGCGACCCGCAGCAGCATCCCGTGGGTCTTGAGCGCGTCGATCACCCGCTCGTTGGCGGCGAACACGTGCAGCCCGGCGAACAGCGGGGTGTCGGGTAGAAACCTGCCGTCCGGCCCCACCGGGTTGTCCACCGGCAGACCGTAGCGGGAGCCGACCACGTAGTCGTCCTGGCCGTGGGCGGGGGCCGTGTGCACCGCGCCAGTGCCGGCGTCGGTGGTGACGTGATCGCCGAGAATGACCGGTACTTCCCGGTCGTAAAACGGATGAAGCAGGGCCAGCCCTTCCAGTTCGGCGCCCGGTCCGTAGGCGATGACCTGATAATTTTCGATCCGCCAGCGGGCCAGCGAGTCCTTCAGCAGCGGCTCGGCGACCACCAGCCGCTCCTGGCCCCGGTCAGTCTCGACTTGTACGACCACGTATTCCAGTCCCGGATTGACCGCGACCGCCCGGTTGGCCGGCAGCGTCCACGGCGTGGTGGTCCAGATCACGACGGCCAGCGGTCCCTTGCCCTCATGCCCTTCGACATGGTGCAGGCGGGCCAGCAGCGCCTCGGGGTCCACCACCGCGAAGCGCACGTCAATCGCCAGCGACTCGCGATCCTCGTATTCGACCTCGGCCTCGGCCAGCGCCGAACCGCAGTCGATGCACCAGTACACCGGCTTGGAGCCACGATACAGATGACCGTTGGCGACGATCCGCGCCAGCGCGCGCACGATGTCGGCCTCGGCGCGGAAGTCCATGGTCAGATACGGTTTTCTCCAGTCGCCCAGCACGCCCAACCGCTGGAAATCGGCGCTTTGACTGGCGACCTGCTCGGCGGCGAAGGCGCGGCAGGCGGCGCGGAACTCACGAGCGTCCACCTTGACCCCGACCTTGCCCAGCTTCTTTTCCACCACCTGCTCGATGGGCAGGCCGTGGCAGTCCCAGCCCGGCACGTAGGGTGCGTCGAAGCCGCTCAGGGTACGAGATTTGACGATGATATCCTTGAGCACCTTGTTGACGGCGTGGCCGATGTGAATCACCCCGTTGGCGTAGGGCGGACCGTCGTGCAGCACGAACTTGGGCCGTCCGGCGAATTCCGCGCGCTGCCGCTGGTACAAACCCAGTTCCCGCCAATAACGCAGCAGTTCCGGCTCGCGTTTGGCGAGATCGGCCTTCATCGGAAAGGCGGTCTGGGGAAGATTGAGGGTGTCTTTGTAATCAGCCACGGTAAGCCTCTAAAAACCGGTGCGAAAACTCCCTTCCGCCGTCGGGGGAAGGGTTGGGGGTGCGGGAGGTTGAGGGAATTGCTGGATCATGCCCCGCGCGGCGAACCAGGCCCGGGCGGTTTGCTCGTCCTGCTGGATTTGCCGCCGCAGGGCGTCCAGCGACTCGAAGCGTTGCTCCGGGCGGAGATAATGCAGGAAATCGACCTTGACGTGTCGGCCGTAGAGATCGTCCTGGAAATCCAGCAGATGGACCTCCAGTTGTTCGCGGGTGCCCTGTACGGTGGGGCGGCGGCCAACGTTGGCGATGCCGGGCCAGGGTCGCAGGCCAGGACCACTCATCAGGATGGCGTAGACGCCGTAAACCGGTGTGACGCGGCGGTGCAGATGGATATTGGCGGTCGGAAAGCCGATGGTGCGGCCGCGGCGGTCGCCGTGCGCCACCCGCCCGCACATGTCGTAGGGTCGGCCCAGCAGCCGCGCCGCCAGTTCCAGATCGCCCTGGCCGAGCGCCTGCCGGACGCGGGTGCTGCTGACCCGCTCGCCGTCGAGGATGTAGCTGTGATTGTCGGCAACCTCGAAGCCGTGGCGCTGGCCGGCCTCGACCAGCATCGCGAAATCGCCGGCGCGGCGGTGACCGAAGCGGAAATCGTCGCCGATGACCAGATAGCAGATGCCCAGGCGATTGACCAGCAACTCGTCGATGAAGGTTTGCGCCGGCATGGCCGCCAGGCGGTGGTCGAACTCCAGGCACAGCACCCGCTCGATGCCCAGCCCGTCCAGCGCCAGCAGTTTTTCCCGCAACCGCATCAGGCGAGCCGGCGGCGCGGTGGGGCCGGCGAAGAATTCCTGCGGCTGCGGTTCAAACGTGATGACCAGCCGCGGCAGGCGCAGCCGTGTAGCCTGCTCGGTCAGTTGGGCCAGAATCGCCTGATGGCCGAGATGCACGCCGTCGAAGTTGCCGATGGTGGCGACGCAACCCCGGTGACGGGGCCGCAGATTGTGCTGACCGCGGATCAATTCCATGCCGGTTTTCGAGAGCGGGGTTGGCGAACAGGGAACGGCATTATAGGGACAATCGGCGGTTTCTTGACACACCGGGTGCCGCTCTTTTCCCGCCCCCGCCCACGTCCCTGTTCGCCCTATCCCGCCCGGCGCGCTCAGGCCGACAGCGCGACGCCGCGTCCCGGCCAGTCCCACAGTTCACGAGGGAAATCGCGGTACAAATCCCGAAACGCCTGGTCGTAACGCTTTTCGGCGGCGATCACCCGCGCCAGTTCCCAGGGCCGGATGGGGTGACGCTCGACCCGCAGCGGGTTGCGCCGGGCGGCTTCGCGGACCTGGCGGGCGAACAATTGGCTGAATTCGCGCAGTGGCAACGCCGTGGGCGTCAGCGGATGCATGCAGTCGTGCAGGTCGTAGGCATCGCCGGCCCAGAACGAGGGTCGGGCCGCTTCGTAGTCGGCGGTGCCGGGCGAGGGCGTACAGACGGTGAAGCTGCACTGCACCGGCGGCATGGCGTTGACGTAGTTGCGCAGATGCTCGAATTCGGCGTGACCGTATTCCGGGCGGACCATGAACGCCGCGTGGCAGGCGATCCCCAGGCGACGCAGCGTTTCGTGGGCGCGTTCGTTGTGCGAGACGGTGCCGCCCTTGCGGACCGCCTTCAATTCCTGGTTGGTGGTGAACTCGAAGCCGACGAACACGCCATCCAGGCCGATTTCCTTCCAGCGGCGCATCAACTCGGGGTAACGCAGGATCGTGGTGGCGCGCGCCCAGGCGAAGTAGCGCTTTTTCACGCCGCGTTTTTCCAGCGCCTCGGCCAGTTCGAAGCCGAATCGCTCGTCGATGAAATTTTCGTCGTCGGCGAAATAGACGTGATCGACCTCGATCCGCGCCAGATCCTCGGCCACCACGTCGGCCAGCCGCGGCATGTGGGTGGTGCCGCTCAGAAACGGCACGATGCAGAACGAGCAGGTCATCTTGCAGCCGTAGGAGGTGCGCGCCATCGCCACGCGCGGGAACAGCACCTGCCAGTCGCGCGGGTTCTCGCAGACCCAGACGCAGTAATAGGACCGGCTGTCCCACAAATCGCGGCGCGGGGTGGGGATGGTGCGCGGATCGGGATAGCGGGGCCAGATCCTGGATGCCGATTCGTCGAAGCGCTCGCCGGTGAACAGCAGATTGGCGACGCCCTCGGGTTCCTCCCCCTTGTCCAGCGCCGCCACCAGGGCGCGGAACGGCGCGCAGCCCTCGCCGCGCACGATGTAGTCGATGTCCGGGATGTTGCAATCGGCGGGCGCCACGGTGGCGTGATGGCCGCCGACCACGATCCGCGCTTTCGGCATCAAGCGGCGCGCCGTGCCGGCCAGACGCTTCATGCGGCCCGATTCGTGGCTGTAGGCGGTGAAACCCACCAAGTCGGGGCGGAACCGGGCCAGTTCGCGCTCGAACGCGGATTCGGCGAAGCGGTACAGCCGCAGGTCGAGCACCCGCACTTCATGCGTCGGCGGAATCGCGGCGGCCAGATAGCCGAATTCCAGCGGTTCCAGACATTGAAAGCGTTGCAGACCGAGCACGGTCTTGAGATGGGCCTGGGGTTTGACGAGCAGGATGCGCATCGGTCGTCCTCGAGATGGGAGGTGGCATCGACTATAACCCAATTCCGAGCGATTTGGTCAGATATATCCGGCGCGGCGAATCGCCTTCACTCGTGGCGCAACAGCAGATGTCGTGGCCGGATTCCCACCGTCAGCACCGCCAGCAGATAGGTTCCGCCGCCGGCGACGACCAGTCCGGCGAGATGCCACAGCCGTTCCCGGGCGCCGGCGTGCAGCCATCGCTCCAGATCGCCCACTCCGAACCAGAGCACCAGACCCATTGCCAGATTCGCGGCGGTGAGTTGCAGCAGAAATCTGGCCCACCCGGCGCGCGGCCGATAGATGTCCCGCCGCCGCAGATTCACGAACAACAAGCCGGCGTTGAGAAAGGCCGCCAGCGAGGTGGCCAACGCCAGTCCGGCATGGGCCAGCGGCCAGATCAGGATCAACACCAGGGCGGTATTGGCGCCCATCGCGATGACGCCATACTTGACCGGACTGCGGGTGTCCTGGCGGGCATAGAAACCGGGCGCCAGCACCTTGATCAGCATGAACGCCACCAATCCCAAGGCGAAGGCCATCAGACTGCGGGTGGACATGACCACGTCGCGGGCGTCGAACTCGCCGTACTGGAACAGCGCGGAAAGGATCGGCCCGGAGAGAATGATCAGCGCCACCGTGGCTGGAACCCCGATCAGCAGCGCCCAGCGCAACGCCCAGTCCAGGGTTTGGGAAAAGCCATCCGCTTCCGCGCCGGCGTGCTGGCGGGACAGCTTGGGCAAAATCACCGTGCCCAGCGCCACCCCGAAAATGCCGAGCGGGAATTCCACCAGCCGGTCGGAATAGTACAGCCAACTGACGCTGCCCGAGACCAGGAACGAAGCCAGCACCGTATCGATCAACAGATTGACCTGCGCCACCGAGGAGCCGAAGATCGCCGGCAACATCAGTTTCAACACCTGCTGAACCCCTCGGGACGCCCAGCCCCAGCGCGGGCACGGCAACAGTCTCGCCTGGCGCAAAAAAGGAATCTGGAAACCCAACTGGACGACACCGGCGATGAACACGCCCCAGGCCAGCCCCATCACCGGCTGTTCCATGCGGGGCGCGAGCCACAGGGCGGCGGCGATCATGGTCAGATTCAGCAACACCGGTGTGACGGCGGGAATCGCGAACCTGCCGCAACTGTTCAACACACCCCCGGCGAAGGCGGTCAGTGAAATGAACAGCAGATACGGAAAGGTGATCCGCAGCATCTCCACCGTCAGCTCGTACTTGCCGGCATCGGCGGTGAAACCGGGCGCGAACAGCAGGATCAGGATCGGCGCGGCCAGCACCCCGACGGCGGTGATGAGCAGCAGGATCGCCCCCAACGTACCGGCGATCTGATCCACCAGTTCCCGAAGTTCCTCCCGCGACCGCTGGGTCTGGTATTCCGAGAACACCGGCACGAAGGCTTGCGAAA
The DNA here is from genome assembly GCA_002391525.1 of Competibacteraceae bacterium UBA3908. Taxonomy (GTDB): domain Bacteria; phylum Pseudomonadota; class Gammaproteobacteria; order Competibacterales; family Competibacteraceae; genus Competibacter_A. The sequence goes on from DGFE01000194.1 coordinate 15,064, forward strand.
ACGCGCCCTCGGCGAACAGCCGGCGCAGGAAGTTGGGAATGCGGAAGGCGACGAAGAAGGCGTCGGTGCCCGCCCCGGCCCCGAACAGCTGCGCATAGACCATGTCGCGGACGAAACCGGTGACGCGGGACAGCGAGGTCATGGCGCTGACGATGCCGGTGGATTTGAGGAGGGTCTTGCTCATGAGGGGGCGGGTCCGCGCGGCGCGATTCGGAAGGCGCGGATGATAGCGGGATTGGCCGGGACTGTCAGCGGTCGCGCGGGGCGGGGATTGACAGCGCGGTGGGAACTGTCATCATTACCACCCTTTTTCAGAACCCAACTATCGCCACGTTTATCCTGTTGTGTCGTAAGGAGTATTGATCTTGGCCAATACCGCTCAAGCGAAGAAACGCGCCCGTCAGGCGGAAAAGCATCGCCAACATAACGCCAGCATGCGCTCCATGTTGCGCACCTACATCAAGCGGGTACTCAAAGCCATTGAAACCGGCGACAAGACAAAAGCCGAGTCCGAGTACCGGACCGCCGTGCCGGTGATCGACCGCATGGCGCGCAAGGGACTGATTCACGCCAACAAAGCCGCCCGCCACAAGAGTCGCCTGACGCATCATATCCGCGATATGCCGGCCTGAACACCGACGACGTTCCTCGACTCAATTGCTCTCGGTTGACCCCCCTGGAGCCGGGAGTCTGGGGTGAAAATGAAGTGCCCCGGTCGAAAACGACTCGGCGAGGGGAAAAGAAAAGGGGCTAGATCTTTAGCTAACCCCTTGTTTTTCTGATGGGCTTTGTAGGACTCGAACCTAAATCCAAGGGATTTCGTGTCGAAGTGCGCGGGCTTGAACGAGTCCGCGCCGGTAGTGAAGCCGGACGTTATCCACGACGAACCGGGAATCGGTCTGGACGCGGCGCGGCGCGCTACGGCATCGAGAGTGGCGAACACCCCTGCCCCCCTGAAATTTGGCTTTCGTCATCCGATGCTTCTGCTAAACTTAAGTTGTGTCGAGGCAGATCTCGTCGCTAGTTTCCAAAAAACAACGTTGTTGTGGCATGGCAAAAAAGATAACTTTTCAAACAACAAAAATTTTGGCAACCCCCCTTGCATCTCATTGTTTTAAAAAGTTTTCTAGCGTCGAGCCCTCTAAAACATTGCCCTGATGAAGAAGGGATTAAGACCGTCCCAGTCTTTAACAAAAAGGAGCAAGTTGGGAGGTTTGAAACCTTGCCCTGATGAAGAAGGGATGA
>DGFE01000207.1 GCA_002391525.1 Competibacteraceae bacterium UBA3908
TGATCCTGCTGGGGCTGACCGAAGCGCTGCGGGCGGCATCACTCCGATTCCCCGACCAGATCGCCCTCGCCGGTTTCGACGATCTGCCCTGGACCCGGTTGGTGGAACCGGGTATCACCGTGATCGCCCAGCCGACTTACGACATCGGGCGGACTGTGATCGAACTGCTGTTGCAGCGGATCGCTCACCCGGCTCAGTCGGTACGCCGGGTGGTGTTGCGCGGAGAACTGGTGGAACGGGGATCGAGCGCAGGATCGCGAGACAGAGGGCGTGACCGGCAGGGCGTTCGCGACGTATCCATGGCTTCCCCTGGTCAGGGGGAAGCTGGGCGATAACCGCCGGGGCGATGCGTGGCGGGCTGGCTCTGGCTTTGTCCTAGGCGTTTCCTGCGGTGGACTCCGGCCTGCCGAGGGAGCCGGTGTTGCCGAGAGCGTTGCACAGGCACTGGGTGAGCGTGTTCAGGGTGTAGGGCTTCTGCAGAAAGCCCGACAGCCGCTTGCCGGCGAAGCGCGGGGCGATTTCGCTTTCGGTGTAGCCGCTCGACATCACCACGCGGACCCGCGGATCGATCCGGCGCAATTCGCGGAAGGTTTCCTCGCCATCCAGATCGGGCATGGTCAGGTCGAGCAGCACCAGCGCGATTTCGTCGCGCCGCTCGCGGTAGACTTCCAGGGCCTCGCGGCCATCGACGGCGGTCAGCACCGCGAAGCCAACCCGTTCCAGCATCCGGTGACCCATCAACCGGACGGATTCCTCGTCGTCCACCAACAGGATCGTGCCCGCGCCTTTCCAGCCGCCCGGTTGCACGCCGCCGCCGCGGCCTGTCAGCGCCCTTTCCTCCTGCACGGCGGGAAAGAGCGCCTTGAACGTCGTGCCCCTGCCCGGCTCGCTGTAAACCTTCAGCGCACCTTTATGCCCCCGCACGATACCCAGCACGGCCGACAGCCCCAGACCCCGACCGGTGAATTTGGTGGTGAAGAACGGTTCGAAGATGCGCCGCTGGGTTTCCTGGTCCATGCCGCAGCCCGTATCCGACACTTCCAGCCACACGTACAGCCCTTCGGCCAGGCTCTCATCCAGGAACGCTTCGGACAGGTAGTCGCGCGAGCATTCCATGACGCCGGTCGAAATGGTGATCGCGCCGCTGTGCTCGCCGAGCGCCTCCGAGGCGTTGATCACCAGGTTCATGATGATTTGGCGAATCTGGCTCGGGTCGCCGCGCAGGGGCGGCAGCGATTCCTTCAGGTTCAGATTCAGGATCGCCTTCTTGGTGATGGATGCTTTGAGCAGCGAGATCATTTCCCCGATCAAATCCCGCAGCCGGATGTTTTCGATGACACACTGGCCCTTGCCCGAGTACGCCAGCATCTGTCGGCAGAGTTCGGCGGCTCGCAGCGAGGTCTCCTCAATCGAGCGGAGGCTGTCGCGGGCGGGCGTCACCGGCGGCAGTTCGTCCAGCGCCAGGCTGGCATTGCCCAGAATCACGGTCAGGAGATTGTTGAAGTCGTGGGCGATGCCGCCGGCGAGTACGCCCAGGCTTTCCAGTTTCTGGGTTTGCTGCATCTGGCGTTCCAGCTGCAAGCGCTTTTCCTCCGCCCACTTGCGTTCGGTGATGTCGGTGACGGCCAGAAACAGCAGGGGTGTGCTGTTCGCCTGCTGGCGTCCCGGAGAGGTGTTGATGATGGCGCCTTCCATGTGCGCGTAAAAGGCCGGGCCGTGGGCGCGCAGAATGAGCGCTTCGAGGCTTTTTCCGGCCGGACTGATGAAAAACGCCCGGTAGCGCGCCAGGAACACGCCGCGGTCATCGCCTTCCATGCACTCCGAAAACGGGCTCCCGATCAGCTGGTCCCGGTCGCGGCTCACCATCCGGCAGAATGTTTCGTTGACCTCGTGAATCAGACCGACGTCGTTCAGTACCAGGTAGCCGATTGGCGCCCGGTGAAACAGCAGGGAAAACTGGTTGCGGGACTGTTCCAGTTCTGCCATGACCCGGCGCAACTCTTCGTTCTGAATCTCCAGTTCGATCTGATGGACCTGGAGTTCGTGGACCAGTTTGCGGGACTGCTCGTCCGAAGGCTCCGGGATGTCGAGCTGGCGCCGCGCGGCGCTGGCTTCCGCTTTTTCCCTGAGGAGTTTCGCTCCCTCCTGCTCGTTCTGCATCATGTCGCACCTTCGGAGAATCGGGCATTCGATAGGATAGTCAAGCCGAAATCCATGGCGTCGTGGAGAGAGTCGGGGCGAGACGCCTCTGCGCTCCGGGTCACGACCGATGCGGTCGGCCCGTCGCCATCGACAGGACGGCCAAAAGTTGCTTGCCTGAAACAAGACGGCCAAGACGCGGCTGTATCCGTTCAGCCGGGATCGAGCGCCGGAGCCGCATACCGTGACGGCTGGCGCTGCTGGCGGACCTGTCCGACTTTCAGGCGATCCTTGTAGGCGCCCAGAAGTTTCAGGGAATGTTCGATGTATTCCCGCGAGGAAATCTCGCTGGCGGCGTAGCGGCGCAACAAATCCAGCCATCGCTCGTGGACCGCGCACGGTGTCGTTCGACTCCCGCCCGCCAGCGGACAGTCGGGGCAGCGCGAGTGGATTAAGGCCCCGATGGCAGCCTGTTTCTGCCATTGCTGGCGGTATTGCCGGGCGTGCGCTTCGATCCACTCCAGCGCCCGCGCTTGTCGCTCGTCGACGGGAAAGTGCTCGACATACCGTTCGATGGCGGCGATCTGCTGGAGCAAAAATTCCGCGTCGGACAAATCTAAATGTTGGCTATCGCCCACGAAACGGGTGATGAGCGCTAACGTCGGATCATCTACGATGTACATGTGACGTGATGCGGTCGGGTGCAGATACGTTAGTTAAAATTATAGCAAAAAAATTGTGCGGCGCACAAAACCGCTTTCCCGGCATTACCGACAGGGTCGATCGCGATGCGCATGGCAGGCTGCCGGTTGCGATCCCCCGAAGAAACGCGATAGAGAAAATTGCCGCAACCTCCGGGTTGATCGGCAACCTGGCGCGGCCGAATCGGGTCCAAGAATTTTGGGTTCCAGACGATGAGGAGGCAGGCGCATGAGTCCCGATCTCAAGCGACGCAGGGTTTTGCTGGCCGCGGCCGCATGGCTGACGGCGACCACCGCCGGGCGGACGGCCACGCTGCTGAGGCCGACCCCGCCTCAGACCGCCGGTCCCTTCTATCCCACGGAACCCCCGCTCGACGACGACAACGATCTGACCCGGGTGCGGGGAACGGATGGGATTGCCCAGGGCCGAATTACCGACCTGAGCGGGCGATTGCTCGACCGGAATGGTCGGCCAATCAGCGGCGCCCGCATCGAAATCTGGCAGTGCGACGCGACGGGCCGCTACCACCATCCGCTGGATCGGCGCGGCGCGCGCGACCCGCGCTTTCAGGGTTTTGGCCATACCGTTACCGATGCCGAAGGGCGCTATCGCTTTCGCACCATCCGCCCGGTACCCTATCCGGGCCGCACGCCGCATATTCATGTCGCCGTCTTTCCAGACGGCGCATCGCCTTTTACCACCCAGCTTTACGTGGCGGGCGAGCCGCGGAACGCCGGCGATATGCTGTTCAATCTGATCCCGGCAAACCAGCGTTCCCTGGTGCTCGCGGAGTTCGTGCCCGCGTCGAACGAGGGAGCCGAACTGGCGGCGCGCTTCGACATTGTGCTGGGTGGCACGCCAGGCGCCTGAGGGTGGCGCTGGAGCAGCCCATTCGTCCGGCGGAAGTGGAGTTACCGGCGCGGTGTCTTACATGGTACACGTCGAACGCTTGTCCCATTTTTCCAGCCTGTCTTTCGTAAGGAGAACGCGCATGTCGAGCCCAACCATTCAAGAGCGCGCCGCAGGCGCCATTATGGGCGCCTTCGTGGGCGATGCGCTCGCGCTTGGTCCTCACTGGTATTACGATCTGGACGAACTGCGCCGCGACTACGGCGAGTGGATTACCGACTATACCGACCCCAAGCCTGGCCGCTACCACGCCGGACTCCGGGCGGGCCAACTCTCCCAGTCGGGTTTCATCCTCGCGCTCCTGCTCCGTTCCCTGGTGGCGTGCGGCCGTTATGATGAAGGCGACTTCTGTCGCCGTCTGGATGAAGACCTCTTGCCGCTGCTCGACGGCACACCCATGAGTGGACCGGGTGGCTACACCAGTCAGTCGATCCGCGAGGCTTGGCGACGGCGGGTGGAGCAAGGTCGCCCGTGGGGGCAAACCGGCGGCCATGCCGACACCACGGAAGCGGTGGAACGCACGCTGGCCCTCGCCGTTCGCTACGCGCTGGATTTCCAGCAGCTCGCGCGCGCCATCACCCGGAATACCTTGTTGACCCAGGTTGACGAGACCGTGGTATCGATGACTGTCGCCTACGGGGCCGTGCTGGGGCTGCTGGTGCAAGTACACACCCTCGACGCCGACCTGTGGGACCGGCTCATGAAACGGGTTAAAGACGGAACGCTGCCTTTTCATGCCGTAACCTGTCTCTTATACACATCTCCG
>DGFE01000041.1 GCA_002391525.1 Competibacteraceae bacterium UBA3908
CCGAGACTGGCGCAGATCGAACCGATGCGCCCCAGCCAGAGGTCCGGCTCGACCGGCAATTCCAGGATGCGCGCCTGCTCGGCGACGACCCGCTGGAACGCCGCCTGCTCCTCGGCAGTCAGGGTTCGTGGGCGCGCGGTCGCCAAAACCGCGGCGGATTCTTCCACCGTCAGCGCATTCAGCCAGTCCGGTCCCCGTTGGACGCGCAGGGCCTCCAGCAAGGTCCGCGTCGTCGCCGGGTCGGGAACCTCGACGTCCAGCAGTCGCGGCAGCCAGCGCAAGGCCGAAGCCACCCAGGCGTCGGGATCGCAAACATCCAGCAGCGCCGCAACCGTCTCCCGCAATCCCGCCCAGTTCTCCTGGTCGACCAGCGCCAGCGCCTCGGCGACGAAGCCGTTCAGTCCCGGAATGTCGGCGCGCTGGCCGATGGGAACCGCCAGCGCCTGGGGTCCCGCCTCCGCCAGACAGATCTGATCGGGCACGTACCGGAACAAGGCCGCCACCTCCTCCCGCGCCGCGCAAGCGACGCCCTCGAAGCGCAGCGCGCAGCGGTAGGCGTCCAGCTCCGCCAGCGGCGGCCAGGGTTCGGTGGGAACGATGTTGAGACAGGCCAGCCCGGGAATCTGGCGGACCTGATGAAAAGGATCCTCGCCGCTGAAAAAGCATTGCGCGTCCGGCGTGTAGCGAAACACCACCAGCGGTTCGCCGCTCGCCGCCACCCGCCGATACAGCGCCGCCCGCTCCTCCTCCGGCAACTGCCCCAGCCAGTCGAGATTATCGAAAACGAGCGCCGCCGGCCGCTCTTCGGCATCCGCCTCCGCCGGGCGGTCCTTTAGGAACGCACGCAGCTTCGCGCCCCGTTCGCGCGCCTCCACGGCCAGTTCCGCCGGCAGGGATTCGTTGCGCTCCAGTTCGTCCAGCCACTGGCTGACCCGGTCGAACGCATCCAGCAGCAGATCGACCATCGGGCGCTCCAGGCTCAGCTCCTGGGCGCGCACGGCATCCAGCAAATCCTCGGCGGCGTGCGTCAGCAGCGTGACCGGCTGAATGTCGAACAGCCCGGAACTGCCCTTGATGGTGTGGATGGCGCGGAATACCGCGTTGATCTGCTCGAAATCCTGGGGATTGTTCTCGACCGCCAGCAGGCCGGCGCCGGTCATCTCCAGTTGTTCGCGGCTCTCGGCCAGGAATTGGGCCAGCAATGGATTCATGATCCCCGCTCCCCGGTCAGCAGGCGGACATACAGCATCAGCGTATCGGGCCGGACCGGCTTGTGCAGATACAGGTTGGCTCCGGCCAGATAGGCGGCGTTGGCGTCCTGGGGCTGCGTCTCGGTGCTGATCATGATGACCGGTCCCGCGCAAATCGCCGGTTCCTGCCGGATCGTCCGCACCAGGGTATACCCATCCATTTTCGGCATGTTGACATCGACCACGTACAGGTCGAACTGCCCGGCCAGCGCTTTTTCCAGGCCCTCGTAGCCGTTGCCGGCCTCCTCCACCGCGAAGCCCTGCGCCTCCAGAATCTGTCGGTAGTACAGGCGCACGGTGGTGGCGTCGTCGATGACCAAAACCCGTTTCATCTTGTCGCTCCCCCGTGGGAAACATCAACCGTGGCAGCGTCGTCGCTGACCGAAACCCGTTTCATCTTGCTACTCCCCCTGGGAAACATGCGCGGACCTATCGCGGTTTTTGATAGACGATGGCTTCCGGGAACTTGCGCACCTTGAACAGCGGCGTGATGCGGCTCATCGACTCCGAATGGCCCAGACAGATGAAACCGCCGGGACGCAAGGCGTTGAACAGCGCCTCCGCCGCCACCCGTCGCGAGGTGTCGTCGAAATAGATCAGCAGATTGCGGCAGAACACCACGTCGAAGTCGCGGTAGCCGCGCATCTGGCTCAAATCAGTGATGTTGACCTGAGTGAATTCGACCGAATGGCGTAAATCGTCGCTGATCTGATACTGAACGTTCGGCAAGGCGCTGAAATATTTACGCAACAGGGGTTCCGGCAGGTGCGAAACCGCGCGTTTGTCGTAGCAGCCCTGGCGCGCTTTCTCCAGAATCGAAGTGTCGATGTCGGAGGCGACCAGTTCGATGTCGTATTCGTCCACCCGGGGCCAGTGCTCCAACAGGTAGATGGCGAGCGAATACGGCTCCTCGCCCGAGGAACTCGGCACCGACCAGATGCGGATCGGTTCGTCGCGCCCCTTGCGCTGCGCGATCTCGGGCAGGATCGAATTCACCAGACAGCGGAACTGGTATTCCTCGCGGAAAAAATAGGTCTCGTTGACCGTCATCAGATTGATGAGGGCCTGCAGCTCCTCGCCCGAAGCCTGAAAGCGCAGCATGACGAAATAGTTGCGGAAATTGTCGCTGTCCGTCGCCTGAATCCGCTCGATCAGCCGCTTGTCCACGAAATAACGCTTGGTGTCCTCGAAATGGATGCCCGTCTTGCGATAGAAGAAGTCCCGGAATTTTCGGAACTCCTCCGCGCTGATCGCGGGCGTCGGTTCGGACGGGTTCAAGGTCGTGGCTCCTTAGGCAGCGCGGATCAGGCGTCGTGCCCCTGAATCCGGCGAATGGTGGCCTGCACGCAGAATTGCATGAAGGGATCGTTGTCGAACCGCCCCGGCAGTCCGGTCAGCACCGGGACCGTTTCCGGCCCGCCGACTTCCGCCAGCACGTCCACCGCGCTCGCGCAGACATTGATGTCGGCGTCGCGCTCGATCACCGCCTGCAACCAGGCCGGCGCCTGGGGATGCCGCAGATTGGCCAGCACGTTGATCGAAAAGATGCGGTAGTCGGGGTCCGGATCCCGCAGCATGGTTTCCATGTAGGGCGACACCGCCTCCGGCAACTGTTGCAGCGCTTCGATGACCTCGTTGCGCAGCGTGGCGTCCTCGCTGCGCAGCAGCGGCATCAGCCCCTTGACCACCGCGTTGCCGCCGATCTTGATCAGGGTGGTGAGCAGCGCCTCGCGCACCGGCAGCCCGGTTTCCTGCTCCAGCCGCGCGCACAGCGCCTCCGCCGTGTCGGGAAAGGCCGCCAGGTCGAGCGCCGCCCAGCGCCGGATATCCGGGCTGGCGTCCTGCAACTGGCGCAGCAGGCCAGCGCGGTCCCGTGGCAGGTGACGGTGGTCCGCGTTGCCGGATGAAGCGTGATTTTTCTTGACCAGACTCATGACGACTTCCTCAATTCAGCCAGCGCAACAACTGCTTGGCGACCTGGTCGCAGGGCGCGACCACGGTGGCGGCGCGGCGGTTGATGAGTTCGGCGGGCATTCCGAACACCACGGCGGTTTCCTCGGATTCGGCGATGGTCCTGCCGCCGCGCCGGTGCAATTCGGCCATCGCCTCGGCGCCGTCGTAGCCCATCCCGGTCAGCATCACCCCGATGACCTGTTCGGGCGGATAATGCTCCAGGGCGCTGCGCACCAGCAGCTCCACCGAGGGATGCCACAGATACTGCGAATTTTCCGGCTGCGAGACGGCGGCGACGCCGCTGCCGCGCCGGCTGAGAATGACATCCGCGCCGCCGCGCCCGACATAAACCGCGCCCGGCTCGATGGGCGTCGGTCGGCTGACTTCCTGCACCGACAGCTCGCACAAGCCGTTCATCCGCTGGGCGAAAGCGGCGGTGAAATTGCCCGGCATGTGTTGGGCGACCACCACCGGCCAGGGGAAGTCCGCCGGCAGGCGGGGCAGAATTTCCTCCAGGGTGCGCGGTCCGCCGGTGGATACGCCGATCAACACCACGCCCGTCGTCCGCTGGCGCGGACGCGCCGGCGCCAGCGGACGATTTTGTCCGGCCACCAGCTCGTTCTGTTGGCGGATCCGTTCCGTCAGCCCGCGCGCCTTGCGGATTTTCGCCCCGGCGGCGGCGCGAACCTTGCCGACCAGCTCCGCCCCGATGGTGTCGATGCTCAGCGAGATGGTGCCGCCCGGCTTGCAGATGAAATCCACCGCGCCCAGGCTCAGCGCCTCGAAAGTCGCCAGCGCCCCCTTCTCGGTCAGCGAGGACACCATGATCACCGGGCACGGCCGCTCGACCATGATCCGGCTCAGGGCGGTCAGGCCGTCCATTTCCGGCATGTTGATGTCCAGGGTGATCACATCTGGCTGGAAGTCCCCCAGTTCCCGCAACGCTTCCAGACCGGTCCGGCAGGTACGGAGGCTGAAATCCCCCTCCTGCTCGAACAGGCTGACCAGATGCTTGCGCATCAGGGCGGAATCGTCCACGATCAACAACTTAATCATGATACGAACTCGAAAAACGAAAGTTGCACGGTCCCCCTGGTCGATCCCCCCACCTCTTTTGGCATAAGGGGTAGTCCCGCGCATCGAAGGATGGGAACCCCCCTTTGAAAAAGGGGGGCCGGGGGGGATTTCGCCGGGTTTGGCCCGGCCCCGTGGGTTCAAATCCCCCCTCACCCCCCTTTGCCAAAGGGGGGAATGCCCGATGGATCATGCGCATTTCAGGACTATCGGCGAAGGGGGGTTCGACCCATCAATGCAGCGCCGCCAGGGCCTTGGCTTCGCCCGTTTCCAGCAACTGGTCCACGTCCAGCAACAGGATCATGCGCTGCTGCTTTTGCAGGTTCGCCACCTGCCGGATCAGCCGCGTGGCCTCCTCGGACAGCTGCGGCGCGTCCTCGATCACCTGTCGCGGAATCTTCAGCACCTCGGTCACCGAATCCACGATGAACCCGGTGCGCACCCCGTTGATGGTGAACACCATGATGCGCTGACGGTCGTTGCGCTCCATCGACGGCAGGCCGAACCGCCGGCGCTGATCGACCACCGGCAGCACCGTGCCACGCAGGTTGATGACGCCTTCGATGAACTCCGGCGCCTTGGGCACGCGCGTGAGTTCGTCCGGTATCCGCACGATCTCCTGCACCAGCCCGATGGGCACGCCGAACTCCTCCCTGACCAGCCGAAACACCACCATCTGCTCGTCCTCGCCGACGACGCTCTGGGTTTCCACCTTGTCCACCATCGCCTCGCTCCCTTCCCGCATCGCGTCGACCGCCGCCACCGCCTCGCGGAACGCGCTGTGGGCAAACATTTTTTCCGCCGAGATGATCGAAACCAGCCGCTTGCCGTCGTTCAGCCGGCAAATGTCGGTAATCTCGGCGATCGACTCGTCGCGCGCCAGCAGGGCCGGCATCGCATCCACCACGCCGCTGCTGACCCGCAGCACCTCGTTCACCGTGTCCGTCACCACGCCGACCGCCATCCGGTCGTCGTCGCTCAGCGAGATCACCACGATGCGGTTATGCTCGTTGAGCGCCTCCATCGGCAGGTTGAACATCCGCCGCAGGCTGACCAGCGGCAGCAAGCGCTGGCGCAGGGTCATCACCCCCAGCACGTGCGACGCCGCCTTGGGGACATGAATGATCTGCTCGGGCACCTGCACGATTTCCTGTACCCGCTCGATGGCGATGGCGTACTCCTGGTTGGCGACCACGAAACTCACCAGTTGCAACTCGTCGCTGCCGTCGCCGGCATGCCTGGTCGCCTCGCGCGCTTCCACCCCCGACGCCGCCGCGGCGTTTTGCGCCTGATGGCGGTCCAGGGCGGCGAACTCGTTTTTGATGAGCTTGGCGAAATCCAGGATCATCACCATCTTGTGGCCGCCGACGTTCTTGATCACGCCCAGCAGCAGGTCGGAATCGATGGTGGCCTGCAGCGCGGTGGCGCTCTCGACCTGATCGAGTTCCACGGTGATGACGCTGGCCACCCGATCCACGACGAAGCCCGCGGGTGCGCCGAAGTCGATGACCAGGGCGCGGGTGGCGTCATCGTGCGCCCGGTCGGGAAACCGGAACAGCCGGCGCAGGCTGATCACCGGCAGCACCAGTCCGCGCAGGTTGGCCAGGCCCTCCAGACTGGGAGGGCTGAGCGGCACGCGCACGGCCTCGGGCACGCGGATGATCTCGCGCACCGGCGCCATCGGTACGGCGAACACTTCGTCGCCGACGAAAAACGTCACGAACTGGCGCGCTTCCAGATGCAGCGCGGGATCGGACGCCACCGCCCCTCCGGCGGGTTTTTCCACTGTTGCCGTAGCCATGGTTGATCGCTCCGCTTACTGCGCGCTTTGCAGTTCATCGGCCAGCGAGGAAATTTCCTCGATGGCCGCCGCCAGTTCTTCCGCGCCCTGGGACTGCTGTCCGGCCGCGGCGGCGGCCTGGGTGGCGGCCTGCTCGGCCTCGGCGGCGGCGGACGCGATCTGATCCACGCCCTTCTTCACTTCGGCGAGGGTGGCCATCAACCGCGCGGCGTCGGCGGCGATGACCTGATTGCCCTTGAGCACCTCGGCCGTGTCGCTTTCCATGATCACCAGGTTGCTGGTGATGGCCTTGGTCTTCTCCACCTCGGCGGCGGCGTTGGTGGCGATGTTCTCCAGGTCGCGCCGCACCGCGCCGATCTGATCCTGCACCGCCTTGACCATGTCCTTGATCCGCTCGGCGTTTTCGGAGGAATCGTGCGCCAGGTTGCGGATGTCGGTCGACACCACCACGAAGCCCTTGCCGAACTCGCCGGCGCGGGCCGCCTCGATGGCGCCGTTGACGGCCAGCATGTTGGTCTGGATCGAGACGGTGGTGATGGCGTCCACGATCTTGTCGATGCGCCGGCTGACCAGCTCCAGGGCGTTGATCTGGTCGCGACTCTTGCGGGTCTCTTCCAGACCCCCGAGCACGCCCGCGATCAACTCGTCCACCGCCACCTTGTTCTGCGCCAGCAGATCGGACATCGCCTGACATTTTTCCACCGCCCGCTTGGCCTGCTGGTCGGAGAGTTGCGAACTCTTCTCGATCTGATTGATGGCCGCCGCCGATTCCTGCGCCGCTCCGCTCTGTTGCGCCGCCCCTTTGCGAATCTGCTCGATGGCGGTGGAAATCAGCGCCGCCGCCCGGTTGATCTCCTGCACGGCGGCGGACAGTTCCTCGGCCGCCGAGGCGACTTCCTCGGCGCTCTTGGTGATGTTGGTGCTGTTTTTCAGGTCCTCGGCCAGCCCCGACAAATCCTGGGCCGCCTGTTCGGACTGGGCCAGCGCCTGGTTTTGCTGTCCCACCGTCTTGACCGCTTCCTCGCAGGCCGACGACTGTTCCTCCGCCGCCGTGGCGATGGCTTCCGAACCCTTCTGGGCATCCTTGGCGGCGCGGTCGGCTTCCTGGGAAGCGGTGTTGATCTCCTGGGCGCCCTTGCTGATGTCGACCAGGTCCCGCCGGATCTGGTCGAGCTGCTGGGTGATGACCTTGCCCTTTTCCGCCTCGCCCTTGATCGCGTCGGCGGACTGGTTGATGCCCTCGGAAACGACCTTGACTTCATCCTGAATCTGCTTGATCAGGTCCTGGATTTCCTTGGCGCTCTTTTCCGAGGTCTCCGCCAGGGTGCGCACCTCGTCGGCCACCACCGCGAAACCCTTGCCGTGCTGGCCGGCGCGGGCCGCTTCGATGGCCGCGTTCAGGGCCAGCAGATTGGTCTGGTCGGCGATGCGGGCGACCGCCTTGACGATTTCGCCGATGTTGGCGGCCTGTTTTTCCAGTTCCGCCACCATCTTCACCGAGCCGGCCTGCTGTTCGGCGGCGGCGCCGACGGCGGTTACGGTCTTGGCGATTTCCGCGCTGACCGTGGCGGTCAGGGCTTGCAGGTTTTCCGACTTTTGCAGCGAGAGGGCCGCCGCCTTCATGCTGTTGTTGATGGCTTCCGCGGCCAGGACGGCGCCACGCTGCGACTCTTGCGCCGCGCCCGAGGCTTCCTCGGCGCCGGCGGCGATCTGGTCCATGGCGCGCTTGAGTTCCTCCGCCGCCGAGGCCGCCTCGTTGATGCCGCTGGACAACTGCCCGGTGGCGGAAGCGATGCGCTCCGCCGCCTGCTGCTGCTTCGCCATGGTGCGGGCGCGGCGGCGCTCGGCCTCGGCCTGCCGCTGGAGCTGCTGTTTGTGGGCGACCGCCTCGCCCGTTCCGTTTCCTTCCTCATCGACGACCGCGGCAAGCTTGACTTGCGCTTTCTTTACGAATGCCATGGTGTTCCCCCACTGCTCACTCAGGATTGACTAGGATTTACGACGCGACACGTTGAAAAGACTCGAAAAAAACCGCCTTCCGGGATACTAGAATCACGGCGGGCGTTCCGGTGCGGCCAGCAGCAGGCGCAAACCTTCCGCCAGCCCGCCGTTGAACTGCTCCATTCCGACGATGACGATGCCGTCGCGCGGCGTGAACCGGTCTGGCGGCGTATCGGCGTCGGCCACGGCCACCATCAGCGGCGAGCCGAATTCGTCCCGGCTTTCATCGCGCAGATAGGCGATGGCGCTGCGCAGCTTCAACGCGGGCGCGCTCCAGGGCAGCACGATGACATCCGGACGGGTCATGAGCGCCTGGCGCAGACCGTCGTTACAATCGACGGCATCGCCGATCAGCTCAAAACCCGGCAGGGCCGCGAGTCCGGCGAGACTCGACATCGAACTCCACTCACGCGAGGCGATGGTCAGCAACCGGATCTTGCGTTTGGCGCAGGCAGGTTTTTCCATCGAACGATCTCTGGGTGGTGGCGATGGATGCAGACTACGCCCCCGCGCGAGACCGCTGTATCGGGAAAATCCTGATTTCGGACGGTGGGAAAACCTGATCTTTTAGGAGACAGTAT
>DGFE01000042.1:0-3544 GCA_002391525.1 Competibacteraceae bacterium UBA3908
CACCGACCCACCGCCTCGGATCGGGCGACTGTGCGATTCCAGTTCGGCGGCCAATCCGGCGATATCTGACACGCGTTTGATCAGGGCCTTGAGGGTTTTTTCGTGGCCTGGGTTTGGCTCGACCGTATTCGACCAGGATCGCCATAACCGGGCAAGTTCGGCCACCGGCACGCTGTGCCGCTCGCAGATGGCTGTGAACCGGTCGTCAGCGCCGTGATGGGTAGTCAGGCACAACTTGAAGGCGTTGTTGAGAATACGCCGGACATCGCGAGGATCGAGGATGCGGAAAAACGCCTGCCAATCGCCCCACAACATCGCCTGCTGGGCTTGTTCAAAAGCTTCTTGCGGAGTACGGGCGGTCATGAGTCACCGAGTCGGGTAATTCCGCACCATGAGGGCCAAGGGGCTTTCCGTCGCCACATAGGGCACAACCAATTCGGCGGCCAGTGCCAGAACGAGCCGGTTGCGTTCGAGCGCGCTTGCGCGGGTGGTGCGGCGCGCTTCCGGCGGGAAGGCGGTGAGGACCAACATGCGACCCGCCGCCAGTGGCTCGCGCTCTTCCGGCGGCGGCCGATAGTCGGCCATGCCGCGAGCGAGCACTTTCACGGCGCGGCCCTGACGACGCAAGAGCGAGCGCAGCACCTGCTGTTCGAGCGGCGAATGGAAGCCGCTGACGACAACGCGGCCCGCTTGCGCCCATTCCGGAACGCGGTCGAGAGTTTCGAGCAGGACGTGTCCGGGACATTGGCGCGAGGCGACGAGACCGAGCAACGATTCGGCCAGCAGCGCCGAATTGCCCGCGCCGACGATGCGCGCGGCGAGCCCGGGTTCGACGCGCCGGGCAAGCTCGGGCGGCAGGGCGACAGCCCGCGCCGGCCACGTTGCCGCCGGGATTGGCTTATGTTTCGATTCCAAGCCGGCGCCGATCAGAAGGCAAATACTTCCAGCACCGTGGAACGCTGTGGCTTATTTTGGCCGTGCAGGAGTCGCCGGATGCTTTCCGCCGTTTCCGCATCAAAGGTTTTTTCACCACACTGAAGGCAAACAGTCGCCGGGATATGCTCGACCAGGACGTAACGCCCATCGATGTGGAAAACTTCTTCCACTTCTTGGCGGCGGAACTTGTGGTTGCCGCAGACTTCGCACTTCGACATCGCTAGCTCCTCCTTTCAACGAAATCGATCCATTCCGCTGGATCGGGTTCGTAGAGCGTGATGATTTTCAACCGGGGCTGTCCCGGCTGCCTTGATACCTGAATATGCAGGGGATGTTTTGCAGCAGTGAAGCCAAGCAGCAGACAGCTTGGACTGTATTTGTCGGCCGGATAATCCTCGATGATCACCGCACGGGTGCCGGCTTGGCGGATTTCGGCGTTACTGATGTTGCGTTCCACCACGCGCTTGAGTGCATGTTGGGTGAACTCGAATTCATCCGCCGCGAGTTGGGCGCGGAGGACGGAAAGAGATTTCATTCATCTTCCTCCGCCCCACCCATGCGGTATTTGATGTCGTAGTTGATGATGAAGTCGGTTTCTTCGTCGGTGAGGCTGTATATCTTACCCAATGCGATGTCAATATCATCAATCTCAGCTTTCGCTCGCGATGCCTTCATTTCGTCGTATTCGATGAAATGGCCTTGACGGGTGCGAATAACTTTCCGCTTTGCGTTCGATGTGAGGGCATAGCTTAACTTTTCCGATAAATCCTGCCAACAACCCATAGCCCAGTGATCGGGTATCGGGACTGTTTTCACCAAATCATCGTTAACGTGCTCGCAGTCCGAAAAGAGAGAGTAATACCAGTAGAATAGTGATGAATTGAGAAGACAACCCAAAAAGGCGGCAGCACTCGCGGTTGTCGTGGGGAAAATACGGCCGTGAGGAGGCTGGATGACTTTGTTGTTTCTTGAGAAGAAAGGTAGTCCAGCTTGGGCTTTCAACCAGTAGCGGCAAGCTTCTTGATAATAAACCATTTGGTCACCGCATCGAGCGACCAAATGTTGCGTTGACGAGCGGGAAGCCACGATTTTTGCGATGATGGATTTTTCCGTTTCGCTATACAGTTTGCCGATCCGGTGCCCGTGAAGCCGGATTTCGTGTGTAACCATGCCATGCTTTTCAAGGCAAACGCTCCGCTCGTTTCCATACATCCGACCAATACGAGTAGTAACTATTTTATGTCCTTGGGTCGGATAGCTGGAGAGGATAACCACGGGCATTTCTACGCCATCGAACATGGATTCTGGACGCCTGGGGTAAGGCAGAACCATCAGCGATCCACGAGCCAACAATAAATCTTGCAGAGATCGCATCTTCCCCGACGATACAGCAGTTAGTTGTACGATCAAACTGATTGGTACTGCACGCTTGGTAACTTGTGTCGAGCGTTCAAAAACGAACGCATATAGATTTCCAGCGGAGAGGGTAGCCAGCCCCGACTGGGACAAATCGTATGAGACGGTTCTCGCTGAATTGACGACATACGGCGGATTCCCGATCACTACATCGAATCCGCCCTCGCGCATGACGCCATAGAATTCCGCGAACCAGTGAAACGGCTGGTGGCTTTCGCGCCATTTCTCAAATGCCGCCCTCACCCCCGACCCCTCTCCCGAAAGGAGAGGGGAGATTGCGTCTGGGTCGATGCCGTAATCGCGGGCGAGATAGCGATCCAGTTCCAGGCCGAGCGCGTTCAGTTTCTCGCGCAGCCCGCGCTTGTCCTCCGCCGCGATCTGGCCACCGAGCCGGGTTTGCTGCTCGCGGAAGCGGTCGAATAGATCGGCGAGGTCGGCGGTGCGGGCCTTGATCTCGCGGCGGTGATCCTGATCGCTGGCGAGATTGTTCGCGGCGTCGAACTGCGCTTCGGTCGCGTAGCCCACCAAGGTGTTGCCGCAGTGAATGTTGAAATCGATGTCGGGCAACGGTTCAAGGTGGCGGGCGCTGTCCACCTGCGACACGAGCTTCAGAAACAGGCGTAGCTTGCAGATTTCCACCGCCTCGGCCATGAGGTCCACGCCGAACAGGTTGTGCAGGATGATGCTCTTGTAGATAAAGTAGCGGCGTGAAGGGTGTTTTTCGACTTCGGCGAGGACGGCGTCGAAATCCGCAAAAGCCCGCTTCGGCAGTCTCCCCTCGCCCTCCGGGAGAGGGATCGGGGGTGAGGGCGCACGGATTTGCAGGGCTTGCCAGATCGCCTCAAGCACGGCTTCGGTTTCGGCAAACACCTGGTTATTCCAGAATCGCAGAACCTGTATACCCTGCGCCGTCAGGAAAGCATCCCGCGTGGAATCGTATCGCCGTGAGTCAGCATGCTGGCCACCATCCACCTCGATGGCAAGCCGTGCTTCATGACAATAAAAGTCCAGGATGTACGGCGTAACCGGATACTGCCGGCGGAATTTATAGCCCCCCAAGCGACGATCACGCAACAGCATCCAGACCAAGCTTTCCGCATCTGTTTGTTGCTGGCGCAACTTGCGAGCGAACCGCAAGGTCTCTGCCGGGATGTCGTGGTGACGACGGGTTGCGCCCTCACCCCCGGCCCCT
>DGFE01000042.1:3809-8773 GCA_002391525.1 Competibacteraceae bacterium UBA3908
CCCCTCTCCCGGAGGGCGAGGGGGGAAAACGCTTGGCATCCTCGACGAAGCCCTCCATGCGATCCAGACAACCTTCGTAAAGCGGCTCCAGGATATTGAGGGCGGCGAACAGAAACGCCCCCGAGCCGCAGGTCGGGTCGAGGATGGTGATGCCGTGGCGGAATCGCTCGTTGGACTTTTCCGGCACTCGGCCGACGATGGCCTGCCAGATGGCGCGCAGCAAGTCCGGGCTGGCGCAAGTGTCGATGACATCCTGCACGAACTGGCGGATGTCGAGATTGAGTGTGACCAGATCGTCGGCGCTTTTCACCTCGCCGTCGGCGAGTCGTTCGCGGATCGCGAGGCAGCGCGTACGGCGTTCCACGTACTCCCGCCAGGTCTCGGTGGGCAGCGTGCCGCGCTCGCCGGTGGCGGTGGCGAACACCGCTTCGCCCAGGTTGTAGCGCCG
Source organism: Competibacteraceae bacterium UBA3908 (assembly GCA_002391525.1). GTDB lineage: Bacteria > Pseudomonadota > Gammaproteobacteria > Competibacterales > Competibacteraceae > Competibacter_A. Next base: position 4,258 of record DGFE01000042.1, read on the forward strand.
GTCGAACATCCGCGCCTTGGCGTCCTTCATGCCGGTTTGGACGAAGTCCGGCAACGCGGACTCCGGCACGATCACGCCAGCGGCGTCGATGACGCCGATCTTCATCGCGGGATACAGGTAGCGATCCGGGTTCTCGCGCAGCAGACTCCAGACCGACGCCTCGCCCTCGAACGCCACCTTGCACCGCTCGCGCGCCCGCTCCAGCAGATGAGGAAGGACCGTGTTCTTGGCGATGTACTCGGTGATGTCTTCCCTGGTGTAATAGGCCCCCATCTGCTTCTGGTTGATGTACTTCTCGAAGATGTAGCCCAGTACGTCGGGGTTGATCTCGTTGCCCGCCTTCAGGGGCCGGTCGTCGAGGTGCCAGTCGTAGCCGTCGAAGAAACGGAACAGGCGCTCGAAGGCCGCATCGGTTATATCGATGTCGGGGTGGGCTTCCTCCAGTTGGTGCACATCGAACAGTCCACCGTTCAAATAAGGTACATCGCCGATCAGGCCGGACAGATCGGGCGCGCGGTCGGCCTTGGGCGTGCCCAGCCCCTCGTGGAACAAGCGGCGCAGGAACAGTCGATAAAAGGAATGAAACCGGTCCCGGCCTGCCTTGGCCTGAACCTCGCGCAAGCGGTCGGCCAGATAGTTGGCGTTGCCGTCCAGAAAACCCTTGCACTGGATGAAGTAGACGAACATCAGGCGATTCAACATCAGCGAGGCGTACCACTCCCGGTCGGTCGCGCCGGCGAGGCCCTGGATGAACGCGGAAAAGCCTTGGTGTTCGGTCTGGAAGCGGTCGTAAAAAGCGCGGGTAACACGGTCGCGGTCGAAGGCGCGACGCAGGCCGGTAACGACGTCGGTGAGAGTGATGGCCTCTTCCGCCTCCAGCGACCAGACGATGGCTTCGAGTTTCTGCCGCAGCGCTTCGCCGCTTTGGCCTCGGTGCCAGGTGTGGGTGCGCGTGGCGGTCGGCTGACCGGGGGCGCGCGAAACCCACAGCCAAGTCAGCGCGGTCTTGGCCGCGTCGGCGAAAATCAACAGATGCTCGTGCGCGAGCTTGGCGGCTTCCTTCTCGATCTTCAGCAGCGTGGCGCGCGACGGGATGTGGCCGTCGCGATCCGGCGAACCCAGGAACACCGCCACGCCGCGTTTTTGCGCGATGGCCCGCACGGTGAAACTCTCGCTGTTGGTGGCCACTTCCCACGGGCGCGCGCCAGCGCGGTCCCAGCCGAGTTCGTTGAACAGCGCTTCCAGCCTGAACTCGTCGAGCAGCTTTTGAAAGCGGGCGGGGTCGATGGTCACGTTTTTTGTGCCTTGGTGGCGTAAACGACGTTCGGCAGGGCCTCGATCTTGGCGATCAGGCTTGGATCGGCGTCGGTAGCGTTCTTCCAGATTTGATAGGCAAAAGAGGCAAGATCGACTTCGGTATTACCATCATCGTCGAGAATGCCGTTCTTCTCGGTGTAAAGGTCGCGGATCAAATTGTCGTCTTTGTCGTCATCGAAGAAGGTTTCGTCTGAACCCACCGCTTTCCGATTCTCGATCAGGCGTTGCCGCACGCGGGCGCGCAGCCGGATGAGCCGCTCCACCCCGTCGGCGGGCACGAAGGAATAGCAGAGAATCTGGTTCGACTGCTGGCCGATGCGATCCACCCGACCCGCGCACTGGATCAGCCGGATGATCGCCCAGGGCAGGTCGTAATTGACGATGATGGCGCAGTCCTGGAGGTTCTGACCTTCGGAAAGCACATCGGTGGCGATCAACACGCGCAACTCATCCGCAGCCGCTATCTGGTCGTGCTTACCGTTCGATTCGGGCGAGAAACGCCAGACCAAAGCGGTCGGATCGGTGCTCTCGCCGGTAGCTTCCTCAATCCGCGGGATGCCGCGGATTTATGCGCATAGTGTTGCATGATGAAGCCGCGCGTGCGCCGCACCATGTACAACCGCATCAGGTCGCGCCAATCGTCCGGGTCCTCGCTCTTATCGAAGGCGGCGAGGGAGCGCACCGGGCACTGATGGCGGCGGATGAATTCGTGCTCACCGCCGAGCCGGGCGATCAGCTTTTCCGGTCGGATGCCGATGTCGGCATCTTCATGCAGAAACAGACCGAATTGGGTCGAAAGGTCGAGGTAGGTCTTGTTGTAGGGCGTAGCGGAAAGCAAGATGCAGAGGCTGTCGTTGCGCTCGATATAGTCACGGATACCGAATACGGCCGGGATACCAAATTCCGAAAGACCGGCGCGCGCTTCCTGCGCCAGGTGGTAGGCCATCTTGACCCCTTGGGAAAGGAGTTGGGGGTGAGGGTTGTAAGATTGAAATCCTGGCGGAGAGGGTGGGATTCGAACCCACGGACCCTCGCGGGTCAACGGTTTTCAAGACCGTCGCAATCGACCGCTCTGCCACCTCTCCGAACGCCCCCGGATTGTAGCCGGAGGGCTCCGGCCATGCCAGCGTTACCCTTGCGGCCGGTTCTTGCGGGCCGCCTCGGGCTGGTAGGTGACCGCCAGCACCCGCAGCTGCAGCGTGCGGCCGCCGGGAATCTGCCACTCGATGGACTGACCGACCGACAAACCGAGCAGAGCGCTGCCCACCGGCGCCAGCACCGACACGGTCCCCTGGGTCAGGTGGGTGTCGTCGGGATAGGCCAGCGTCAGTTCGTATTCCTTGCCGCTGGCATCGTCGATGAAGCGCGCCGTCGAGTTCATGGTAATGACATCGGGCGGAATTTCATCCCATTCCACCACCAGCGCCCGGTCCAGTTCCCGGCGCAAGGCGTCGAGGCCAGGCGCGTACTGGGGAGATATCGAATCCACCAGGCGCTCCAGGCGGTCGAAATCCTGGGTGGAAATGATGATCTGAGGTTCCTTGGGCATACTTTTTCTTCCGCTCTTGAAACATGGAGGCGACCCGCCGGAACCTTCGTCAGCTTGTCGGAGGTTCCAGACAGGCGGTGAGAGAACAGCAGGATTCAGGCGATTTCGTATTCCAGCGTGGGATGGGTTGCGCGGAAATTCGCCAGGACCCGTTTCCAGTCCAACGCCAGCTCGAAAGCGTCGCGGGCGATCCGCTGGATCAGGTCCGCGTCCTCATCCTTGCAGGCCAGGCAGCAACCGATGGCGACGATCATCGGGATGCGCTCGCGCCGCGCGGTTGTCTCGATCTCCGCTTCCATCAAACCCGCAATGCCGACGCAGTCTTCGTAAGTTAACATGATGCACCTCCACTTTCGACAACGACCGGTCTCGCCAAGCTCTTTGGTGATCGGCCCCGGATCGGTCCCGAATCCCTGCTTTGCCGGAAATTCTTATGTATTCCTTATCTTATTGGAAGTAGTAAAACCATGGAAGTTCCATGTATAAATTTGGCCCGCTAATGTCCAAAAAATGCATCATTACTCTTTTTCATAACCCGCCCCTTTTGCAAAAGGGGAATCGCGCTAGCGGCAGAGGGATTTAGCTCGACGGGCCAGCGTTTCCACAACTCAAACAGAGTTGCTACAGGGCATTGCCCACCTTCACCGGTCATTCGGCGTTGCCGAAATGGCGGGCCATGCCCGCCCTACGAGCTTCGGGAATGGCGGGCCACGCTCGCCCCACGGGCTGAAATGTCAGGGAATGGAGTCTTGTCGTTGATAGAAGGCTCGGCACGCGGCTTCCAGTCCCCGGACCACCCGTTTACCGAGCAACGGCCCGCGCGTTTCGGTGACCACCGTATATTGAACTTCCTGTTGGTGGTCGTCGTAGCCGTACACCACCACCCAGTCCTGGGTTCGACCCAGTTCGTGGGCGCGGGCGGTGTTGGAGTAGAGGACGGTGAAGTGCCAGTCGCCGCGCTGCGTGTGCAGGATGGGCAACCAGGCTTTGCCTTCGGGGTTGAACCGTTTCGGCGCGATGACGGGGAGCCGACCGGCCGTCGCCTGTTCCCGGTATTCGCGGTCCACGTCCAGCAGCAGTTCCACGCCTGGACCGTCCGCCGCTCGCCGCTGGCGGATGGTTCGACTCCGGCCCAGAATGCTGGCGAGGGTGGCGCGAACCGCCGCCGCCCGGCGGGGTCCGACCCCCGGCACGGCCTCCAGGCGGCCATCGTGGGCCGCCGTTTCCAGCGCTTCCAGATTGTCCAGTTGCAGCTCGTCGTGGATGAGCTGCGCCAGTTGCGGCCCGATGCCCGGCACTACCTGAAACAGTTGCACCGGGTCGAGCGTGCCGCGCAGGCGTTCCAGCCGACCCCAGCGCCCGGTCGCCGCGATTTCGTAGACCGCCTTGGCGATGCCCTGGCCGATGCCGGGCAGACCGAGCAGGCCGTCCAGCCCTTGCCGCTCCACCAGATCGCGCACGTCTTCTTGCAAATGCGCCACGGTGTCCGCCGCCCGGCGGTAGGCATTGATTCGGAAGGGATTCGCGCCCTGCTGTTCCAGCAGATCGGCCGCCTGCCGCAGTGGCTCGGCGATCTCGCGATTGGGTTTGATGACCGCGTCGTCCATAGCGTCCGGTCCGGAAAGGGGATTTTCACATCAACCCATTAGA
>DGFE01000016.1:0-2308 GCA_002391525.1 Competibacteraceae bacterium UBA3908
AGATGTGTATAAGAGACAGGGCGGAAATTCGGACCGCCAGGGTGGAGACCGTCGGAGTCGTCGCGCCGAAAGCGCAATTGAAGCTGCCGCCGCTGGCCGGGTTGATCGGACGGGACGAGGCGTTCTTTTCGGCGGTGTCGCGCGATACCGTGCCGGACCCGGCGTACCGGGGTTTTACGTTCCACTTCCGCCCGGGGGTTTTGGACGAGGAAGGGAAAATCCGGCGGATCGCCGAGGTTCTCGGCCTTTCACGCGCGGCGCTCGGTTCGGAAAACGTGGTTGCCACGGTCAACCGGTTGCCGGCGTTGCGAGTCGGTCATGGAGACTTGATCCGCGTCGTGGACGCCGAGCTGACGGGAAGCCGCCTGGCGTTGACCGGCAATTATTTCACCGGGGTCGCCATCGAGGATTGCGTGACGCGCTCGCGCGGCGAGTTCGAGCGGCTGCGGCGGGAGGGCTGGTGAGAATGGCGGGACAGCGCCCGACCATCGGTTTGCCGACGGTCGGCGCCGCCCGTCCAACAGGGAGGTCAGAAGGAAGGATAGAGCGTGGTCGTTTCACCGGCTGGGGCGATCATGTTGTCGCCGGTGGACCAGCCCTCGTCGTTGATCAGGAACTTGAACGATACGCTGCCCTCGCGCACTTCGTTCGTGGTCCACACCCACACGTCATTGCCGGCGTTTTCCATCAGCACGCCGCTATCCCAACTGAGGCCGGGACCCTCGCCGCGGATATAGAGGTTGTTGCCGTGGCCGACATCGAATTTGGCCACGACGACCGTTACCACCGACTCGGCGTGTTTTTCGGCGGTGGGTTTCGTTGCCTTGGCGGCGGCGGTCTTGGCCGGCTTTTCAGCCTTGGCCGGCGCGGGCGTGGCCGGTTTCGCGGCGGGGGCGGGCGCCGGTTTCTCGACCGCCTTGGCCGGAGTCGGAGTTGGCGCCGGAGTCGGTACGGCCGGTTTCTCGGGAGCCTTGGCGGCGGGAGCGGGGGCGGCTGGCTTTTCCGCGGCCTTGGCGACGGGTTCCGCTACGGGCTGGGCAGCGGCGGGTTTGGCCGTTGCCGCTGGCTTGGCCGGTTCGGCGGCGGGTTTGGCCGCCGGTGGAGCAGTGACGGATTTCTCGACTTTGGTGGATTTCTTGGATTCCTTGGTGACCGGGGTTCCAGTCGGCTCTTTCTTTTTCGGCATGAATCAGTCCTCTGAATCGCTTGATGAATATCGGGGCAGGCATTACACCTTGCCCTTACCGCTACATATTTGAGTCTAACTCAAGCTTGAAGCAGTCTCCAAGCCGGCGACAATACGAATTCGCGCGCCAAGATATAAATGTAGACCTTTTTACGTCCATGTTTCGACACAATTATTCATTTGATCCGACTTACGGTCATGATCTGGCGGCTTTGCTGGAGATTGCCGCACCGGCGGAACCCGTGGATTTCACGACGTTCTGGCAGAATCTCCATGCCCAGGCCCGGTCGGTGACGGTCGCGCCCGCCTGGCGTGAGATACCGAGCCCGCAGAGGCGGACGCGCGTGTTCGAGGTGGAATTCACCTCGCTGGACGGCGTTCGGATCAACGGCTGGCTGACCCGGCCACGGGATGGGTTCGTGGAACGGGGTGTGGTGGTGAGTCACGGCTACGGCGGGCGGGACGGGCCGGATTTCCGGTTGCCGTTCGCGCGGGCGGCGCTGATGTTCCCCTGCGCGCGCGGGATTTCCCGTAGCGCGCGCCCCGACATTCCCGGCAACCCGGACGCGCATGTGCTGCATGGGATTCAGCGGCGTGAAACGTACGTCCACGCCGGCTGTGCCGCCGATACGGTCTGGTGCGCGGCGTCGGCGCTGCTGGAGTTGTTCCCGACGGCGGCGCGGCGGCTGGACTATCTGGGCATCAGCTTCGGCGGCGGCATCGGCGCGCTGGCCCTGCCGTGGGACGGACGCTTTCGCCGCGCCCATCTGAACGTGCCCAGTTTCGGCCATCATCCGCTGCGGCTGAGTTTGCCCTGCGTGGGCAGCGGCGAAGCGGTGCGCCGCTATCAGCGGCGGACGGGCCGGGCGCTGGAGACCTTGCGCTATTTCGACGCCGCCGTGGCGGCCCGGCATTTGCGCATTCCGGTTCACGTCGCCGCCGCCCGCTTCGATCCGGCGGTGCCGCCGCCCGGCCAGTTCGCCATCTACAACGCGCTCGCCGGTTCCAAGGAACTGTTCCCGCTTCAGGCGGGACATTTCGACCATGCCGGCACGGGCGCGGAGGATGCCCGGCTGCTGGATGCCTTGGCGTATTTCTTCAACCGCGATTGATCCGCCAGCA
>DGFE01000016.1:2533-8291 GCA_002391525.1 Competibacteraceae bacterium UBA3908
TGTCAGATGCCTGCGGTAAATTTTAACCAATTCAAGTGGTTAAAATGGATCGCACGCATGAATCGAGAATATCACAAATGGTATAGCCATCGGCTCGACCGGGATATGGAATTGCTGGTCTTCGGCCATGGCGGCGCCAAGGTACTGGTGTTTCCAACCCGCTGCGGTCGGTTCCACGAATACGAAAACATGGGCCTGGTCGCGGCGTTGCGCCACAAGCTCGAGCAGGGTCAGCTGCAGCTGTACTGCGTGGACAGCATCGACGAGGAAAGTTTTTACTGCTTCTGGGCCCGGCCCTGGGATCGTGTCCACCGGCATGGTCGATACGAGGCTTATCTGCTCGACGAAGTGCTGCCGTTGATGTGGGCGAAAAACGACCATCCTTGCGTGATTTCGCACGGTTGCAGTTTTGGGGCGTTCCATGCGGTCAACTTCGCGTTTCGCCATCCGCGGATTTTTCGCAAGGTCGTGGCGCTCAGCGGTCGTTTCGATTTGACGATGTCGGTCGAACATTTTCGCAATCTGTTCGACGGGCATTACGACGAGCACGTCTATTTCAATACGCCCAGTCATTTCGTGCCGAATCTGACCGATCCTTACATCCTGGACCATCTGCGGCGGTTGGACATCGTGCTGGCGGTGGGCGAGCACGACCCGTTTCTGGAAAACAACCGGCAACTCAGCGAGTCGCTATGGCACAAGGGCGTCTGGCACGCGATGCATGTTTGGCAGGGGAGGGCGCACAGCCCGAAATACTGGCGGAAGATGGTGGAATTGTACGTGTGAATTTCAAAATCCCGGCAGTCGCGCGCCTTGATAGAAGGCGAAACTCGGCACCCACGCCAGACCCAGCGACCAGGCAATGCCGGCGCCGGTGAAGGCGATACGGGCGTCGGACCGCAACAGGGTCGATGAAGTTGTGGAAATAACTTGCCCAGGACCCGATTGAAGGGGGTCCTGGGCGGCGGTTTCGGTGGGGAGTTGGAAAAGGCAACCGCCAGGCGTGGCGTACCGGCGGAGGATTCAGGATTGATGGCGGCTGGGGAGCAGGGCGCAGCCGTGGCCGTAATGGCGTTGTAAATCCTGCCAAGCCTCGAAGGAATATTGGCGGGAGCCATCATCACGGGTGGTGGGGACATGGGTTCCGACCGGATCCAGCACGGCCAGGGTGTTGCCCGGTGTCGGCAGGTGGCCAGCGTCCAGCAGGGCGATGGCCTGATGCGCGTAGCGTCCGTTCCCCCGTTCGCCGACTCCGATTCGATATAACCGGAAGCCCTTCATCCGCGCCATTCGCGGCAGATAATGGAGCAGACGGCGGGTTGCGCCATCGCTGTCGTTGGCTTGGGCGGCTGCGCCGTCGTTCAAGCCGAAACCAAGATAAACCTGCTCGATCCGGCGCAGTTCCCTGGCTTTGTCGGGATCGACGGTCTCGAACTGCTGGGCGATTTCCTGTAAGACGCTGGGCATGATGCTTTACCTCGCTCGACCGTGGCTATGGGCCGACGCCCTTCGCTGGAGGAGCATCCATTGCCGCTCCCGGGGCGGATTCAAGCGGTTGGAGCAAAAGAAACCTTGATTTCCAATGCTTGAATAAGACAATTGTAGCTTGCATGGACCAATTTTCCAGGCCACGATGAAAAAATTTCGCATTGTGCAATCGCACAAAAAAGCCCGGCGGAGCCGGGCGGGCTGAAACAGGAATGCCTTATTCAGGTAGGTTGGACTTCGGACTTGGCAATAGCCGCTTCCATCAGCTTTTGCAGCTCACCGTTTTGGTACAACTCCAGGGTGATGTCGCAACCGCCGATCAATTCGCCATCGATGTAAATCTGCGGGAAGGTGGGCCAATCGGCGTAGCGCGGCAGATTGTCGAAGATTGCGGGATCTTCCAGGACATTGACGTAGGCGAACGGAAAACCGGTGGCCGCCAGCGCCTGGGCCGCGCGGGACGAGAAGCCGCAGCGCGGCATGTCCGGGGTGCCCTTCATGTAGATCACCACCGGATTGTTTTCGACCTGTTCTTTGATGCGTTCCAAAACGTCGTCCATCGAAATCACCTCGACTGGGGATGGTTGGCAAGGGAAGCGGGTGAATGCCGTCCGGGTGGACGGCGAGCGCAAAACTTAGACCGGCGTCGGCGGGGAGGTTGCAAGTCCCGGCGCCGGACGGATCAGGCCACGCCGGTCCGGGTGACCGGATCCACGTTCAGTTGCAGCCACAGTTCCAGCAGCGCCGAATGCCAGAGTTTGCTGCCCAGTAGCCGGGTCAGCCGCGCCTCCGGTTCGGCCAGCAGCCGGTCCAGATACGCCCGCTGGAACAGGCCGCGCTCCCGGCAGGCGCGCGAATTGACCACGTCGCGCATGAAATCCAGAAACGGCCCGCGCACGAACTTGAGCGCCGGCACCGGGAAATAGCCCTTGGGTCGGTCGATCACCGCGTCGGGCAGCAGACCGCGGGCGATCTTCTTCAACACGTACTTGCCGCCGCCGCCGATCTTCAGGTCCGGGGGCAGTCGCATCGCCAGTTCCACCAGTTCGTGATCCAGGAACGGTACCCGCGCTTCCAGCCCCCACGCCATGGTCATGTTGTCCACCCGCTTGACCGGGTCGTCCACGATCAGGGTGGTCACATCCAGCCGCAGCACTTGATCCAGATACTCCTCGGCGTCGGGTTCCGCCAACCGCTCGGCGATGAGTTCGGCGGTATGGTCGGGGCCGTGCCAGGCCGGCGCGACCGTCGCCAGAAATTCGTCGTGATCGCGGTCGAAGTAATGCCGCCGAAACCGCTCCAGCTCGTCGCCGGTCTCGGCGGCCATGCGCGGATACCAGAAGTAGCCGCCGAACACCTCGTCGGCGCCCTGGCCGCTCTGCACTACCTTGACGGCTTTCGACACCCGCTCGGCCAGCAGGAAGAACGCCACGGCGTCCTGTCCGACCATCGGCTCGGCCATGCAGGTGACGGCTTCCGGCAAGCGTTCGAGCACGTGATCGTTGGGAATCAGATACTTATGATGGCGGGTCTGATAGCGGGCGACCACTTGATCGGAGTATTCGAACTCGCTGCCTTTTTCCTCCGGCTGATCCTCGAAGCCGACCGAGAAGGTCAACAGATCGCGGACACCGGTTTCGGCCAGCAGCGCCACCAGCAGACTGGAATCCAGTCCTCCGGACAGCAGCACGCCTACCGGTACGTCGGCGATGTCCAGCCGTCGCCGCACCGCCAACCGCAACGCGGCATGGACCGCCTCGGTCCATTCCGCCTCGGTGCGCGCTTCAGCCGGGCGCATGGCGCGCAGACGCCAATAGACGCGGCTGCGTTCGTTGCCGCTGGCGTCAATCGTCAGCGTGGTCGCGGGCGTCAGCTTGCGAATGCCTTTGAGAATCGTCCGCGGGGCCGGAATGACCGCGTGCAGAGTCAATTGATGATGCAACGCCACCGGATCGATGGCGGTGTCCACCTCCGGCGCTGCCAGCAAGGCCTGGCTGTTGGAGGCGAAGCGGAAAGCGCGCGGCGTGCGGGCGTAGTACAGCGGTTTGATGCCCAGCCGGTCGCGGGCCAGAAACAGGCTGCGTTCGCGAAGGTTCCAGAGGGCGAAGGCAAACATGCCGATCAGCCGTTCGACGCAGCGCTCGCCCCATTCGGCGTAAGCCTTCAGGATGACCTCGGTGTCGCCTTCGGAGAAGAAACGGTAACCCTTGGCGATCAAGTCCCGCCGCAATTCCCGATAGTTGTAGATGGCGCCGTTGAACACCAGCGCCAACCCCAGATCGGAATCCACCAGCGGTTGGTTGGAACGGTCGCTGAGGTCGATCACCGACAACCGCCGGTGGCCCAGCAGCAGGGGACCGTCGGACCAGACGCCTTCGTGGTCCGGGCCGCGCCGACTGAGATGCCGTAACATTCGCCCCATCAGGGCCAAATCGGGTTCGCCGCCGTCGAGGCGCAGTTCGCCGCCAATTCCACACATAGCGTCTTATCGTTGCGGAAGGTTGATGAAAGGCCGGATCAGAGTGGATACTGCAGATTGGAGACGTTGACCGGCGGGCGTACTCCGGGTACGTTGCGAGCCAGTGAGCCCGCCCGTAAATAAGCCTGGACATTGGGCGCGTTGCCGCTCAGGGTGACCATGCCCTTTTCGACCGTAACGGTGATGTTGGCGGCGGCGAGTTCGGGGTCTTGCTTGAAGGCGTCCTTGATGGCGGAGGTGATTTCGGAATCGCTGACCGTGGGACCGCCGCGGCTGCCGGCGGCGCTGGCTGTGCCGGTGCCGCTATCGCTGTCGGTGGAGCCGCCACCCAGATTCAGGCCAGCACAGCCCGCGGCGGTCAAAACGGCCAGAAAAACGAGAGTGAGCTTGGATTTGTTCATGCATCGGTCTCCATGGGCTGGAATGAGGGTGCGCAGAGCGGCTTCGCGCCGATACGGCGCGCGGGTCGGCGGCAAGAATAACACACCCATACCGCTTGCAACCCGCGTTGCATCGACCCGAAGCGGCGTCTAGACTAGTTCGATCCCTCACCCAGACCCGTATCGACGGCAAAACTTAACGCCGCCGCGCCGCTCTAACCGGGCGCAACTGGCTCAAAAGCTCTTTCATCACCCACTGGATCACTGGAGAGGCAACGCATGGTTCATCAACTGCCCGAACTGCCCTATGCCAAGAACGCGCTGGAGCCCCATATCTCGGCGGAGACCATCGAATACCACTACGGCAAGCACCACCAGGCTTACGTCACCAACCTGAACAACCTGATCAAGGGCACGGAATTCGAGACTCTGTCGCTCGAAGACATCGTGTTGAAGTCTTCCGGCGGCATCTTCAACAACGCCGCGCAGGTGTGGAACCACACCTTCTACTGGAACTGCCTGAAGCCCAACGGCGGCGGCGAGCCGACCGGCGCCCTGGCCGCGGCGATCAACCAGAAGTTCGGTTCGTTCGCGGCCTTCAAGGAGGAGTTTACCAAGGTGGCGGTCGGCACCTTCGGCTCGGGCTGGGGCTGGCTGATCAAGAACGCGGATGGTTCGCTCGAACTGCTGAGCACCTCCAACGCGGGCACGCCGGCCACTTCCGGCAAGAAGGCGCTGCTGACCTGCGACGTGTGGGAGCACGCTTACTACATCGATTACCGCAACCTGCGGCCCAAGTATGTCGAGGCGTTCTGGAACCTGATCAACTGGGATTTCGTGGCCCGGCAGTACGCCTGACCGACGAGGCCGGCGCCGGTCCTCCGGTTGCTGGCTTTGTACATGACCGTTTCAAGGCCGGCATCCTCTGGGGCGCTGGCCTTTTCATTGCGCCGACCGCGCGATGACCCGCCCCGGAAAGCGTTGCGGCTTGTGGCTGCCGACCGGCGTGAACGTCCGCTCCTGGGAGCGGCTGCCGGGCGGCGGCCCAGCCCTGATGGTCGCCAACCACAACAGTCACTCGGTTGCTGGCCCTTGGCGCCGCTCGAATCCGGCCGTCAGCTTCCCTTGGACGGATCGAGCCGCGCCGCCGCCTCGGTGGCGGTTTCGTAGATGTGGGGCGCGAGATCGCGTTCGCGCAGGGCGTCCCCCAACCGGGCGCGCAGAAACGCGCTGGTGGTGTAACGGGTCACGCCGACATAGTAACGCTGCACCAGGTCGCGCACCATGTCCATGTAATCCTGCAACAATTCCGGCGTGATCGAGAAGTTGTCGTAGTTGACGATGGCGAACACCTTTTTCCCGAGTGGTTCGAGCTTGTCGCCGACTGCTGCCCGGAGGCGTTCGATGTCGG
>DGFE01000016.1:8466-31001 GCA_002391525.1 Competibacteraceae bacterium UBA3908
GCGCGGCTGGAAGCCCATCCGCGCCAGCACGTCGCGTTCCAGGTCGATGCCCGGCGCGATCTCGATCAGCTCCGGTCCGTCCGCGGTCAGCCGGAACACCGCCCGCTCGGTGACGTACAGCACAGGCTGGTTCCGGCGACTGGCGATTTCGCCGCTGAACGTGCGTTGTTCGACTTCGGCGACGAACTTGAATATTTCGCCCTCGCGCTGGATGCGCAATTGCCCCTGGTCCACGGCGATTTCCAAGTTGCCGGCGGTGAAGGTGCCGGTGAACACCACCTTTCGCGAGTTCTGGCTGATGTTGATGAAACCGCCCGCGCCGGCGATGCGAGGACCGAATTTCGAGACGTTGAGATTGCCGTGCCGGTCGATCTGGGCCAGCCCCAGCACCGCGATGTCCAGGCCACCGCCATCGTAGAAATCGAACTGGTTGGGCTGATCGATGATGGCCTGGACGTTGGTGGCGGCGCCGAAATCCAGCCCGCCGGCGGGAATGCCGCCCACCACGCCCGGTTCGGCGGTGAGGGTCAGCAGATCGATGATCTTTTCCTCGGCGGCGATGTTGGCGACACCCTCGGGCATACCGATGCCCAGATTCACGATGGCGTTTGGCGCGAGCTCCAACGCGGCCCGGCGGGCGATGATCTTGCGCTCGCTCATCGGGATCGGGGGGATCGAGGCCAGCGGCACCTTGATTTCGCCGGAAAAGGCGGGGTTGTATGGCGTGGCGAAAGTCTGCCAGTGATGTTCCGGGGGTGATACCACGATGCAATCCACCAGAATACCCGGCACCCGCACGTCCTTTGGCCGCAGAACGCCGCGCTCGGCCACCCGCTCTACCTGGGCGATGACGATGCCGCCCGAGTTGCGAACCGCGGTCGCAATCGCCAGCGATTCCAGGGTCAGCGCCTCCTTTTCCATGGTCAGATTGCCGTCGATGTCGGCGGTGGTGGCGCGGATGATGCCGACCCGGATCGGAAAGGCTTTGTAGAACAGGTACTCCTGCCCGTCGATGGTCATCACCTCGACCAAATCCTTCTGGGTGATGGCGTTGAGCTTGCCGCCGCCGTGGCGCGGATCGACGAAAGTACCCAGTCCGACCCGAGTGAGCGTACCCGGTTTGCCGGCGGCGATGTCGCGATAAAGATGAGTGATCACGCCCTGGGGCAGATTGTAGGCCTCGATCTTGTTGGCCACCGCCAGGGCTTGCAGTTTTGGCACCAGGCCCCAGTGACCGCCGATGACCCGTTTGACCAGACCCTCGTGCCCCAGGTGGTTCAGCCCCCGGTTCTTGCCGTCGCCCTGACCGGCGGCGTAAACCAGCGTCAGGTCGCGCGGTTTATCGAGCGCGGGCGCGTCGGGGCCGGTATCCGGCGCCAGATGGAGCGCCTCGATGGCGCAGGCGATGTCCTCGGCGAAGCCGGTGCCGACGAAGCCGCTGGTGGCGACCGTGTCGCCGGAGCGAATCAGGCTCACGGCCTCGCGGGCGCTGACGACCTTGCCGCGTTCGGGGATGTTCAGCAAAGCGAGCAGGGGATGCAGCATGTCGGTTTTCCCTCTTGATGACACCTGGATGGAATTCCGCCCCCGAATTTCAGGGGGCGGACCCTGATTTAGAAACTGCCGAACATCGTCCCCAAGGTGATGACCGTCACCAGGGCGCTCAGCGGAATCACCACCGATACCATGAAGATATCGAAATAAGACTGTCTGTGCGTCAGCCGGCAGATGCCCAGCAGCGTGATCACCGCGCCGTTGTGAGGCAGCGAGTCGAAACAGCCGGAAGACATCACCGCCACCCGGTGCAGCAGTTCCGGGTTGATGCCCGCTGCGGTGGCTAGTTCCAGATACTTGGCGCCCAGGGTGCTGAGCGCGATGCTCATGCCGCCGGACGCGGAACCGGTGATGCCGGCCAGCACGTTGACCGCGACCGCTTTGGAGACCAGCGGGTTTTCGGAAATCCCCAGCACGGCGTTCTTGACCACCAGGAACGCCGGCAGGGAGGCGATCACGTTGCCGTAGCCGACCTCGGAGGCGGTGTTGAAAATCGGCAGCAGCGAGCCCATGGTGCCGGCGTTGAGCGATTCGATCACGTTCTTCCAGCGGTTCCAGTGAACAACGACGATGAACAGAATGGCGATGACCAGGGCGACGATGATCGACCACAGCCCCGCGACCGCCGATAGCTTGGTGGCGCCGTATTTGGGGTCGGCCAGGTAGCTGGCGTCCATGTTGGGGAACACCACATAGACGAACAGCGCGTTCAGGCCGATGACCAGCAGGATCGGCAACAGCGCGACCAGGAAGGAAGGACCGTGGGTGGTGTCGTCGGTAACGAGACCTTCGTTGGCGTGCTGGCCATAGCCTTCACCGACGGCCATCGCCCGCTTGGCGCGGGTATGCAGCCACAACGTCCCCAGGATCATCATGATCAGGCCGCCGATGGTGCCCAGACCGGGCGCGGCGAAAGTGTTGGTGCCGAAGAACGGCGCGGGGATGGCGTTTTGAATCGCTGGTGTGCCGGGGAAGGCGGTCATGGTGAAGGTGAAGGAACCCAGGGCGATGGCGCCGGGGATGAAGCGCTTGGGCATGCCGATCTCGCGGAACAGCGCGGCGCCGATGGGATAGACGGCGAAAGCGACCACGAACAGCGACACGCCGCCATACGTCAGGATGCCGCAGGAAAGCACGATGGCGAGAATGGCGTGCTCCTTGCCGACCTTGGTGACGATCCAGTGGGCGATGCTTTTGGCCGAGCCGGAGTCATCCATCAGCTTGCCGAAGATCGCGCCCAGCATGAACAGCGGGAAGAACCTGAGCAGATAGCCGCCCAGTTCCTTCATGAACACCTGGGTATAGGTGGGCAACAGCAAATGGGCGTCGCCGCCGATCAGCACGGCCAGCAGGGCCATGACCGGGGCCAGCACCAGCACGTTGATGCCCCGATAGGCCAGAAACATCAACAGGCCCAGGGAGAGGATGATGCCGAGAACTCCCAACATGAAGATTTCCTTTTAGTGGTTGGTTTGCGTTTGGCGTTTGAGCCGGTTTCACAGCCGGTCCGAAGCCGGCGGGATTAAGCATAGCAGTCGGTCTGTCAGGGTGAAAATCCGCAAAAAGAACGAAAAATCTGTGCGAAAATGCACAGTATCGACCACACTCAAGGCCTGTACGAAAGCCTCCCTCTCCCCTTGGGAGAAGGGGGGATGGGGGTTTACTTTCGAGCGGTTAGCCCCTCACCCTGACCCTCTCCCAAAGGGGGAGGGGAGTCGGTGAAGGACCTTTGAGAGTTTTTTCAAGTTCATTCATTCGGTTAATTTGCGTATGCGTTCTCAAGGCCGACGTATGGGAGGAAGCGGTGGGGAGTGGAGCGATGAAACATGAGATGGACTGGAATGACTTGCGCTATTTTCTGGCGGTGGCTCGCCTGGGGCGGCTCAGTCCCGCCGCCCGGCGGTTGCAAGTCGAGCACAGCACGGTGTCCCGCCGGATCGAGGGGCTGGAACGAGCGATGGGCACGCGGCTGTTCGACCGCCACCGCGACGGGCTGGTCCTGACCGAGGCCGGCCATGCTTTGTTGCCGATGGCGGAAAAGGTGGAAGCCACGGTCGCGGTGGTGTCGGAAGAATTGTCGGACCGGGATATCTCGATCAGCGGGGAGGTCCGGCTGGGTACGCCCGAAGGCTTGGCGGTGTGCTTCCTGGCCCCCAGGGTCAAGCCGTTGCTCGATGGCTATCCCAGGCTGACCGTGGAGTTGCTCGCACTGCCGCGATTGGCGAATCTGGCCAGCCGCGAGGCGGATCTGGCGATCACCCTCGAACCGCCGCGCCGCGGTCCTTATGTGGTTTGCCGCTGGTCGGACTATACATATTTTCTTTATGGGTCGCGGGACTATCTGGACGCGCACGAGCCGATAGAGACGCGCGCCGACCTGGCCGGTCATCCTTTCATCGCTTACATCGACGACTATTTGCTGAGCGAGGAGTTGCGGTTCCTTGAAAAACTGTGCGAGCGGCCGAATCTGCGTTTTTGCAGCACCAGTATGCTTGCCCACCGGGAAGCGGCGCTGGCGGGGATCGGGCTGGCGGTGCTCGCGCCTTACATCGGAGCCAGCGATCCACGGCTGGTCAAGGTGCTTCCCGGGGAAGCTTGTTTTCAGCACACGTTCTGGCTGGCGGCGCACGCGGATCGCTTGCGGCTCAAGCGCGTGCGATTGGTGTGGGATTACCTGCTGTCGTTGGCGGCGACTCACCGAAGGCTATTTCTGTTCGGCGAGGAGTGAAATTTACTCCTCCGCCGAATCCAGGTGCTCGACCAGGGCCGCCCGCAGGGTTTCGTATTTCCCCGGATCGTTCAGCGGTCGGTTCTCGTGGTCGGTGACGAAGAACACGTCCTCGGCCCGGGCGCCGATGGTGGCGATCTTGGCGTTGTGCAGTTGTACCCCGCATTCCATGAAGGCTTGGCCGACCCGGCACAGCAAGCCGGGACGATCCCAGGAGACCAGTTCGACCACCGTGCGGCCGTTGGCCGTGTCTTCCCGGAACGACACCCAGGTCGGCATCTGAAACGCCTTTTGGATTCGCGAAATATGCCGGCTGGGCAGCAACGGCTCGGCGTCGGGCCGGTTGAGATAATGCAGGAGCGTGGTGACGATTTCCTTGATGCGTGCCCGGTCCTGGATGAGCGCGCCCGAATCCTCCAGCACCGTGAAACTGTCCAGGGTGTAACCGCTGTGGCCGGTGATGATGCGGGCATCGAGAATCGTCAGTCCCAATTGGTCGAGAATCGAAGTGATCAGGGCGAACAGATTGTCCTGATCGCGGGTGTAGATGAAAATTTCGGTGCCGCCCCGGCCCGGATCGTCGCGGGCCATCACCAGGGGTCGTTCGTCGTGCCCTTTCTTGAGGATCGCCCGGGTGTGCCAGGTGATTTCGTCCGCCGAATGGCGCAGGAAATAATCGTCGCCGAAGCCTTCCCAGACCCGGTTGATGCGTTCCCCGTCGATTATGGTGACCTGCAACCGCTGGCGCGCCTGCGCCTGTACCTCGCGGATCCGTTCTTCCTTGTCGATGGGATGGTCCAGGCCGCGCCGCAGCGCCCGGCGCGTGGCTTCGTACAATTGCCACAGCAGCGACGCCCGCCAGGTGTTCCACAGTTTGGGGTTGGTGCCGCGGATGTCGGCGACCGTCAGCAGATACAGATAGTCCAGATGCAGTTGATCGCCCATGCGCCGGGCAAATTCGTTGATGACGTCCGGGTCGTGGATATCCTTTTTCTGCGCGGTCAGCGACAGGGTGAGGTGATGGCGCACCAGCCAGGCCACCAGCCGGGTATCGAAGGAACTCAAGCCGTGCTGGCGGCAAAACCGTTCGGCATCCTGGGCGCCGAGTTCCGAGTGATCGCCGCCGCGCCCCTTGGCGATGTCGTGGTACAGACCGGCGATATACAGCAGTTCCGGCTTCGGCAGTGCTTCCATGATGGCGCTGCAGCGCGGTAACTCGTCCGCGAACTGCGGCAGGAAAAAGCGTCGCAGGTTACGCACCACGAACAGAATATGTTGATCCACCGTGTAGGCGTGAAACAGGTCGTATTGCATCCGGCCGACGATGTGACCGAATTCCGGTAGATAGGCCGGCAACACCCCGTAGGCGTTCATCAGCCGCAACTGTTGGGTCACGCCACAAGGCTGGCGCAGGATTTCCATGAACAGACTGCGCGGCCGCACGTCGTTGCGGAATTTCTCATCGATCAGGGGTTGATGGTCGCGGATCAGGCGGATGGTGGACGCGCGAATGCCCTTAAGCTCCGGGTGCTGTTGCAGGACCAGGAAGATTTCCAGCAGGGCGAAGGGATAGCGCAGGAACACGTTGGGTCGGGTCACTTCCAGATAGCCGCGGCGCGCCTGGAAGCGGCGGTTGATGGGCTGTGGCTCGTCCGGGTCGTCGGCCAGCAGGATCGCTTCCTCGAACAGTTGCAGCAGCATCTCGTTCAACTGGCTCAGGGCGTTGACGGTGCGATAGTAGCGCTGCATGAACTGTTCGACCCCCAGGTTGTGATCCCGGTCCTGGTAGCCGAACTGTTGGGCGATCCGCCGCTGGTGTTCGAACAGCAGGGCATCCTCGCGGCGTTCAGTCAGCACGTGCAGGGCGAACCGGACTTGCCACAGGAAATTGCGGCATTCGATCAACTCATCGTATTCGCGCGGGCTTAGAAAGCCGTGGCTGACCAGTTCCTGCAAGGTGTTGGCGCCGAAATGCCGCTTGGCCACCCAACCGATCATTTGCAGGTCGCGCAGGCCGCCGGGACTGTCCTTGATGTTGGGCTCCAGATTGAAGGCGGTTTCGTTGTACTTGTGGCAGCGCCGGCGACGCTCCAGCCGCTTGGTTTCGAAGAAGGCGCCTTCCGGCCAGATGCGGTCGGGGCCGGTGACCGCCCGCATCCGTTCGAACAGAACCGGCGAACCGGTCAGCAGCCGGGCCTCCATCAGGCTGGTGGCCACCGTGATGTCGGCGGCGCCCTCGCGGGCGCAGTCCTCGACCGTGCGCACGCTGTGTCCGACTTCCAGGCCGATATCCCACAGAAACGTCAGAAAGTCCTCCAGCCCGGCGCGGCGGGCGTCGACGGCGTGGTCGCCCAGCAGGATCATGATGTCCACGTCCGAACCCGGATGCAGTTCGCCGCGGCCATAGCCGCCCACCGCCACCAGAGCAAGATCCGGCGTGTCCGCCTCGAAATAGCGTAGCCAGGCGCGCTGGAGCAGTCCGTCCATCAGCCGGGCGCGGGCCGGCACCAGTTCGTGCGCGGGGATTCCTTTCAGGAACAGGTCCTTGAAACGCGAATCGCTTTGCTTGAGCAGGGTGCGGAACGAAGCGAGGGGAGTCGCGGCGGCCGCCAGCTCGCGCTCGAGGGCGGTGTCGAACGCCGGAATCTGGCTCCATGGCGAACCGTCCCGCGGCAAGCCGGCGGAAAAGGGGACCGAGGGCGAAAGGGAGAGCGGAGGCGCGATATCGGAAGTGTCCATACGAGTTTCCGGAAGGGATGGGAAGGCTAGAGCGTGGCGCCGGGGCGAAGCGTGAGCACTTCGTGACCGGTGTCCGTGACCAGTACGGTGTGTTCCCACTGCGCGGAGATGGAGTGATCCTTGGTGACCACGGTCCAGCCGTCGGGCAGCAGTTTGACATGCCGTTTGCCGGCGTTGATCATCGGTTCGATGGTGAAGGTCATGCCGGGCACCAGCTCGACGCCGGCCCCGGGGTCGCCGTAGTGCAGGACTTGCGGTTCCTCGTGAAATTCCCGGCCGATGCCGTGACCACAGTATTCGCGCACCACCGAGCAGTGCTGGGCCTCGGCGTGCTTCTGGATGGCGTGCCCGATGTCGCCGAGGCGGATGCCGGGCCGCACCAGATGGATGCCGATGCACAGGCATTCGTAGGCCACCCTGCTGACCCGCTGCGCGGCGATTGGCGGGGCGCCGACGTGGAACATCCGGCTGGTGTCGCCGTGGTAGCCGTCCTTGATGACGGTGATGTCGATGTTGAGCACATCGCCTTTTTTCAGCCTTTTCGGGCCGGGGATGCCGTGACAGACCACATGGTTGACCGAGGTGCAGATGGATTTGGGAAAACCGCGATAATTGAGCGGCGCGGGAATCGCCTGCTGCTCGTTGACGATGTAGTCGTGGCAGATTCGGTCCAGTTCCTCGGTGGTGACGCCCTCCCGCACATGGGGACCGATCATGTCCAGCACCTCGGCGGCCAAGCGGCCGGCCACCCGCATCTTTTCGATTTCTTCCGCGGTCTTGAGGGTGATGCTCATCGATTTCTTGGGCGTTTTCTGGAACATGATCGATAGGTCTGGGAACGCATGGGCGGGCGCTGGGAACGACGGTCGATTGGGTCTTGCAAAGCTGGGACAGTACCCGGCGGGCGGCGGTTCAATTGGTTTTCCCGAACGATCCATGTTATAAAGCGCGCGCCTTCAAGGCAAATCCTCAATGATTTTTTAAACTTCGCACATCCGCCGGCACGGGTGGCCGGGTGCCCCCCGCAGGGTCGCCGCCCGGGGCGGATGGAGGCTTAACCCCGATTCTTTTGGAGAACGCTCGGCAATGGCGACCATTTCCATGCGCCAGATGCTGGAGGCCGGCGTGCATTTCGGCCACCAGACTCGTTACTGGAATCCCAAGATGGCCCCGTATATCTTCGGGGCGCGCAGCAAGATTCACATCATCAACCTGGAAAAGACCCTGCCGCTGTACCTCGACGCGCTGAATTTCGTCGGCAAGATGGCGTCCAAGGGCGGCAAGATTCTGTTCGTGGGCACCAAGCGTTCCGCCCGCGAAGCGACCGCCGAGGCGGCGATCCGTTGCGGAATGCCCTATGTCAACCATCGCTGGCTGGGCGGAATGCTGACCAATTTCAAAACCGTCCGGCAGTCCATCAAGCGGCTCAAGGAACTGGAACTGATGGCTCAGGACGGCACTTTCGACCGGCTGGCCAAAAAGGAAGTCATCGGTCTGCGGCGGGAGATGGACAAGCTGGAGCGCAGTCTGGGCGGCATCAAGGACATGGCCAGTCTGCCGGACGCGCTGTTCGTGATCGACGTCGGCCACGAGCGGATCGCCGTGCAGGAGGCCAACAAGCTGGGCATTCCGGTGCTCGGCGTGGTCGATACCAACAATCCCCCGGATGGCGTGAATTACGTCATACCGGGCAACGACGACGCCATCCGCGCCATTCAGTTGTACGTCGGCGGCGTGGCCGAGGCGGTGCTGGAGGGTCGCGCCCTGCTGGCGTCGGGTCGCGGCGCCGCGGAAGAGTTCGTCGAAATCCCGGAGGAGGCGCCGGCGACGGCTGGCGGCGGCTGAAGTCCTGTAATCCGGCTTTGTCGAAAAGGCTCGCGCGCCCGGACGTGCGAGCCTTTTTGATGGACTCCGGTATTCAGCCTGGCTTCAGCAATCCGGTTTAATGTTGCTTCGATTTTGGCAGAGGTACGCAAGCATGGCGGAAATTACGGCGGCGCTGGTCAAGGAACTGCGCGAGCGCACGGGTTCGGGGATGATGGAGTGCAAGAGGGCCTTGCAGGAAACCGGCGGTGATATCGAGGCGGCGGTCGAACTGATGCGCAAGGCCGGTCAGGCCAAGGCCGACAAGAAGGCCAGCCGCGTCGCCGCCGAGGGCCTGATCGTCATCAGGCAGGCGACCGGCGCGGCGGCCATGGTCGAGATCAACTGCGAAACCGATTTCGTCACCAAGAACGACGACTTCCGGGCGTTCGCCGACGCCGTGGCCGAAACCGTGCTGAGCAGCGAACCGGCCGACCTGGATGCGCTGCTGACTTCGCGCATGGCGAATGGCCAAAGCGTCGAACAGAACCGGCGCGATTGCATCGCCCGGATCGGCGAAAACATCAACGTCCGCCGCTTCGCCCGGCTGGCCAGCGCCCGAGGCGTGCTGGGCTGTTATCTGCACGGTGCCCGCATCGGCGTGCTGGTGGAGCTGGAGGGCGGCGACGCCGATTTGGCCAAGGATATCGCCATGCACGTAGCCGCCA
Organism: Competibacteraceae bacterium UBA3908; assembly: GCA_002391525.1. Taxonomy (GTDB): domain Bacteria; phylum Pseudomonadota; class Gammaproteobacteria; order Competibacterales; family Competibacteraceae; genus Competibacter_A. The sequence goes on from DGFE01000016.1 coordinate 18,019, forward strand.
GCCGGCCACTGTGCGTCAGCGCCGATCAGGTGCCGGCGGATCTGGTCGCCAAGGAAAGAGAGATTTACGCCGCGCAGGCGGCGGCGAGCGGTAAGCCAGCCCATATCGTCGAGAAAATAGTCGAGGGAAAGCTCCGCGATTATTACGAAGCGGTGACTCTGTTGGGCCAGCCTTTTATCAAAGCCGAGGACAAGCAGAGCGTGGAAAATCTGCTCAAGGCCCGCAAGGCCCAAGTGATCCGCTTCGAGCGTTTCGAGCTGGGCGAGGGGATCGAGAAAAAAGCCGACAACTTCGCCGCCGACGTGATGGCGCAGGTGCGCGGCGACTAGGTCCGCCCCCGGCTGCCCGGCCATGGCGGTTGCCAAATGACGCCGTCACCGCGATTACAGTACAATCCGCCCGTTTCGACCACGCAGGTTGCGCCGATGCCCATGCAGGATTCCAGACCGGTATTCAAGCGGATTCTCCTCAAACTCAGCGGCGAGGCCCTGATGGGCGAGGGTGAATACGGCATTGATACCGGGGTGCTGGTCCGGATCGCCGGCGAGGTGCGGCAGTTGTGCCAGCTCGGGGTGGAAGTGGGCATGGTGATCGGCGGCGGCAACCTGTTTCGCGGCGCCGGACTGGCCCGGGCGGGCATGGATCGCGTCACCGCCGATCATATGGGGATGCTGGCCACGGTCATGAATTCACTGGCGATGCAGGACACTCTGGAACGGTTGGGCGTGTTTACCCGAGTGATGTCCGCCGTGCGCGTCAACCAGGTCTGCGAGGATTACATTCGCCGCCGCGCCATTCGCCATCTGGAAAAAGGCCGGGTGGTGATCTTCGCCGCCGGCACCGGCAATCCTTTTTTCACCACCGATTCGGCCGCCAGCCTGCGCGCCATCGAGATCAGTGCCGAGGTGATGCTGAAGGCCACCAAGGTGGACGGCATTTACTCGGCCGATCCTTTCAAGGATCCGCAAGCGGTGCGTTACGACCAGCTCACTTACGACGAAGCCCTGACGCGCAAGCTGCAGGTGATGGACGCCACGGCCATCGTCATGTGCCGCGAACACGACTTGCCGCTGAAGGTTTTCAACATCAACCGCCACGGCGATCTGGTGCGGGTCGTGTGCGGCGGGAACGTGGGCACCACCGTGGTGCGGGAATGACGACCATGATCGACGACCTCAAGAAAGAAGCCGCCACCCGGATGGCGAAAAGCGTTGACACCCTCAAGCACGAATTGACCAAGTTGCGCACCGGTCGGGCGCACGCCAGCCTGCTGGATCACATCACGGTCAGCTACTACGGCAATGAGACGCCGCTCAATCAGGTGGCCTCGGTCGGCGTGACCGACGCTCGCACCCTGGTGGTGACGCCCTGGGAAAAGAACATGGTCGGACCCATCGAGAAGGCGATTCTGAAATCCGATCTGGGCCTGAATCCGGCCTCCGCCGGTACGACGATCCGGGTGCCGTTGCCGCCGCTGACCGAGGAGCGCCGCCGCGATCTGGTCAAGGTGGTGCGGCGCGAGGGCGAGGAAGCGAAGGTGGCGATCCGCAACATTCGCCGCGACGCCAACAGCCAACTCAAAACCCTGCTCAAGGACAAGAAGGTCACCGAGGACGCCGAGCGGCAAACTCAGGACGAGATCCAGAAACTCACCGACCGCCACATCCAGGAGGTGGACAGAATTCTGGCGACCAAGGAGGCCGAGTTGATGGAAATCTGAATGTTGGCCAGGGCTCGCGATGGCGATGAAGCTTCGGACCAGGTTTCCCGGATGTCGGATGAGGCCCGGAGTCCGTTGACGCCGCGGGATCGCTTGCCCCGCCACGTGGCCATCGTCATGGACGGCAACGGGCGCTGGGCGCAGCAGCGGTCCCTGCCGCGCACGGCGGGTCATCGGGAAGGCGCCAGGACGGTACGCCGGGTCGTGCAGGCGTGCAACGAGCGCGGCATCGAGGTATTGACGCTGTTCGCTTTCAGCAGCGAGAACTGGCGCCGGCCACGGCGGGAAGTCGAAGTGTTGATGAACCTGTTCCTGACCACCCTGCGCAGCGAGATTCGCCGCCTGGATACCGCCAACATCCGGCTCCGCTTCATCGGCGACCCTGGCGCCTTTTCCGCGACCTTGCAGAGCTACATCGTCAAGGCCCAGCAGCGAACCGCCGGGAACACGGGTCTGACGCTGGTGATCGCCGCCAATTATGGCGGACGCTGGGATATCGCCCAGGCGGCGCGACGGGTGGCCGAGGACGTCGCGGCGGGCCGGTTGCAGCCTGCGGATGTCACGCCCGCCGTACTGCATCCTTACACCTGCCTGTCCGATTTGCCGGAACTGGATTTGTTCATCCGCACCGCCGGCGAGCAGCGTATCAGTAATTTTCTGCTCTGGCAGTTGGCCTACACCGAGTTGTATTTCACCGACCGGCTGTGGCCGGATTTCGATGTCGACGATTTGGAGGCGGCTTGCGCCGCCTTCGCCAGCCGACAGCGGCGCTTCGGTCTGACCGCCGAGCAAATCGCGCGGGGAGGCCATGCTTAGGCAACGCATCCTCACCGCGGCCATCCTCGCCCTGCTGGTGGTCTGGGTGGTTTTGAAACTGCCGACCACCGGTTTTGGTCTGGCGCTGCTGGCCGTGATTCTGCCGGCCGCTTGGGAATGGGCGCGACTGGCGGGACTGGACGGGACGCGCGACCGGCTGCTGTACGGTGGTGGGGTGCTGGCCTTGATTCTGGCGTGCTGGCCGCTGGTCGGCAGCACCGCCTTTGTCGGCGGCCTGTCGGCCACCGTGGTGGCGGGCTGGTGCTGCGCTCTGATCTGGTTGTGGCGTTATGCCGAGCGCCCGGACCGCCTCAGCCGGCCCATGACGGTGGCGGGAGCCGGATTGATGGTGCTGGTGGCGCCCTGGGTGGCGCTGGTGGCGCTGCGCGGGGAATTCGGAGCGCGGTACGTGCTGTTCCTGCTGTTGCTGGTCTGGGTGGCCGATATCGGCGCCTACTTCGCTGGCCGCCGCTGGGGACGCCGCAAACTGGCGCGGACCATCAGCCCGGGCAAGACCTGGGAAGGCGTGTGGGGCGCGACGGCGGCGGTGCTGGCGTTCGCCCTCGCCGGCGCGGCGGTGCTGGGCGTGGGGGTGCGCTGGCCCTGGTTTGTGGCGATTTGCCTGGTGACGGTGGGCTTCTCCATCGTCGGAGATTTGTTCGAGAGCATGATGAAGCGGCAGTGTGGATTGAAGGACAGCGGTTCGCTGTTGCCGGGTCACGGCGGCGTGCTCGACCGGGTGGACAGTCTGACCGCCGCCGCGCCGGTTTTCGTGCTGGGTCTGTACGGGATGCGGGGATGAGCGAACGGATCGGCGTCACCATTCTGGGATCGACCGGTTCGATTGGGGTCAGCACCCTCGACGTGCTGCAACGCCATGCCGACCGGTTCCGGGTCGTGGCCCTGACCGCCAACCGGAATGTCGAGTCCTTGTTGCAACAATGCCTGACACACGAGCCCGATTTTGCCGTCATGGCCGATCCCGTGGCCGCCGAACGGTTGCATGACCGGCTGCGGGCGGTCGACCGGCCAGTCGAGGTGCTGGCGGGCGCGGCGGGACTGGAGCGGGTCGCGGCGCTGCCCGAGGTCGATCAGGTCATGGCGGCCATCGTCGGCGCGGCTGGCTTGCTGCCGACCCTGGCGGCGGCGCGCGCCCGCAAACGGGTGCTGCTGGCCAACAAGGAGGCGCTGGTCATGGCCGGGCCGCTGTTCATGGCCACGGTGCGCGAACGGGACGCGGAACTGCTGCCCATCGACAGCGAGCACAATGCCGTGTTTCAGTGCCTGCCGCCGGAGTTTTCGACCGCTGGTCTCGCCGCCGTCGGCGTGCGCCGGATTCTGCTGACCGGATCGGGCGGACCGTTCCGCGTCACGCCGCTGGAGCGATTGCCGGACGTGACCCCGGAGCAGGCGTGCGCCCATCCGAACTGGAGCATGGGCCGGAAGATTTCGGTCGATTCCGCCACCATGATGAACAAGGGCCTGGAGGTGATCGAGGCCCACTGGCTGTTCGACGCGCCGCCCGAACGAATCGAGGTGGTGGTGCATCCGCGGAGCGTGATCCACTCGATGGTGGAATACGAAGACGGCTCGGTGCTGGCGCAGTTGGGTAATCCCGACATGCGCACGCCCATCGCCCACGCTCTGGCCTGGCCGCGGCGAATGGATTCCGGCGTGGCGTTTCTCGATTTCGCCCGTCTGGGGCGACTGGAGTTCGAGGCACCGGATTTCGCGCGGTTTCCCTGTCTGCGGCTGGCGTTCGCCGCGCTGGTGCGGGGCGGCACCACGCCGGCGATCCTGAACGCGGCCAACGAAGTGGCCGTGCAAGCCTTCCTCGAACGGCGGATTCGCTTCACCGACATCGCGGTCGTGGTCGAACATGTGCTGGAACGGGTCTCCGGCCACGAGGCCGATGCGCTGGCCGGGATTCTCGATGACGATGCCCGGGCCCGGGCCGTGGCCCGCGACTGGATCGCCGCGCGGGCGGCGGAGGTGTGAGATGACGAACTCGTTGATTTCACTGCTGGCGTTTATCGTGACCCTGGGCGTGCTGATCACCGTCCACGAATTCGGCCATTTCTGGGTGGCGCGCCGCCTGGGAGTCAAGGTGCTGCGGTTTTCGGTCGGCTTCGGTCGGCCATTGTGGCGGCGCCGTGGCCGGGACGGCGTGGAATACGTGGTCGCCGCGCTGCCCCTGGGCGGCTACGTGAAGATGCTGGACGAACGCGAAGGCGAGGTGGCGCCCGCCGAGGCGCCCCGGGCGTTCAACCGCCAGCCGGTCGGTTCGCGCATCGCCATCGTCCTGGCCGGACCCTTGTGCAATTTTCTGTTCGCCATCGTCGCCTACAGCCTGATGTTCGTGATCGGCGTGCCCGGCATCAGGCCGCTGCTGGACGAGCCGAAGCCGGGCTCGCTGGCCGCGGCGGGCGGTTTCCGGAAGGGCGATCTGGTCGTCGCGGTTGACGGCAAGCCGACCCCGACCTTGAGCGCGGTCATGCTGGCGCTGGTCGAGCGCGCCATGGCCGAGGAGGTGATCAGGGTCGAGGTGTTGCCGGAATGCGAGGTCGGGTGCGAGGCCGAGCGGGCCGTCGAGGAGCGGTCGGGCCTTCGGACCCGCACGCTGGATACCCGCGATGCCCAGGGCCTGGCCGATATGGCCATGGTCTTCGATGGCGTGGGTTTGACCGCGTGGCGGCCGGTGCTGCCGGCGGTGATCGGTCAGGTGGCGCCCGGCGGTGCGGCAGAGCGAGCCGGCTTGCAGGCGGGTGATCGCATCGTGCAGGCCCAGGGCGAGCCGGTCGCGGACTGGCGACGCTGGCGCGACCTCATCGAGCTGCACCCGGATCAACCCTTCAGGGTGCGGATCGAACGCGACGGCGTCGAGCATGAACTGGAGCTGGTTCCCGACGCCAGGGAAAACGAACAGGGCCGACGGATCGGCTTCATCGGCGCCGTCGCCGAGGTGCCGGAAGACCTCGCCCGGAGCTTGCGGGTCGTGGTACGTTATGGGCCGTTGCAGGCGGTCGGCGCCGCGGTCGGCAAAACCTGGGACATGTCGCTGCTGACCCTGCGGATGCTGGGCCGGATGCTGGTTGGCAAGGCGTCGCTGGACAATCTCAGCGGGCCGCTGACCATCGCGCAGTTCGCGGGCCAGGCCGCGCACGCCGGGGTGATGGCGTTCCTGTCGATGCTGGCGCTGGTCAGCCTCAGCCTCGGGGTGTTGAATTTGTTGCCGGTGCCGGTGCTGGATGGCGGCCACCTGCTGTATTACCTGATCGAACTGGCCAAGGGCAGCCCGCTGTCGGAAGCGGCGCAAAACCTGGGGCAGCAGGTCGGCATCGCCGTACTGCTGCTGTTGATGGGGATCGCCCTGTTCAATGATTTCAGCCGTCTGCTGGGATAGGGACCTCCGACCCCGGCCCGAGGAGTGACCACCTGCTTATGAAATCGCAGAAATCGCATCGCCGCTTGCTTTTCCTGTTGGGTCTGTTGGCTGCGGCGTCCGGGGCGCGAGCCAGCGAGTTCGTCGTTCAGGACATCCAGGTCGAGGGCCTGCAACGCATTTCCGCCGGCACCGTGTTCAACTACCTGCCGGTCCATGTGGGTTCGTCGGTTTCGGAGCGGGATTATCCCGATATCATCCGCGCGCTGTTCAAGACCGGGTTCTTCGCCGACGTCAACCTGGAACGCAAGGGTAACGTGCTGGTGGTGACCGTGACCGAGCGCCCGGCCATCGCCGAGGTCCGAATCACCGGCAACCGCGATATCGGCACCGAGGATCTCAAGAAGGCGCTGACGGGTGTCGGGCTGGCGGAAGGCCAGGTGTTCGACCGCTCCCTGCTCGACAAGGTCGAGCAGGAACTGCTGCAACAGTATTACAGTCGTGGCCGTTACGCCGTTCAGGTCAAGAGTCAGGTGCAGCCGCTGGAACGCAACCGGGTCGCGATCACGGTCGACATTTCGGAAGGCGCGGTCGCCAGCATCGCCCGAATCAACATCGTCGGCAACAAGGCGTTCTCCGAAAAGGAGTTGCGCAAGCAGTTGCAGTCGTCCACGACCGGCTGGTTCTCGTTCTTCACCAAGGACGACCAGTACTCCAGGCAGAAACTGGCGGCGGACATCGAGAGTCTGCGTTCCTTCTATCTGGATCGGGGGTATCTCAAGTTCAACGTCGAGTCCACCCAGGTTTCGATCACGCCGGACAAGCAGGATGTCTACATCACCATCAACGTGACCGAAGGCGAGCCGTACCTCATTGAAGACGTGCAATTGACCGGCGAGTTCGGGGTCGTGCCGGAGCAGGACTTGCGGCAACTGGTCACCATCAGGCCCGGCGAAACCTTTTCCCGCGCCAGGATGACCGAGATCGCCAAAAAGATCAGCGAGCGTCTAGGCGAGGAAGGTTACGCGCTTGCCAACATCAACACCGTGCCGCAAGTGGACGAAGCGAACCGGAAAGTCGCCCTGACTTTCGTGGTGGAGCCGGGCCGGCGCGTTTATGTGCGGCGCGTCAATTTCCAGGGCAATGTCAAGACCCAGGACGAGGTGCTGCGCCGGGAACTGCGCCAGGCGGAGGGCGCCTGGCTTTCGACCAAGGATCTGGATCGCTCGAAAACCCGGTTGCAGCGCCTCGAATACCTGGAAAGCGTCAATGTCGAGACGCCGGCCGTGCCCGGCGCCCAGGATCAGGTGGATGTCAACTACACCGTGGTCGAACGGCCGTCGGGCAGCCTGTTGTTCGGTCTCGGCTACGGCCAGGAATCGGGGATTCTGTTCAACGCCAGCGTGACGCAGAATAATTTTCTGGGTACGGGCAACCAGTTGGGCGTGAGTTTCAACAACAGCGATATCGGTCAGAACTACAATCTGTCCTTCAACAATCCCTATTACACCCTGGACGGAGTCAGCCTCGGCTTCAGGCTGTATTACCGCGATATCGACAGCTCCGAACTCAACGCGGCCAACTACGTGCAGAACGTCTATGGCGGTCAGATCAATTTCGGGTTCCCGTTGAACGAGTTCGACACCTTGCGCCTCAGCCCCGGCTACGAGCACGTCTGGATCGATACCACCGCCGAGACGCCGGTCGAGATCTTCGACTTTATCCGCCGGAACGGCGATTCGTTCGACGAATTCAAGCTGGACGCCAGTTGGGCGCGCGACAGCCGCGACCGGGCCATTTTCCCGACCAGCGGCAGTCTGAACCAGATTACGGCGGAGATCGCGCTGCCGGGCAGCACCGCGGAATTCTACAAATTGAATTACCGGAGCGTGGTCTATTTTCCCTTGGGCCGCTGGTTGACCTGGACGGTCGGCGGCGAGGTTGGATATGGCGATGGTTACGGCAACACCGATGGCCTGCCGTTTTTCGAAAACCTGTACGCGGGCGGCTTGCGGTCGGTGCGAGGCTACAAGGCGAACACCCTGGGACCCCGTTACAGCGACGATGAGCCCAGCGGCGGTGCGTTCAAGACCGTCGCCAGCACCCAATTGATTCTGCCGGTGCCTTTCGTGGAGAGATCGGAAAACGTGCGGGTGGCGACGTTCTTCGATATCGGCAACGTGTTCTCGACCGTGGACGAGTTCGATGTCGGCGAACTGCGCTATTCGGTCGGTCTCGCCGGGCAATGGTTGTCTCCCTTCGGACCTATCGTGTTGAGCGTCGCCGCTCCGCTCAACGAGCAGTCCGAAGATGAAACGGAATTCTTCCAGTTCTCCTTCGGCGTACCGTTCAACTGACGCCGAATCCGGAGTTTTTTGCTTGATGATGTTTTCGCGCTATCCTGCCGATGGAGGTATCGAAATTGAAGCTCTTGAATAACCTGTTGATTGCCTTGGCTTTGACGTTGCCGGTTTCGCTGGCGCAGGCGGCTGATGTGAAGATCGGCTTCGTCAGCATCGCCAAGATTCTGAACAGCGCGCCGCAGGCCGAGGCCGCCAGCAAGCGGCTGGAAAAGGAATTTGCGCCACGACAGAAGGGGTTGGTCGAGGCGCAGAAATCGCTGCGCAAACTGGAGGAAAGACTGTCCAAGGACGGCGCGGTAATGGGCGACAGCCAGCGGCGGAGTCTGGAGGGCGATATCCGCAATCAGGCCCGGGAATTGAAGCGAACCAGCGACGAGTTCCGGGAGGATTTCAACATGCGCCGCAACGAGGAACTGGGTAAGTTCCAGAAACAGGTGCTGGATGTGGTCAACAGCGTCGCCAAGGAAGAGGGTTTCGATCTGGTCATCAACGACGGCGCCACGCTGTACGCCAGCCCGCAGGTGGACGTTACCGAAAAAGTGCTCAGGCGCCTGACGGCCAAGTAAAGCCGATGGCCACGCTGGGTGAGGTCGCCGCGGTAGCGGGCGCGCGCCCGCGGGGGTGCGATGCCGCAACGGTCGTCACCGGGGTGGCGCCTTTGCCCAGCGCCGAGCCCGGGCAACTCAGCTTCCTGATCCACCCCCGTTATCGCCAGTTTTTGGCGATCACGCGCGCCGCCGCCGTGATCCTGTCGCCCGCGGACGCCGTGGATTGCCCGGCGCCGGTCCTGGTGGCCGACAATCCCCAGGTTGCCTATGCCCGAGCGGCGGCCTTGTTCGAGCCGACCGTCGAGCCGCGGCGGGGTGTTCACCCCGCCGCCTGGGTCGATCCAACCGCCCGAATCGCCACCGATGCCTGGATTGGCCCGCACTGCACGGTGGAAGCGGGTGCGGTCGTCGAAGCCGGCGTGATGGTGGGGCCCAATTGCGTGATCGGCGAACAGGCCGTGCTCGGCGCCGGCACCCGGCTGGTGGCGCAGGTGACGATCTGTCACCGCGTGCGACTGGGCCGTCGGGTGCTGGTGCATCCGGGCGCGGTGATTGGCAGCGACGGCTTCGGCCTGGCCCTGGAACGCGATGGTCGCTGGCTCAAGATTCCTCAGCTCGGCGGCGTGCTGATCGGCGATGACGTCGAAATCGGCGCCAACACCAGCATCGACCGCGGCGCCCTGGAAGACACGGTGATCGAGGACGGGGTGAAGCTGGACAATCAGATTCAGGTCGCCCACAACGTGCGGATTGGCGCCCACAGCGCCCTGGCCGGCTGCGTCGGCATCGCCGGCAGCGCCCGTATTGGCCGTCATTGCATGTTGGGTGGCGGGGTCGGCATCGCCGGTCATCTGGAAATCGCCGACCACGTGCAGATTACCGGCATGTCGCTGGTGACCAAGTCCATCACCGAGCCGGGTATCTACTCCTCGGGACTGGCGGTGGAGCCGAATCGGCTCTGGAACAAGATCAGCGCCCGCCTGCGCCGGCTGGATGAAGTGTTCCGGCGACTGGCGGTCCTGGAAAAAACAATCAACCGAAACGGTCCCACTTGAGAGGGTAAGACCTTGGAAGCGATGGAAATCAAGGAAATACTGGAATACCTGCCCCACCGTTATCCATTTCTGTTGATTGATCGGGTGCTGGCGGTCGAACCGGGACGGGCGCTGACGGGCCTCAAGAACGTCAGTTTCAACGAACCTTTCTTTCCGGGGCACTTTCCCCAGCGACCGATCATGCCCGGCGTGTTGATCCTGGAGGCGCTGGCGCAGGCGACCGGGATTCTCGCGTTCAAGAGCGAGGGCGAACGGCCCGACCATCATTCCATGTACTACCTGGTGGGTGTCGACAATGCCCGCTTCAAGCGTCCGGTCGAGCCGGGCGATCAATTGATCCTGGAAGTGCGCCTGGATCGCATCAAGCGCGGGATCGGAAAATTCGCCTGTGAAGCCAGGGTGGATGGCCAGTTAGTGGCGAGCGCCGAGTTGATGTGCGCCAAGCGGGACATCGAGTTGTGATCGACCCGCGCGCCGTGGTGGATCCGGCGGCCCGACTGGCCTCGGACGTGACGGTGGGGCCGTTCACCATCATCGGTCCCGACGTGGAAATCGACGCCGGCACCTGGATCGGTCCGCACGCGGTGATCCAGGGGCCGACCCGGATCGGTCGCGACAACCGCATCTACCAGTTCACCTCGCTGGGTGAAATCCCGCAGGACAAGAAATATGGCGGTGAACCGACCCGGCTGGAGATCGGCGACCGCAACACCATCCGGGAGTTCGTCACCATCAACCGCGGCACGGCGCAGGACGCCGGACTGACCCGGGTGGGTGACGACAACTGGATCATGGCTTACGTCCACATCGCTCACGACTGCGTGGTGGGCAACCGGACCATCTTTGCCAACGGCGCGTCGCTGGCCGGACACGTGCGCGTCGAGGACGACGTGGTGCTGGGGGGATTCGCTCTGGTCTACCAGTTCACCCGACTGGGCATGCACAGTTTCTGCGGGTTCGCCTGCGGGGTGCATCGCGACGTGCCGCCCTACGTGACCGTGGCGGGTTACCGCGCCGAACCCTATGGCATCAACGCCGAGGGGCTGCGCCGCCGCGGGTTCGCCGACGAGGAGATTCAGGCGATCCGCCGCGCCTACAAACTGGTCTACCGAGCCAATCTGCGCCTGGAAGAGGCGATGGAGAAAGTTCGGGAGATGGCGGTGGACTATCCCCGGTTGCAAATCCTCGCCGATTTCCTGGCGGCGCCGTCCCGCAACGGTATCGTCCGCTGAACTCCAGGCCAGCGGGCCATGCACATCGCCATCGTCGCCGGTGAACTGTCGGGCGATTTATTGGGCGCCGGGCTGATTGCCGCGCTGAAAGCGCGCTATCCGCAAGCCCGGTTCAGCGGCATCGGCGGTCCCGGAATGCTGGCCCAGGGCTTTCAGACCGATGTGCCGCTGGAGCGACTGGCGGTGATGGGGTTGGTGGAAGTCCTGCGCCATCTCCCGGAACTGGTGCGAATCCGGCGCCGGCTTGATCGGCGATTGATCGCCGACCCTCCCCAGGTATTCGTCGGCATCGACGCGCCGGATTTCAATCTGGGGCTGGAGCGCCGGCTGCGCGCCCGTGGCGTTCCCACCGTGCATTACGTCAGCCCTTCGGTTTGGGCGTGGCGGCCCTGGCGGGTTCGCAAGATCGCCCGCGCCGTGGACCTGATGTTGACGCTGTTGCCGTTCGAGGCGGCGTTTTACCAGGATCACGGCGTGCCGGTGCGCTATGTCGGCCATCCGCTGGCCGACGCCATTCCCTTGCGGAGCGACGCGAGGACGGCCCGGTGGTCGTTGAATCTCGATTGGCCGGACGATGCCGCGGTCGTCGCCTTGCTGCCCGGCAGCCGGTTGAGCGAAATCGGTCGATTGGGGCCGGTGTTTCTGGAAACCGCCAACTGGCTGCACGCGCGGCGTCCCGAGCTGCGTTTCCTGATACCGGCGGCGACGCCCCGCTTATTCGAGACCTTGGCGGCGTTGCGCGCCGAATATGCCCCGGTGCTGCCGCTGACGCTGACGCAGGGGCGCTCCCGCGAAGTGATGGCCGCCGCCGACGTGGTGTTGCTAGCGTCCGGGACCGCGACTTTGGAGGCGATGCTGCTCAAGCGGCCAATGGTGATGGCGTATCGGGTAGCGCCGATGACCGCCTGGCTCGCCCGGCGCTTGCTGACGATTTCCCACTTCGCTTTGCCCAATCTGCTGGCCGGGCGCGCGCTGGTCCCGGAATTCGTACAGGAAGCGGCGACGGTGGCGAGGCTGGGTCCGGCGGTGCTGCGCTGGCTGGACGACGCAGCCGCCCGCGCGGAGTTGATGGCGGCGTTCGACGCGCTGCATGGTCGGTTGCGCCGCGACGCCAGCCGGCAGGCCGCCGCCGCTGTCGCGGAACTGCTGGGTCAGCCGTGAGGGGTCGCCGAAGGCCGCTTTTTCGGGACCGTCACTCAGTGGAACGAGGCCGCCAGTCGCGGTTCGCAGCGGGCCAGTTGCGCGCGGTAGCGGTCTGCCTGCTGACGAACCCGCCGCGCCCGTTCCATCAGCCACGGCTTGTTCCGGTGAGTGCCTCTGGCGAAGCCGTCCTGGCCCTCGTGATAGGCCAGATACTGGTTGTAGGCGTCGCTCCTGGCGACGCGGTTGCGCCGCGCGGTTTCGTTGACGTACCAGCCGACGAAATCCACGGCGGCAGCGAACTCGTCGCGGTCGGCGCCGTGGTTGCCGGTTGCGGCGGTATAGCGGTTCCAGGTTCCGTCCAGCGCCTGGCTGTAGCCGTAGGCGGAAGAGGGACGGGGACCGGGAATGAACCCGAGATACCAGGTGCGTGGCGGCTGCGCGTCGGCCCGGAAGGCGGATTCCTGATGGATGATCGCCAGCAGCACCGGCAACGGTACGCCCCAGCGCCGACTGGCGGCCCTGGCGTCGCCGAGCCAGCCGCCGTATTCGGCGAAGATGGCGCAGGCGTCGTCGACGTTGCGCGGCGGCGCGGTGGTGCAGGAGGCCAGCAGCAGCCAGCCGCCGGTCACACCGAAGGCCCACCACCAGCGCGGGCGCGGCAAGGCGTGGAGCACGCGCCGCCAGTGGACGGCCCGGGTTCGCCATGGATGCCAGCGCGATGGAG
>DGFE01000016.1:31222-35847 GCA_002391525.1 Competibacteraceae bacterium UBA3908
CAGTAACAGTACCATCAAAATCAGCACCGGCCAATCGCCGAAGCGCGCATAGGGGGTCAGACCGCGCAGGGGCCGTACTTCGCCGCGAATGACCTCGGCCTGAAATTGAGCGCCGCGGGTGACGATGCGACCGCGTTCGTCGAGGATGGCGGAAACGCCGGTATTGGTGGCGCGGACCAGGAAGCGACCGACCTCCAGGGCGCGCATCCGGGCGATCTGCAAATGCTGGTGCGGGGCGGTGGAGTCCTTGAACCAGGCGTCGTTGCTGACGTTGATCAACCAGGTCGCTTCGGGCAGCGCCAGCCGGATTTCGTTGCCGAACACCGCTTCGAAACAGATGGAAACGCCGACCGGCTGACCGCCGGCGCGCAGAAGCGGTTGATCGAGGTCGCCGGGGAGGAAGTCGGCCATCGGGATGGTCACCCAGTCGCGGAAAAACAGGAAGAGCCACCGCAACGGCAGATATTCGCCGAACGGCAGCAGCCGGCGCTTGTGATAAAACCCGCTGGCGTGGCCGATGCCGACGACGCTGTTGTGAAAGATGTTGGTCTCCCACGAGCCGGTCGGAATTCCGGTGACATAATCGAGCCGGTCCCGCACGGCTCTTTGGGTCAGGGCGTCCAGGAAAGGGCGGACATCCTGGTAAAAAGCGGGAATCGCCGTTTCCGGCCAGACGATCACGTCGCTGCGCCCGTGTTCGGGCAGGCTGAGCTGGACATAGCGCTCCAGCGTCTCATCCAGCAGGTTTGGTTGCCACTTTACGTCTTGCCCGATGTTGCCCTGGACGATGGCGACGCGCAGCGGCGATCCGGCCGATTCGACCCAGTTCACCTGTCCCAGCCCCCAGGCGCCAAGCCATAGCGTTGCCAGCAATCCGAGCCAGCCCAGCCGCGTGCGCCAGTCGTCGCTGCTCGGCAATGTCCGGAGCAGACCGGCGCTGAACAGCACCGCCCAACCGACCCCGAACACGCCCAGGTAAGGCGCGAGCTGGCCGAGCGGTGAATCGGTCTGGCTGTAGCCCAGGGCCAGCCAGGGAAACCCGGTGAACAGCCAGCTTCGTACCCAGTCCAGCAGGGTCCACAGGGCCGGGAAAACCAGCAGCCAGCGGAGCGGACCCGGCGGCGGACCCCAGCGGGCAAGCAGCCAGCCGGCGACCGTCGGATACAGCGCCATCACCAGAACCACGACGAACGTGGCCAGCGCCGCGAACGGCGCCGGGGCGCTGCCGTAATCGTGCAGGCTGATGTAAATCCAATAGATGCCGAAGCCGAACATGCCCAGCCCGAACAGCCCGCCGCGCAGCGCGGCCCGGCGTGGCGTGGCGCCGTCCCAGCCCCACAACAGGACGACCGGGAGCAGAATCGCCAGCGGCCAGTAACCGAACGGCGCGAACGCCAGAGGGATCGAAACGCCGGCGACGAGAATCAACAGGTCGACGACGAGGGGATAGCGTTCCTCAAGCTGGCGCATGGCGGACCGAAAACGGTGACGGATGGTTCTGGTCGGTCAGATTGGCAGACCGGCATTGCAATATCCCGATGATCAGGATGCCGGAGACAAACAAAACGCCCTTCCCCGACGGGCGGGGAGGGCGTGGGGCTGACAGAAGCGGTCAGATTTCCGGTTCGGTGGTGGATGGCGTTGTTTCCTCGCCGTCGCGGAGGGTCATTTCCAGCAGATGAATCCGCCGGTTGTCGGCGCGCAGCACCTGGAAATGGAATCGATCCAAATTCACGGCCTCGCCGCCCTTGGGCAGCCGGCCCAGTTCCATCATGACCAGCCCACCGATGGTGTCGGCCCGCTCGTCGCTGAGCTCGGCCTGGAAATACCGGTTGAAATCCTCGACCGGCGTGAGCGCCTTGACGATAAAGGCTTGACCCTGGGGGCGGATGAAAACGTTGTCGGCATCCAGGGTATCGTGCTCGTCGTCGATCTCGCCGACGATTTCCTCCAGCACGTCCTCGATGGTGATCAGCCCGGCCACGCCGCCGTACTCGTCGACCACGATGGCCATGTGCAGGCGGTTGCTGCGGAATTCGTTGAGCAGGATGTTGAGCCGCTTGCTCTCGGGGATGAACTTGGCCGGACGCAGCAGGGCGCGCACGTCGAAATCCTCGCGGCGGTCGAAGGCGTGAGCCAGCAGATCCTTGACGATCAGGATGCCGATGACGTTGTCCTTGCTTTCGTCGATCACCGGCAGGCGGGAATGACCGGATTCGACGATCTCGGCGATCAGGCGCTCCAGGCTCCAGTTGTGTTCCAGCACCACCATCTGGGCGCGGGGGATCATGACGTCGCGAACCTGGGTTTCCGAAACCCGCATGACGCCTTCCATCATCTTGAGGGCGTCCGTGTCCAGCAATTCCCGTTGCTGGGCATCGCGCAGCAGTTCCATCAGCTCGTCCCGGTCCTTGGGCTCACCCATCAGGGCGAGACCCAAACGCTCCAGCCATGAAGGTTTATGGCTGGGTTCGGATCGCTCTTCGCTCATGAGTCGTGCAGGTCTCCGTAGGGATCAGGATAGCCGAGTCCCGCCAGGATACGGATTTCCAGAGATTCCATGGCCTCGGCCTGTGCTTCATCATGATCATAGCCCAACAGGTGCAAAACGCCATGCGCAACCAGATGCGCCCAGTGCGCCGCCAGCGTTTTGCCCTGGCTGACCGCCTCGCGCAGCACCACCGGCGCGCAGATCACGATGTCGCCCAGCAGTGGGGTTTCGACCTCGGGCGGAGCCTCGAACGGGAAGGACAGCACGTTGGTCGGTCCCTGCTTGTGGCGGTAGGTTTCGTTCAGGGCGGTGCTTTCGGCCTCGTTGACGACGCGAATCGTCAGTTCGGCGTTTTTTGAATAATCCGCGCCGACCAGCGCCGCCGCCGCCCAGTGGCGAAAATCGGCCTCGGTCGGCAAGCCGGGCATGTCCAGAGCGATTTGCAGGTCCAGTTCCAGCGTCATGAGGGATTGTCCTGTTCGTAACGGGCGTAGGCGTTGACGATCCGCTGGACCAGCGGATGCCGCACCACGTCGCGGGCGTTGAAGAAGGTCATGCTGATCCCTTCCACGTCCTTGAGCACTTGCAACACCTGGCGCAGGCCGGACTGGAGGTTGCGCGGTAAATCGACCTGAGTCACGTCGCCGGTGACGACCGCCGTGGAGCCGAAGCCGATGCGGGTCAGAAACATCTTCATTTGCTCGACCGTGGTGTTCTGGGCTTCGTCGAGGATGATGAAGGAATCGTTAAGGCTTCTGCCGCGCATGAACGCCAGCGGCGCGACTTCGATGACGTTGCGCTCGATCAGCTTGGCGACCCGCTCGAAGCCGAGCATTTCGTAGAGGGCGTCGTAGAGCGGTCGCAGATAAGGGTCGATCTTCTGGGCCATGTCGCCGGGCAGAAAGCCCAGTCGTTCGCCGGCTTCTACCGCTGGTCGCACCAGCACCAGCCGTCGCGTCGCGTTGCTTTCCAGCGCGTCCACCGCGCAGGCCACCGCCAGATAGGTCTTGCCGGTGCCGGCGGGGCCGACCCCGAAATTGAGGTCGTGGTGCCGGATGTTCCACAGATAACGTTGCTGATTGGGACCACGCCCGCGAATCAGGCCGCGTCGGGTGCGGATGACGATCTCGTCGGTTTCCGGCTCCGAGTCCTCGATCAGGGCGTCGGCGCCGGCTTCCTGCAGGAACAGGTGGACTTGCGCCGGGGTTAAACCCTCGTCACGAGTGCTTTGATACAGCGCTTCCAATACCGTCACGGCGACGGCGACCGCATGGGGTTCGCCGATGACCCGGAACTGATGGCCGCGATTGTTGATTTCCACGCCCAGCCGGCGTTCGATCTGGCGCAGGTGCTCGTCCAGCTGACCGCACAGATTGGCGAGTCGCTCGTTGTCGGCGGGCTCCAGCAGCAGATCCTGGAATTTGGGGGAGGTGTTTGGGTTCAACGCGGGAGCAGCGACGGATACGCTCATCAACTGGCTTGTTTCAGGGCGGCGACCGGCGATTCCGGGCAGGCCAGCAACCGGCCACGCAGGGAGTTGGGCAGCGCCTCGGTGATGGCGACCTCGACGAAATGGCCGATCAGGCCGGCGGGGCCGTCGAAATTGACCACCCGGTTGTTTTCGGTGCGGCCGGACAGTTGCCGGCCACCCTTGCGGGCCGGTTTGTCCACCAGCACCCGCTGCGCCGTGCCGACCATTCCGCGGCTGATGGCGCGCGCGCCGTCCTCGATGCGCGCCTGCAGGTGGGCCAGCCGTTGCTTCTTGACCGTCAGCGGCGTGGGATCGGGCATACTGGCGGCGGGCGTGCCGGGTCGGGGGCTGTAGATGAAACTGAAGCTGTGGTCGAAACCGATTTCGTCGATCAGCGCCAGAGTGGCCTCGAAATCCCGCTCGGTTTCGCCGGGAAAGCCGACGATGAAATCCGAGGACAGGCTGAGGCCGGGACGCACGGCGCGCAGCTTGCGGATTTTGGCTTTGTACTCCAGCACGGTGTGGCCGCGTTTCATCAGCGCCAGAACGCGGTCGGAACCGCTTTGCACCGGCAGGTGCAGGTGACTGACCAGTTGCGGCACGCGGGCGTAAACTTCGATCAGCCGGTCGGAGAATTCCACCGGGTGCGAGGTGGTGTAGCGG
>DGFE01000016.1:36101-43640 GCA_002391525.1 Competibacteraceae bacterium UBA3908
TCGGCCAGCGCCCCGCGATAGGCGTCGACGTTCTGGCCGAGCAGGTTGACCTCGCGCACGCCCTGATCCGCCAGCGCCGCGACCTCGGTCAGCACGTCCTCGAATGGCCGGCTGACTTCCTCGCCGCGGGTGTAGGGCACCACGCAGAAGGTGCAGTACTTGCTACAGCCTTCCATGATCGAGACGAAGGCGGTCGGACCTTCGGCGCGCGGTTCCGGCAGCCGGTCGAATTTTTCGATCTCCGGGAAGGACACATCGACGACGGGTCGCCGGTCGGCCCACACCGTTGTCAGCATCTCCGGCAGCCGATGCAGCGTCTGCGGGCCGAAGACCAGATCGACGCAGGGCGCCCGCTCGCGCAGCAGCTCGCCCTCCTGGCTGGCGACGCAGCCGCCGACGCCGATCACCACGCCGGGCCGGCGCGTTTTCAGGGCTTTCCAGAGTCCCAGTTGCGAAAAGACCTTTTCCTGGGCCTTTTCGCGGATGGAGCAGGTATTGAGCAGCAGCACATCGGCTTGCTCGGGATCATCGGTGCGCTCCAGATCGTGGGCCGCGCGCAGGACATCCGTCATCCGGGCGGAGTCGTATTCGTTCATCTGGCAACCGTGGGTCTTGATGTACAGTTTGCGGGCCATGGGTGATTATTGAACAATAACAAGATTTAAAACTATAGCATCGTCGATGAAGGGGCGCCAGGCAGGGAGTTTGCTGGTTCCCGCCATGACCGTTGCGGAGATTTACCGGATGACCGAGCCGTTGGATGAAGATCGTACCCACCTGGTCACGGTGACTTGTCCTGGGTGTTTTCACCCACGCGAGTGGGATGCGTCCGCCGTGTGTCCGTTTTGTAGGTATCGACCGAACGCGGATCGGTCCGGGGCACTGTTGCCGGTGGGTACGCAACTGAAACGATATGTGATCGGCGAAAAACTGGGCCAGGGTGGGTTTGGCATCACGTATCGCGGCTTCGACTTGAAGTTGCACATGAAGGTGGCGATCAAGGAATACTATCCCAGCGATCTGGTCGGGCGCTCGGTGGGCCGGAACACGGTAGTGCTGAATTCGCGCGAGCATGAGGAACTGTTCAGCTACGGGCTGAAAACCTTCCTCAAGGAAGCGCGTACCCTGGCGCAGATGAAGCATCCGCATCTGGTGCGGGTGTTGAACTACTTCGAGATGAACGGGACCGCCTATCTGGTGATGGACTACCTGGAAGGCGAGGACTTGGCCACGCATCTGAAACGGCAACCGGACGGCCGGTTGCCGTGGCGATTGGCGATCAATCTGATATTGCCGGTGCTGGACGGGTTGCGAAAAGTACATGAAGCCGGCTTTATGCACCGGGACATCAAGCCGGGCAATCTGTATCGAACCGACGAAGGATTGGTTCTGCTGGATTTCGGCTCGGCGCGGCAGGTGGCTGACAGTCACACTCGCAGCCTGCTGATTTTCACCAGAGGCTACGCACCCTACGAGCAATATCTGGCCGGCCACCTGAACCGGCAAGGGCCGTGGACCGATGTCTACGGCATGGCGGCGACGCTGTACTTCATGTTGACGGCGCAATGTCCGCCATCCGCGCTGGATCGGAAGCAGAACGATCTGCTCCAGCAGCCGGATTTGCTCAAACCCGCCCGGCATTTTGTCCCTGATCTACCGCCGACGCTTGACGCGGCGCTGGATGCCGCGCTGGCGGTGGAGCCGGAGCGGCGGTTGCAATCCGTGGTGGAGTTCAAACAGCGGCTGGAAGCGGTTTTGGTGGAGGACGAACGGGTGGTTCAGGCACCGGTGGAGCCAGTGGTTCAGGCTCCGGTGGAGCCAGTGGTTCAGGCTCCGGCGGATCAAAGCGTTGATCAGGAACGACCGGCATGGCCAAACCGGCGCTGGCGAGTGGCGGTGATTGCCTTGGTGTTGATCGGCTTGGCGTGGGGTGGGGCGTGGATCGGTTTCCGGTCTCCACCAAGGCAACCCGACCTCCCGGTCGTGCCGGTTGCTCCGCCGCCAGTTGCGGAGACGCCGCCAGTTGCGGAGATGCCGTCAGTTGCGGAGACGCCATCGGTTGCGGAGAAAATGCCGGTTATGGAGACACCGCCAATTGCGCAAGCCAGCCAGTCGTTTGAACCAGAGATGATGCGGATTCCCGGCGGCTGTTTCCAGATGGGCAGCCCGATATCGGAAAAGGGCCGGAGCGAGGACGAACGGCAGCATCGGGTTTGTGTCGAGGCTTTTGAGATCGGAAAGTACGAAGTGACGGTGGGCGAATTCAAACGGTTTACGAGCGCCACGGGCTACCGGACGGATGCGGAACGAAATACCGGGGAAAAAGGCTGTTATGCCTGGAGCGCCACCGATGGCAAGTGGGGCTGGCGCGAAGGCGTGGATTGGCGCCAGCCTGGCTACGAGCTGAGTGACGCGCACCCGGTGGTCTGCATGAGCTGGAACGACGCCGTGGCCTATGCGGCCTGGCTCTCGAAGCAGACGGAGCGAACCTACCGACTCCCAACCGAAACGGAATGGGAATATGCGGCGCGGGCGGGAACGACGAGCGCGCGGTATTGGGGCGATGACCCGGATCAAGCCTGCCGATATGCGAATGTTGCCGATCAGACCGGAGGTCCGAGGGGCCATTCCTGGACGGTAAAGCATGACTGCACGGACAAATATTGGTATTCGGCGCCGGTGGGCTCGTTTCAGGCCAATGCCTGGAATCTGTCGGACCTGTTGGGGAATGTCTGGGAATGGACCTGCTCGGCTTATGACAGAAGATATGGGGGCGCGGAGACGAAATGCGTCGAAAGCCCCAGAGCGGATGCCCGCGCAGTGCGGGGCGGCTCCTGGTACTACCGCCCCGCGTGGGCGCGCGCCGCCCACCGTGACAGTAATACGCCGTTCAGGCGCCACCTCGACGCCGGCTTCCGTCTTGCCAGATCGTTGTAAGAATTTGTTATTTAATGTTTTTCCTTTATGACAACACGTCCTTTTCCGGTAGTGGAAATTTAACGGCCCTTTGGAGATCGGAACACGATGGAATTTTTAAGCGAATACGGGATGTTCCTGGCCAAGACCGCCACTTTGGTCGTGGCCGTGCTGGTGGTAACAGGCGGCATCGTGATGCTGGCGCGACGCGGCGAGGGTCGGCCAGAAAGTCGGGGACGGCTGGATATCCGCCATCTCAACGGGATTTATGACGACATGGCGTTTGCTCTCAAGGCCGCGATCCTGTCGAAAAAGGGATTCAAGCAGTTTCGGAAGGAACGAAAGACGCGGGAGAAGCAGCGCGAAAAAACCGAGCGCCGGCGGGTGTTCGTGCTGAATTTCCATGGCGATATTCGCGCCTCGGCGCTGACGTCTCTGCGCGAGGAAGTGACGGCGGTGCTGACCGTCGCCCAACCGGAGGACGAGGTGGTGCTGCGGCTGGAGAGCGCCGGCGGGCTGGTTCACGCCTACGGTCTGGCGGCGGCGCAATTGCTGCGCATCCGCGACCGGCGGATCAAGCTGACGGCGGCGGTGGACAAGGTGGCGGCCAGCGGCGGCTACATGATGGCCTGCGTGGCCGACCGCATCATCGCCGCGCCGTTCGCCGTGCTCGGTTCGATTGGCGTCATCGCCCAGTTGCCGAATTTCAACCGGCTGCTCAAGAAACACGATGTCGATTACGAGCAGTTCATGGCCGGCGAATTCAAGCGCACCGTGACGATTTTCGGCGAGAACACCGACCAGGGCCGGCGCAAGTTTCAGGAGGAAATCGAGGATGCGCACGCGCTGTTCAAGGACTTCGTCAAGGCCCATCGTCCCGGTGTCGATCTGGAGCGGGTGGCGACCGGCGAGCACTGGTACGGAACCCGCGCCCTGGAGAGCAGATTGGTGGACGAGTTGCGCACCAGCGACGATTATCTGCTGGACGCCAGCGCCGGCGCCGATCTGTACGAGGTCATCTACACGGGCAGAAAATCGTGGCTGGCGCGGTTGCTGGCCCACACCGGCGAGGCGCTGGGGCGGCTCTGAGCAATCGGGGCCGCCGCCGCGCCGGAACATCACGGTCAGAAGGGAATATCGTCATCGAAGCCGTTGTCACCCGTCGGCGGCGCGGACGGAGCCGGCGCGCGAGACGCCGCCGGCGCGGTTTGGCCTTGCGGGCGGGGCGCGGGCGTGGATTCCGGCTCACCGCCTTCCGGCGCGAACGGCGCGCTGCCGCCGGAGTCGCCGCGCCCGCCCAGCATTTTCATCTCGTTGGCGACGATTTCGGTGCTGTAGCGGTCCTGGCCGTCCTGCCCCTGCCACTTGCGGGTTTGGATGCGGCCCTCGACATACACCGAGCGGCCTTTTCTCAGGTATTCGCCGGCGATTTTCGCGAGAGCGCCGAAAAAAACCACTCGGTGCCACTCGGTGCGTTCCTGTTTTTCGCCGTTGCGGTCCTTGAACGTCTCCGTGGTGGCGATGCTGATGTGGGTAATCGCGTCACCGCTGGGCATGTAGCGCACTTCCGGGTCCTTGCCCAGATTGCCGATCAGGATGACTTTGTTGACGCTGGCCATGACGCTTTACTCCTTGCTCCACAGTAGCTTTGATTTGGATGGTAAGGGTTGAAATCATGCCATAGATCAGGGTGGATACGCAGGTTGACCGAAGGGTTGCCGCTCAGCTCTCCGCCATCGCGAATTTCCGCAACGCCGTTTCGTCCAGGGCGTGCCGGTCCACCTTGAGATAGGCCACGCCCTCGGCGGCGATGACCACCGCTTCCGCCACGCCCGGCACCTCGCTCAACCGCAGGGTCAGCAACCGGGCTTCCATCTCGTCGAGGGCGCCTACATTGAGCAGATAGCTGCTCAAATGACGCGGGCTTTTCATGGTGGAAGCCACCAGCAGCCAGGCCAGCGCCGCCAGCGCGGCGAACGCGAACACACCCCGCGAATCGTACAGACCGTGCAGCCAGCCCCCCAGCGCCCCGCCGGCGAAGGCGCCCAGAAACTGGCTGCTGGAGTAGACGCCCATCGCCGTACCCTTGGCGTCGGGCGGAGCCATTTTGGCGATCAGCGAGGGCAGGGTGGCTTCCAGCAGATTGAAGCCGCTGAAGAACAACAGCAGCAGCACGGCCATTTCCAGCACGGAGTCGTGCAGAACGAGCAGGCCGAATTCGGTCAGCGCCAGGGTCAGGATCGCCCCCAGGAACACCGGTTTCAGCCGACGGTATTTCTCGGCGATGATGACGAACGGGACAATGGTCGCCATCGAACACACCAGCACCGGCAGGTAGACCTCCCAATGCCGATGGCCCGGCAGACCGGCGTTGCGCAAGGCCAGCGGCACGGCGACGAAGGTGGCGGTCAACAGCAGATGCAGGGTGAAGATGCCGAAATTGAGCCGCAGCAACTGCCCGTCGAGCAACACCCGCCCGAATTGCGAGGCGACCGGCTCGGCGTCGCGGTGGACGCGGCTGACGACAGGATCGGGCACCCGAAAGCGCACCACGGCCACGCCGAGCAGGGCCAGCAGCCCGGTCAGCCAGAAGATGCCCGGCACCCCGATCCAGCCGTTCAACGCCGGTCCCAGGATCATCGAGGCGGCGAAGGACAGGCCGATGGTGACGCCGATCACCGCCATCACCTTGAGCCGGTGTTCCTCGCGGGTCAGATCGGCGGCCAGCGCCATCACCGCCGCCGACACCGCGCCGCCGCCCTGCAGGGCGCGACCCAGGATCACCCCGTGAATCGAATCGGCCAGCGCCGCGACGCCGCTGCCGGCGGCGAAGATCAGCAACCCGAGATAGATCATCCGCTTGCGTCCGTAACGGTCGGACAGGAAACCGAAGGGAATTTGAAAAGTCGCCTGGCTGAAGCCGTAAATGCCGATGGCCAGTCCCGCCAGCGCCGGGGTGTTGCCGCGCAGGTGTTCGGCGTACAGCGCGAACACCGGCAGGATCATGAACAAGCCCAGCATTCGCAGCGAAAATACGCTCGCCAGCCAGAACGCCGCCCGGCGTTCGCCGGCGGTCATCCGCTCGACCGTTAAACCGGCTGCCTTCATCCCGCTCCCAGCCTCCGCCTGTCTGTTGGACCAAAACCAGGGGTAATGATACCCGCGTTCACGATGCGCGTGGATCGACACGCCTGCCTGGGAATGGGAGGAGTCGTCCGGGCCGGGCCGGGATTCAGCGCACCGAACGATAGACTGCCGACCGCTGGCGCCCGCTCAGCACCAGTTGCCAGAGCTGCCCTTGCCGGGCGCGGAAAAAACCGGCGCAGCTCAACAGATAATATTTCCACATGCGATAGAAGCGCGGGTCGTATCGATTCCTCAACCGCGGCCAGTTGGCGTCGAAGTTGGCCCACCAGGCCATCAGAGTGCGGTCGTAGTCCGGGCCGAAGTTGTGCCAGTCCTCGATCACGAACCGCCGTTCCAACGCCTCGGTCAGTTGCCGGGCCGAGGGCAGCTTGCCGTTCGGGAAGATGTATTTCTCGATCCACGGTTCGGTGGTACGGGTGGTCGTGTAATCGCCGATGGTGTGCAGGAGAAACAGGCCCTCGTCGGCCAGCACGCGGCGGACGGTTTCAAGGTAGACCGGATAATTTTTCGGGCCGACATGTTCGAACATGCCGACCGAGACGATCTTGTCGAACGAGCCTTCGATCTCACGATAGTCCTGAAATTCAATGCGAACCGGCAAACCCGCGCAACGTCGCCGCGCGAACTCGAATTGTTGCCGGGAGACGGTGATCCCCACCACCTCCACGCCGTGATGGGTCGCCGCGTGATGGGCGAGTCCGCCCCAGCCACAACCGATGTCCAGCAGGCGCTCGCCCGGACGCAGCTCCAGCTTGCGGCAGATCAATTCGAGTTTGTGTCGTTGCGCGTCGGCCAGATTGTCGGCGTCCGCCCAATAGGCGCAGGAATAACTCATCGTGGGGTCGAGCATGGCCTGGAAGACATCGTTGCCGATGTCGTAATGCTGTTCGCCCACCTGAAACGCGCGCAACGGTGATTGTGGGTTGAGCAGCAGATGGCGCAATACGGCGCCGATCAGACGCCAGCGCCGCCAGCCGCCGACCTTCTCGTTGAGGTCGTAACGCAACAAACGGTGAAAGAACTCATCCAGCCGGTCGG
The DNA here is from genome assembly GCA_002391525.1 of Competibacteraceae bacterium UBA3908. GTDB lineage: Bacteria > Pseudomonadota > Gammaproteobacteria > Competibacterales > Competibacteraceae > Competibacter_A. The sequence goes on from DGFE01000016.1 coordinate 43,203, forward strand.
CTTCCCATAGCCCGTCCATGTACGCCTCGCCAAGCCCCAGGGAGCCGTGGACGAGGACGCGCCGGTAAACCGTATCGTCGAGAACCCGCATATCCCAGGACGCATCGCCATTGATGCGAATCCCGGCCTCGGCCAGCAGTTCGCGGATCGCGCGCGGCGGTTCGACGTATTGGGCCAGGTTCGGGGAGTTCATTTGGCTGGTGCCGTGGTTGTACTGCATGGTTCCACTCCTCCTGCCAGTTTGTAGCTCGATCAAAGCATACCAGAATGCAGATTTACCCAATAATGGGACAATGTTTTCAATGTTATTGTTTCGACCCTCGGGCATTACGCCAAGCTGGATCGAGCGTTCCGGCTGGAAGGAGAGCGACGGGGAAACCGGAGGCTCCCCATCGCTCAGCTTGAGGTTCGCTCAGATATAGCAACCCTGTTTGAGTT